>JBEAVK010000098.1:0-64771 GCA_041160955.1 Bacteroidota bacterium
CCCCCCCCCCCCCCGACACTCTACGAATAATACCATATCTTCTGATGTTTTTAGGCTACAGCGCGAGGAAATTTCCAATGACCTGTTGCCCGATCTCTCCTGATTTTTCTGGATGAAATTGTACTGCAAAAAAATTATCTTTCTGTAATGCAGCAGCAAACGGCAGCGTATAATCGCAAGTTGCTTGTGTTAATGCATTAGATACAGCGTAGTAACTGTGTACAAAATACATCCAAGCATTTTCGTCAATACCTTTAAAAAGCGGGCCTTTAAGACCTGTAATATTGTTCCACCCAACGTGGGGGACTTTCAATATATCCGACTCGAATAGGCGTACTTCTGTATTAAAAATACCCATACATTCGGTATCGTTTTCAGCGGAATAAGCACAAAACAACTGCAACCCGAGGCAAATACCAAGGACAGGTTGCTTTAATTCCGAAATAACAGTGTCCAAGCCGCGCTCCCGCAAATATTGCATGGCAGTAGATGCTTCTCCAACTCCAGGGAAAATAACGTGGCTGGCCGATTGCAGCACTTCGGGATCATCGGTCCAGATGGCTTCTTTTCCAAGTCTTTCAAGGGCAAAACGGACGGATTGAATATTACCTGCGTTGTATTTTACAATTGCGATCATGTGTTATAGGATGCCTTTGGTGGAGGGTAATTGCATATTATTGCTATCGCGCTGGATGGCCATTTTTATTGATTTTGCAAATGCTTTAAAAATGGCTTCAATTTTATGGTGTTCGTTCGATCCGTCTGCTATGATATTGAGGTTGCATCTGGCGTTATCGGAAAAAGATTTGAAAAAATGCATGAACATTTCGGTGGGCATTTCTCCTATTTTTTCTCTTTTAAAATCAACATCCCATACTAGCCATGGTCTTCCACCAAAGTCGATGGCAACTTGAACCAATGCATCATCCATTGGCAGGCAAAATCCGTATCGGTGCAGTCCTTTTTTGTCTTGGAGTGCTTCTGCAAATGCTGTACCGAGTGCTAATGCAGTATCTTCTATGGTATGATGCTCGTCGATGTGCAGGTCACCTAATACATTGATATGGAGGTCGATACCGCCGTGGCGTGCTAATTGATCCAACATGTGATCGAAAAAACCTAGTCCTGTATGAATATTTGATTGACCAGCACCATCTAAGTTAAGGTCTATTTGAATATCCGTTTCGTTGGTTTTTCGTTGGTATTGTACCTTTCTTGGGGGTAGTTTTAGGTGCTGATAAATAGCCTCCCAATCATCTGTAATCAGATCAATCGTTCCTTGGAAATCGGTTGGGTTATCGTTGTTTTTTAAAAGAATAGACTTTGTCCCTAAATTTTTGGCTAATTGTATATCGGTCAAACGATCACCGATGACGTAAGAATTGGCCAAATCAAAATTGCCATCCATGTATTCCGTCAGCATAGCAGTGCCGGGTTTTCGGGTGGGCAAGCCTTCTGCCTCAAAACTCCGGTCGATATGGATGGCGTGAAAATGAATACCTGCACCTGCTAATGTGTCTATCATTTTTTGTTGTGCTGGCCAAAATGTATTTTCTGGAAAGGAGTTTGTGCCAAGTCCATCTTGGTTAGTGACCATCACCAGCGCGTAGTCTGTTTCACGTACGATACGGGCTAGGGCATAAATTGCACCTGGGATAAATGCCAGTTTTTCCAAACTATCTATTTGGAAATCAGTTTTGGGTTCTTCGATAATGGTACCGTCGCGGTCAATAAATAGTATTTTTTTCAAGTGTATGTTTTGTTTTTTTGTATGATATTATACCGGAGAGTTATATTTTTTTGTATTTCAAAAATATAGCGTACACTATTTTACCGCAAAAGTACACAAGAGGACACAAAGCGTAGTGTGGTCGCTGCGCTTTTGTGTTCTCTTGTGTACTTTTATGGCAGAAAAATGCCCAATCTACGTTCCTCTTTCTATGACTAAATCATACGTGGTAGGATTTTTTTGTTACAATTTGGGGTAAAAACAGGTCGCTATTACTGTTGTGCAAACATTAAATACACTCCATTTGTCCAACCAAATCCATCTTGATTCGGATATTCCCCACCACCTGCTTTTGTCTCAATATCTTGAACATTGTATTTTTCCATCATTTTGCCTGTTGCTGCGTAGGTGCGTTCATTGAGCCGCATCCAATGATCGCGAATTTGATGGGCAAGCGCTTCGTGGTCATATTGTATCAAACCTTTGTAGGTGATCCATTGTAAAGGTGCCCAGCCATTAGGCGTATCCCATTGTTGGCCTGTGTCGGAAAGTGTGGTAGCCACTCCACCATCTTTCAAAAATTTGTTTTTGAGGTGTTCGGCTGTTTTTGCTGCTTGCTCATCAGTGGCGATATTGAAAAACAAAGGAAATACAGCAGCCAAATTCCAATTCTTTGATTTTGAATGACTTGTTATATTATAATCAAAGAAGAATCCCATTTCTTTGTCCCAACAATAGTTTAAAATTGCTTGTTTCCTTAGTCTGGCCTTTTCTTTCATCACATCTGCTGGAACGCGATCGGGCAATTGGCGATAGATTTGAAGTAGCGTTTTTTCAAGAAAATATAAAAGGCAATTCAGATCGACAGGCACAAGTTGAGTGGTTTGAATTGTTGCCATATTTTGTCCATCAGCAAACCAACGACTGCTAAAGTCCCAGCCCGATTCCGCAGCAGCCCGAATATCGCGGTAGGTTGCGGAATCGGGGCGATCTGATTGTTGGGCGAGGTGCTCGTCTTCTATATATGCCTCTGGTCGGGGCGTATCCTTATCGTCCCAATATCGGTTCATTATACTTCCATCAGGCAACAAAACGACCCTGCGATGTGCAGGAGCGTCCTCCGTTACTACATTTTCTCCAGACATCCAAAAGGCATATTCGCGTTCTAAAGCATGACGGTATTTGAGTAATATTTCTGGGCCATTTATTTCGCTCAACAATTGCACCATCAAAGCAAAAAAGGGTGGTTGCGACCGACTGAGGTAATACGTTCGATTGCCATTTGGTATAAAACCATGTTGCTCTATCAAATATGCAAAATTATCTACCATATTTTGGATTAAATCAGCCCGACCATGCATCCGTAAACCGAGCATCGTAAAATAACTATCCCAATAATACACCTCCCGAAAACGACCTCCTGGTACGATATAAGGGTAGGGTAGTGGTAACAAGGTGGAAAGTCCTTCTTGATCCTGATTCGGCTCTCGGTGCAGTATCGACCATAAATTTTCCAAATGCTGCTCCATTGGTTTTTTCCCCGATTGATACCCTGAATCCGCCTCTGGCGGTAGTTCAAAATATTGTTCTACAAATAATTTTAAGTCAAAATCTGCGCTTTCGCATGCTGCTGTATAATCCAACAACACTGCTTCTACCGTGGTTTTTAGCCTGCAATCAGGGAATAATTTAGAATCTTGGAATATACCACTGGTTTGCACGGCTTCATAAAGCGGTGAAAGTTCCTCTATAAAAAAAAGATTAGTCATGGGTTGGGGCTGTTTGAAGTTTTTTGAAAAAATAGAGTCCAACGATGAGTATTGAAATAGGGATCAAAGAAAAATAAAACGCGGTTTGTCCCCCAAAATGTTGGAAAATATTACCCGTAATGATTGAGCCTGTGGTACCACCCAAAGCAGAAAAAATGATAATCAATCCAGACATTAATCCGTGTTTGTGCACAGGTAATGAGGTCAATATCAAGGAGTTAATCGCTGGATAAATAGGAGAGAGGAACAACCCAATCAAAGGAAAAATAAAGGCAGCGACAGGTGCATCACCCCAGCCCGTTACTACTTTTCCTTGTGCTCCATTGGCTAATGGAATTGCGATGAGAACGAGTGCTCCCGCTAGTAATAAGCAAGTCGTCAATACAGCATGCCAGTGGAATTTGCGCATCACAATACCCGCAAAAAGACGACCTATTGCCGTACTTCCCGCTAAAATACTCGCCATTTGGATACTTAATGTAGTGGGCAGCGATAGTACTTTACTGTTAAACGTAGGCAACCAACTCATGATACTTTGCTCTACTAACACATAAAAAAATGCACAAAGCACAAAGACCAATACCAATGGTACAGCCATCATTTTGAACATTTTAGTGAAATCGGTGGCAGATGCCGCGGTTGATTCCTGTTGGATAGATGACTCATCGAGCGGTGCAGTGAGTAACAATAAAAACGCTACTGCCCCAATACTCCCTAATAAATAATATACTTTTAACCACGCTGTGGATGCTGGATTGCCATCATCCATAAAGAAAGTGAACACAAAATAACCTGCTAACACACCCACCATAAAAAAAGACTCAATAAAGTTCATTAGGCTGAGGTGTTCTTTTTTATCTTTAGTTACCAAACCAATAGTGCCATAAACCGACATCTTGATAAGGGCAAAACTAGAACCAATGATGGCGAAAAGTAATTTTGTTGCCCAAAATGCAGGCATAATTGGCAGTAAAAAGCAACCTAATGTCACGAACCCTAACGCCAGTAACATCGCTCGTTTGTAACCAATACGGGTAATATAGGAGGATAATAAAAACGAAACCCCTGCGATACTCAAATCTTTAAAGGCTTCCAGCACAGAGGCGGATCCCTCGGATACTCCAAAATTATGTTGTACTTTTAATATTACAGTGCCTACGCTATTGAGGAGTATGGCATAAACAAAATAGTTGAGAAATAAGGATAATTTAATTTGCCAGTTGCGCATAATAAAAGGTTGTTGGATTTTTCAAGCGGCTAAGTAACGGTGATTTCGTTACTTAGCCGCTAGTTTTACTCCAAAAATCTGCTTTTATTTTTCTCGAAGTTAGGCAAACTCGATCATAACATCTGTTTATTTCCCGATCTCAAGATGCTATAATCCGCCCCAATAAGTTGCTTTTAGAATCAATGCGCGGTTTTTCAATCCAAATGTCTCTGGCAAATAATTATCTGTATAAACCAAAAAAATATCAGAGGCGGGTTTGAATCGCCATTGGATGCGCGAATTGAGGTTTACGTTCTTTTGTTGCTCATTATATTGCAGAAAAGTAGTCCAAAAGAGTGTGTTTGTAAAAGTAATTTCGAGTTTTGAATTGAGCAATACAAACCTATTGCCTTGGTTTTCGGTCAGTTCTGTTGTTGAATTAATTGCCGTCACTCGTCGTATATCATTAAAATCTGCACCAAGCGAAAGCGCAACAAAAGGCTGAAAACGATACGAAATTTCTGAATTCAAATTAAGCCGTCGGCCATTGGTGTAATAGCCGCCATAGCGCGATCTAAACGAAAAAACCAGCAGATTTCGGGGGGTAGTACTAAAATTGAAACCACCTGCTTGCCAAATATGAATCGTACCTTCTTTAATATAATACGCTTTTGAAAATGGATTTAAAGGGTTGAATCTTTCCGATAATCGGATCCAATCTTGTGCTGTCCAAACGGACATACTCGCTTGATTTTTGAAGTAAATTTGATAATTAGCGTAAACCAAGTGGTCTGTTTTTAGCCAGGATTCATTGTGATAAAGCGTACCAAATACACTAGGCCCATGGTAATTAATGGGGCTATCTTTGGATTTCGGGTAAATTCTATAATTCAAAGAAGGGCTTATGTAATAATAGTTTTTACGGGGGACAAATCCTGTTTCTGCTACAAAATCGCGGCCAACATGCGAAAAGGTTACACTGTTTACCCAATTTTTGGAGGCATAGTTGAGTGTACCTGTTTGCGCCATATCGCGCCCGCTACTATTGGGACTCAAGGATTTTAAGGCCAAAAATTTACCCGTCCAGTAGTTGCTTTTAGAGGCCAGGTTGTACTCTAATCCAATATTTCGATTGTATTCCTTAAAGCCACGGTGTTTACTTGTATCGAACTGTAGCGATTGCTTATTGAGTAACAGCATGCCAACATTCGATCTTGAAAAAACTCTTCGTTGTAAGGCTATGGCACTAAAATTTTGGGTTGGGCGGCCTTCTGCGCCAACTGCGCCCGTTTGCATATTGAGTACACCCAAGCGTGTGTTTTTGTCTAATTTTCCGCTCAATCGAACGCCGTACTGTATCGGTACGCCCAAACCAATGCGACGGGAGAAAAAAGGCCGCACGGAGTTGGTACCAAAACTGCTAAATAAATCGGAGTTTTCCAAGAAAAATTGCCTCCTTTCGGGAAAAAACAATTCAAAACGATCCAAATTAGTCACTTGTTGGTCCACATCTACTTGTGAAAAATCCGGATTGATGGTCAAGTCGAGATTCAGCGATGAAGTGACTGCAATTTTTCCATCTGCTCCAAATGCGGTACGCGTATCTGCTTTTTCTGGCTGCTCATAATTTTTTGTAACCGCACCCAATGTGTAAGGAATAATGGAAATATTATTACTAGGTGTTGGCGGTGCTTCATCCCATACAAGCACGCCTGTGTAAGCGAGGGTGATACTTTTAAATTGACGAGGAATACGCGCCCACGAAGATTTTTCATTGGATTTAATGTCCAAACGGCTAAAATTCATGCCCCAGCGTGTCTCTCCGGCTTTGTACCGCAGCGTTTTGAAGGGAATTGCTGCTTCAAAAATCCAACGATCGCCCAAGTATTTCGTTGCTGATATCCATTTATTATCCCAGTTTACATTCAGTTCGGAACCATCGAAAATCATTCCATCGAACTGCGCACCTGCTGGGTTTGCGCCAAAAACAAACCCATTGGTCAGGTCATTAAACGGCTCGAGTATCAACCATAGATTATCGTTTTTTCCAAAATTGAAATCGCGTTTGAGCGACTCCACAATATAAGATTTATCTTTGACGGCCTCATAGCAAACAGCCACTAAATACAGGTTTTTGTCATCGTATGTAAATCTGAACTCAGTTTGAGCCCGTGTAAGGCTGGTATCCATAGGGGTAATCATCCAAAAGGTGTTACCGATTTCGGTGTTTTGCCACCCCGAATCGTCCATATTGCCATCAATTTCAATGTCACCTCCGGCACGCTTGATATTATACTGAACAGATTCGTTGATTTTTTGGGCATTCAAATGAGGCAATAAGCCAAAATACAGTGCAAAGGATACGATAATGGCAAAATAATGGGAATAATTCACTTTTTTAGATAATTGATTAATGTCAAGATTACTTAGCGTTATAAGTTTTGAGTTAGTTCTATGTTTATCAACTGTTTTAGGGATGATAAAAAGTTTTTTTTCAATTTCGGTATTGTTCATACCTTTCGAAATCATACAAAGTATTTTTACTTCTCGGGAGGTGAGATTGCTTAAAATTGGTATCCAAATACTTAACAAAAAAATTTCGGCCAAAATACGGCGATTAATCGTATATATCGAGATGATTTACATCGCCGCTAATAATAACAACGTAATACATGCACATTTCTGTAATTATCCCAGTCCTCAATGAATCTGAACGAATCGGGCAATTGATTGATTTTCTACGTGACAATAGCAGCAATGCTACCCTCGAAATCATTGTTGTCGATGGCGGCAGCACCGATCATTCGGTGCAAAATGCAACAGAAAAAGACGCAATTGTACTTCACGCGCCTACGGGCAGGGCTGTACAAATGAATATGGGGGCAAGTATTGCTACCGCGCCAATCCTCTATTTTGTCCATGCAGATACCCTGCCCCCGCACGATTTTGTGGCTCAAATCCAGCAAGCCATGCACCAAGGCTATTCGATGGGTTGCTTCCGTTCTAAATTCGATTCGCCCAATTTTATTATGAAAATAAATAGTTGGTCAACTCGATTCTATTTTATGTTTTGCCAGGGCGGCGATAAAACATTTTTTATTACAAAGCAGGTTTTTGTTCAAATGAAGGGTTATGATGAGCGTTATGTCATCATGGAAGAGTACGATTTTCTTCGACGGGTAAAAAAAGCAGGTATGCGTTTTTTAATTATGCCCGCTGAGGTAAAGGTTTCGACCCGCAAGTATCAAGGACGATCGTGGCTCAAAGTGCAAATTGCTAATCTCGTGGTTTTCAATGCTTGGCAATGGAATTTGGCGCAGCCCGAAAAATTGAAAGACCTGTACAAGAAATTATTGGGTTAAACTGTATAGATTTGCACCGAATTATTACACCAACCCTTATGCGTAAAGGTTTTATACTCTGCTCCATTTTAATTATTGCGGCAGTTGTGCTGCTCGGTTTTTTTGTTTCTATACATTGGCTCTGGCTGATGGCTATCGTTGGCCCGTTGGTTTGGGTAGGCGTAAATGATATGATCCAAAAACCACACGCCATTATCCGAAATTTTCCGCTGGTAGGTCGCTCGCGCTATATTGCAGAATGGCTGCGCCCCAAAATTTATCAATATTTTGTGGAATCGGATACCAATGGTCGTCCATTTAGCCGTATAGATCGTAGTATTATTTATCAACGCGCCAAAAACGAGGTGGATACAACGCCTTTTGGTACCCAACTCGATATATATGCCGAAGGGTACGAATGGATGAACCATAGCATCAATGCTTTGGATAAAAAGCATTTAGAACCACATCCAAGAGTAATAGTTGGTGGTAAGCAATGCAAACAACCATACGCCTTGAGTGTGCTGAATGTAAGTGCTATGTCGTTTGGCTCTTTGAGTAAAAACGCGATTGCTGCCTTGAATGGAGGTGCTAAATTGGGTGGTTTTGCGCACAATACTGGCGAGGGCGGTATTAGTCCGTACCACCTAAATCCAGGCGGCGATCTTATTTATCAAGTGGGTACAGGGTATTTTGGCTGTCGTTCCGAGGAGGGCGGATTTGACCCAGAGGCTTTTCGTCAGACTGTGGCACCACCCAATATCAAAATGATTGAATTGAAATTATCACAGGGCGCAAAACCTGGACATGGCGGTATTCTCCCCGCTGCTAAAAACACACCTGAAATTGCGGCAATTCGCAAAATAAAACCGGGTATTGAAGTAGATTCACCACCATTCCATCGTGCATTTAATACACCAGAAGGATTATTACAGTTATTGGCCACCATGCGCGAATTATCGGGTGGTCGTCCTGTTGGTTTCAAACTTTGTATCGGCAATAAGCATGAGTTTGTTGCCATTTGCAAAGCCATTCTGAAAACGGGTATTTACCCCGATTTTATCACCGTGGATGGCGGTGAAGGTGGTACTGGCGCGGCTCCTGTCGAATTTAGTAATTTTGTAGGAATGCCTTTCCGCGAAGGCGTTGCTTTTGTACACAATACGTTGTTGGGTTTTGGTTTACGCAAAGAAATCCGATTGATCGCCTCGGGGCATGTGGTAACCGGGTTTGATATTTTTCGAGCGCATGCACTAGGCGCAGATGCCTGCAATTGTGCACGGGCCATGATGATTGCCCTGGGCTGTATTCAAGCACTGGAGTGCAACCGAAATACTTGCCCAACTGGTGTGGCTACCCAAGACGAAAAACTGGTAAAAGGCTTGGATATTGACAATAAAACGGTGCGTGTCGCTAATTTTCACCGTAAAACTGTTTCTAGTTTTGTGGAGTTAATGGCAGGCGCAGGTTTTGATAGTCCGTCAAAGATTGACCGTAAAGGTATTAGCCGTCGTGTATTGATGAATCAGGTAAAACGGTACGATGAAATTTATCCATACCTTAAAGATGGCGTATTGCTAAACGAAGCAACGGTACCGGAGGATTGGAAAGATCTGATGGCGATGGCGCAGGCGGAGTCATTTGCTGCGGCTTAGGGTGCGATAACTGACCCATTTTCTACTTCAAATACTTTATACACTGCACCAAAGGAAGATACTACTTCTTCCAGTCGGTTGCGTTGTGTATCTGTGATAAATATTTGCTGTACTTGTCTTTCCAGCAAAAGCCCCACTAAATGCCGAACGCGGTGACTATCTAATTTGTCAAAAATATCATCGAGTAGCAAGATTGGACTGCCCCCCATACGCGAGCGGAGGTACTCAAATTGAGCAAGGCGTAAAGCGAGTAAAAATGACTTTAATTGCCCTTGGGAAGCAAATTTTTTGAGCGGTTGTTCATCCAATACAAACGATAAGTCATCTCGATGTGGGCCAGCCGAAGTACGCTCTGAATAGCGGTCTTTTGATTGATTTTCTAGCAAAATAGCCGCATAATCTTGTTTTTCGGGCCAATCGGATACCAATGCAATAGAGGCTATTTCGCGGTGTCCCGATATGGTTTGGTACAATTCCTGAAACAAGGGCTGAATGCTTTCCACCATTGCATATCGTTCTGCTTGGATGGCTGCTGCGGGTGCAGGCATTTGCCGATCAATGGCTTCTAACAATAACGGCTCAAAGTAGCGTTGCGTCGCAAAGTTTTTTAACAGGGCGTTCCGCTGTTTGAGCAAATTATTAAATGTAATGAGGTGTTGAAGGTATTGTGGCGAAATTTGAGCAAGGGTAGTATCCAAATATCGCCTCCGTTCCTCACTACCATCTTGTACAAGGGTCACATCATCAGGGGCAATCATAACTGCTGGGAATTTGCCAATATGATCGGCTAATCGCGGAACAGGTGTCCCATTTACTTCCAGTTCTTTACGCTTATCGGCCATCATTTTGATGACAACTTTATGGTATGCGCCGTTGGTGTCAAATTGACCATCTACCCGCAAAAAAGGCGCATTGTGCTGCACCAATGCTTTATCGGGTAATCCTCTGTGGCTTTTGGTTAAACACAGATAATGTATTGCATCCAAAATATTGGTTTTACCCATGCCATTCAGCCCTACAAAGCAGTTAATGCCTGGCGAACATTGGAGTGTCTGCGCAGTATAGTTCTTGAAATGTGTGAGTTGAAGCGATTGAAGTAGCAAAATGATGTGTTGATTGGCCGCAAAGGTAGTTGATTATGATATCAATTCTAAAGGCTTTTCCGAATATGTGGCGCATTGTTGGATTCGTTTAATCTAATGCTGTAGTATTGAGGATGGCACACCAAATATTTTGGTGCGCTGCACCTTTGTATTTGTTGATATATAGTTAAAAATGCTACTCTAGCCATACTTCTGTGGCACCATATCCATATTTATGGTGGAATTCATTCTTGAACTTCCTTACATAAGGCATGTTTTTAAGCCGATATGCCACTTCTTCCTTTAGTTTTCCTTCTCCAATACCATGAATCACAAATACCTTAGGGACACCCAAACGAACTGCTTTGTCCATAAAACCTTCAAAATGCTTTATCTGAATGCGCAGTATTTCACTCTTGTCCAAGCGTGCATAACCAGCAGAGAGTGCTTGTATGTGTAGGTCAATTTCGGTTTCAAAAGTAGCAAAAGCCTCTACGCTATATAACTCGTATTTCACCGAATTGCTCTTTGGTGCAGGTTTGTTTTGGCTCTTTTTTTGTTTGTTATAATCTTTTAAATCTTGGCTTTCGGCGGCTTTACTTTGAGCAGGATCAAACTTGTCAAAGATCACAAAACTATGCGCCGGAACAATAATAATAGGCGTAAAGTCAAAGTTTTTAAAAAACTGTTTGGGTCTGATTTTTAATACTTTAAACAATTCGTCCTCGGTACCTGCAGTAGTAATCCGGCGTACACTCAATTCAGCCTCGGGGCTATCATTCAAGTCATCGGAGGCAAGGTCGCCTACTTCATAGATGGTTTCTGCATCCAGTTTCCCATCTAAACCCAATATGTGATCGTCCCCTATAAAAATATGGAGATCAAATAAAAACTCGTGCAACGTATCATTGAGCAACCATGTCTTGTAGCGCGTTACTAGGTCATCTTTACCGGGCATGGGTTCAAAAACCAATTGCACCCCTTTTGGTGACTCGATCGGAGTTTTGCTTTTGATTACCTTTAATGGCGGGGGCTTGGGCGCGGATTTCGGCGCAACAGCAAATTTGTTATAAACAGCAAGTTCTTGCAAATCCTCTTCAAAAGCAGGAATAAGCGACGTAGGATCGTCGTCCATGCGGACTTGCACCATGCCATCGCCCAATGGAGCAATCACTGTGGCCGTTTCACCTGTGAAACGAAGCCTTACTTTGGTACCATGTGGAAAAATCATCCACAAAGATACTGTGAATATTAGATATGCTATGTTTCTTGGGGTAAAGTACTTGGCTGGTAGTGAAATATAATTGAAGGATAAGCATGAACTCAAAGTTGGTTTTTTTTAAAAATAAATTACCTTTGCGCGTTCGCTAAGGAACGATTAACTCAACCAAGTTTAAAAAATAAAATACGTGGATTTTAAAAAAATACTCCCGCACCTGATTTCGGCTGTCCTTTTACTGGCAGTTTCCATGGCTTTTTTCGCCCCAAATGCTTTCAACGGTAAAGTATTGTCTCAATCGGATAACGATAAGGCAGCGGGTATGCAAACAGAAATTATGAAGTATTATAAAACAGAGGGCTCAACACCGCTGTGGACAAATAGTGCTTTTGGCGGTATGCCCTCGTACCAAATATATACACGCCCGGAGACCGATTTGATTCGGCCAGCGGCTAAGGCTCCTTTTCTTTTCCAAGGTATTTCATCGGTGTGGTCGCAAGTTTTTGCAGCCATGCTATTGATGTATCTTTTTTTAACTGTACTCAAATTAGATTGGCGGGTGGCACTCGTGGGGGCTTTAGGCTATGGTATCACCTCCTACAATGTTGATATTTTGGAAGCAGGCCATACCACTAAAATGATGGCTCTTGCTTTTTTACCCGGTATGTTTGCCGCTGTGGTACTGATTACCCGAGGGTCGTACCTCCTTGGCGGCGGTATGCTAGCATTGCTCACGGCAATGCAATTGTATGTCAATCACGTGCAAATTACCTATTATGCCTTATTATTAATGGGTATTTATTTTTTAGTGGATCTAATTTATTCCGTTAAAGAAAAAAACATGGTTAATTGGACAAAGGGAGCCGCCGTAGCAGGATTTTCGTTGTTATTGGGTTTTTCTACCAGTGCATCTCGTATGTTATCCACTTGGGAATATGGCAAAGAAACCATTCGTGGTAGTTCGGAATTATCCGAAAAAGCCTCAAAAGGCGATGGTTTAGATAAAGATTATTTATTTGGCTGGAGTTATGGTGTTGGTGAAAGTATGACCCTTTTGGTACCTCATTTTGAAGGTGGCGGTGCTAACGAAACCTTTAAGGATTCCAAATTGTATCGTGCACTTCCGCCTGAAAGCCGTCGTGGTATTAGCAGCGTATTTTATATGGGCGACCAGCCTTTTGTGGGTACAGCGATCTATTTTGGCGCAATTATCTGCTTTTTAGCCTTTTTGGGTGCTTTTTTAGTAAATGATCGTATTAAATGGTGGTTATTGACCGGCGGTATTTTCGCATTGAGTTTGGCTTGGGGTAAAAACTTTTTCCTCAACCATATCTTTTACGATTACCTGCCCATGTTTAATAAATTTAGGGCCGTAAGTATGGCTTTGGGTGTAAGTCAATTGTGTTTTGCGGCATTAGCAGCAGTGGGCTTACAAGGCTTTTTGTCCGATAAATATACTGCGGATAAAAAGAAAAAAACACTGTTTATTGCAGCGGGTATTACGATTGGTTTATGTGCATTTGCAATGGCATTTGCAGGGGATTCAGGTCCCAACGACGAAAAAATATTTGCCCAACAGCCGCAACTCTTAAAAATGTTGGCTGAGGATCGCGCCGCCCTAGTATCCTCTGACGCGCTGCGTTCGATTGGTTTTATTGCATTGAGTGCTTTACTCCTGTTTTTGTATTTGAGGGGCACTTTAAAGGCTGCACTGGTGGCTTTGGCTATTGCTGCCTTAGCATTGATCGACCATTGGGGCGTGTGCGCAAGAACCATTAGTGCCGATAAATATACAACGGCCAAAAGTGCAACCGCAGCACCTAAACCAGAAGCATTTGACACGGAAATACTAAAAGATAAGGATATTCATTACCGCGTACTCGATTTGGCGCGTGGTAGTATTACGGGAAATGGTGTTAATTCATTTTTTCATAAAAGTATCAATGGTTACCATGCTGCCAAACTACAACGTTTTCAAGAAGTGGTGGACATGTACCTCGATGGTGATAAATTGAATAAATCACTCCATATTTTGGGGATGATGAATACCAAATATATCATTTCACCAGACGGGAAAGTTATTCCTAATCCAATGGCTTATGGTCATGCTTGGTTTGTGAAAAACTATCAAATCGTGAAGGATGGCAACGCAGAATTGGCGGGTTTAGGTGACCTAAATCCACGCGATACGGCTTTGGTGCAGACATCTTTTGCCAGTGCTTTGGAGGGCTTGAGCATCACGTCGGACTCTACCGCTAAGATTGATTTGGTGGCTTATCACCCCGAAAAAATGCAGTATGAATACTCGGCTGCTACGGAGCAGTTGGCGGTATTCCCAGAACAATATTACCCCGCATCTAAAGGTTGGAAATGCTACTTGAATGGGCAACCATACAACGATATTATTAAGGCCAATTATATGCTTAGGGCTTTGCGCGTACCCGCAGGACAAAATATGAAACTAGAAATGCGCTTTGAGCCATCCTCTTGGCGGATAGGTAGTACGCTGTCGCTAGTGGGTTCATTACTCACGTTCTTATTGATTGGTGTAGGCTTGTTCTTTAAGTTCAAATCGGGTACTAGTTCCAGTACAGATCCACTCGTCGATACTGTGGTAGAAGCCCCAAGTGCAGCCGTTGTAACGCCAAAGAAAAAGTAATAAATAGTACAATGTATTCATAATGAGCAAATTACCAAATTTTTTCCCAGCATCCAACTTGTCGGCTGCCGATGAGCAAAGGGTACTTTGGTATTACCGCCGTTATGTTGAACAGTATTATAAGGAGTACAAGTTTGGTCATTTTCTTTTTGCCGGATACGCTGCTGTACCTGCATTGTTAACACCTGATCTGCTGTATAAGATTTGGCAAAATTTCTATGGTTACAAATGGGGGAATCACAATATCGCAATTCATAGGATTGCGGTAGCCGATTTTCTGCTTTCTCCGTTGTGCAAGGAGGTAGGTTTTGAACTCTACGAAATGCACCACGACCTACGCTTGGCTTTTCAGCAATGGCTCAATAGCGCTGCAACAAGTACAGAATGGGAAGGAAGGGGCATTAGAAGTGTGGAGCAGATCGCCAGTTTTATTGCCGAATACCACCAACAACCCAACCCCGGCGCAACACGATGGGGATCGGGTTACCATGAAGTGCAGGAATGGGGCGCGCTCACCTATTCTAACCACGATGCCGTACAGCAACAACTTAGCAAGCGATTAACCGATGCCTTACAAGCAGGCAAGACAACGGAAGCCCTGCGATTGATGGATATTTGGGCCAAAACTGCCCGACAAGTAGAAGGATTGTACCGTAATAACACCCAAAAAGACTTGCGGTCGCTGCGGCAAAATGCGCATTTGATAGAGGCGTGGAAAGCGTTGATCCAACAGGATAGCAAGGCTTTTTTGGATAAATTTGGTAAAAATGCCCGTTCGCTCGACCTACTTAACGATGTGGAAGCAGGTGGAATTCCAGTTAAAGTACCCAGTGCCGTCAAACAATCGGTCGCAAAAGTCGAGGTCAAAACCATCTATGCGCTGGTTGTAGGAATTGATAAATACAGAGGCGAATATACAGCACTCAATGGTTGTGTCAATGATGCTTTGGCGGGTATAAAAGCCCTAGAAGATTATGGTAAAAAGCATCAAATTGTGCTAAAATGCAAGAAATTACTCGATGAAAAAGCAACTTTAACTGCCATTAAATCTGGTTTTGATTTTTTTAATACTGCGCGTAACGGCGATATTTGCGTGTTTTATTTTGCGGGCCATGCCAATACTATGCCACAAGAAAACAATGGGCGCGGCATCATTGCATGGGGTAATAGCATGACAAAAGTGCCAGTTCCCACCGAAATTTCCCAATACGAATTGGAGGAGAAAATTTATCCCATTATTGCAGAGAAATCGGTGCACTGTATCTGGATTTTTGATACCCACGATGTTAAAGAAGAATCGTACAAGGCCAATTTGGCCAATTTGCCCCATGCGACCAATTCAGAAGCACTAAAAGGTGCATTTGTCATACTTAATAGCAGTAGTATTGGGCAAGAAACCTACGAAACAAAAGATGAAAATGGCAAACATTCGGGCTTGTTTACCCAAGCCTTGCTTACAGAACTGAATGCTATGATTCCCTCGGTTAGTTATCGCACATTGATTGAAAAAGTGCGTTTGCGGATGTTTCAACGGGAATCGAATCAGGATCAAACACCTTATTTAGTTGCGTTTCCTTCTTTTGCTGCCAATTATTTGTTCTTTTCGGACGAATTGGATTCCAAGGTGGCTTATCAAATTGCGTACGATACTACTGCGCAGGAATGGCGTTTGCAAGCAGGCGCGGACAAGGGGATTTTTCCTTCGTATCCTTTTATGCATACGTTGTTAAAATTGAGACATACACAGCAATCCATTGTTGCGGTAAATGAAGTGTATAAGGATTATGCTACATTGTCCAATTTTATAGCATCGGATTATGCAAAGGTTTTTGATGCGTTTTTGCTTCAAAATACCATGCCAAAGGTCAAAATTGGCTTTGATCCGAGTATGTATGAAGGGCTTAGGGCGCGGTTAGAAGATATAACTAAACAGTGGGGAATTCAGTTTGTTGAATTATCTAATGAGACTACTACAGCCACTTATTTTATCCAAAATAGGGGTGAACAGTACCGACTTTCGCGAAAATTGGCTATTCAGGATGATCCTTTTTCCAGCAGCGATATGGCCATTTTTCACGATGATCCTTTGCAGTTTATTTATGGTGTAGAAAAAGTGGCTGCGTGGGAATTGGTTCGGAATTTTGGGTTGTCGCAACCTAATACCGATAAAAATATTACGCTTAATTTTTTGGTACGCGAGGGCTGGGATGCGAATGAAATGGACACCAAAATCGAAAATGGTGCACTTCGCCTACACTATAAAAAGAAAGGTAACGAATGGATGCCACCGGGTTTTAGGTGGCAATTGGTGAGTAAAAAGAAGAAGAATTATGCGCAGGCTATCTATCTCGGTAAGGATTTTTCTATTAAAATATTTCCTTTGCTAAAAGCAGATAGCCCCAAAACAAGAGCACTTGGTTTTGAATCCAACGATATTTTAACAGAAGACATCATCACCGTTCATTTGGACGATATGTATTTCAACCAAGGTATCACACAAAAAGAAACCTATTTTAAGGTGTTTTTATCGAGTCACCCGATTGATTTATCGTTGTTTACTAAGGCTTGGCCAACTGAAAATAGTAGCGACCCAGTCGTTTTGAGTGAGTTGGAAAAGATAAAACCTGTATTTCAAGAAGGGGCAGAATGGTCTTGCATAACGGTGCCTGTTGTGGTGATTCGGGAGGAGATGGAGGAGGGGACTCAAGAAGTGGGTTCAAATCCTGTATCACTCGAGGAATTAGAAAAAACAAAACAAGAACTTAAACAATTAGTAGCGGAGGGTAAAATTGAAGAAGCCATCCAAAAAATAAGGAATATGGATCATCTGGAAAATAAGGGGCGTCTGGAATCAACATTAACTCTATTGTCTGCTCAAATTGTAACTGTACGAAAAAATGAAACAACTACATCAATAGATAGTAAAGAAGCAACGAGGAATTGGAGTAAGATTGCCCATTCCGCACTTGAAGTGATTAATAGCTTAGCATTAGTTCCAAAGTATAAAGAGAAAGTACAATCCCAACAACCCAATCCCATACCCAACGACGACCCATTCGCCCATAACCCAAACAACCCAATAATAAGCCAAAGCAGCAATTTTACACCTTTATCAAATATCGGCGATCAAGATGGGTCGCAATTAGCATAGTCAGATTTAGTTCTATTTCCACTTCATCATTACCCGATTATTCCACTGTTGGTTTTCGGGTATCTCCTTGCCATTGAGGTCTTTATTGGGATAGAGTGGCTCCGCTTCCCCATATACTTCTACAAAAAGGCGAATTGCCTTTATGCCCTTGTTAATGAAATAGTTGCGTACGTTTTTGGCGCGTTCTGCGGCCAGTTTCTCATTGTCTTCCGCGCTCCCTTTGTTGTCCGTAAAACCCATAATACGGAGTTCTTTTTTGGGATCATCCTTGAGTAATTTGTATATTTTATCTAGTTTTGTCAAGGCTTCGTTATCGAAATTGGCTTTTCCATCTTTAAAAAAGACGGTGCGTACTGGATTCGGCACCGATTCGTCGTCCACCGGTTTAATACGGCCAGAAGTGTAAGCGCAATTACCTTCTGATAGTACTCTTTCGACTTCATTATCAATGATTACTGGATTGGAAAAGCCACGGTCTTTGAGTTGCGATTGAATATCTTCCGCCTCTAGCCGCGTTTTATAACCATCCAACATGTATTGCCATATTCCACCAGAACCACGCACTACCGTAACGCCTTCTACACCGCGATCGGTAAAGTAGGAAATATTTACGGTATCGGAGAACGCCGCGATTTGAATACGAAAATTTTGAGCCTGAATAACGCAGGAGTACAACCCAATAATGCAAAGTAAAACGATGCGCATAATCCAAAAAGACTTTTTGTTTATTTAAATCTCATTCCTAAGGAAGCGCAAATATACTGTATTTTTTGATAATTTTGACGACCTTTGCCCTAAGGAATGATATTTAAATAAAGGAACAAATTTGGCGGCCTTATTTTGCCGCTCTTTTCGTTATTCATTGGTTGTTTAGCACTACTAGACGTCCTCTTCACGCCTTAATAGTGACAAAATCGTCTCCCCAAATACTTAAATCTCATTCTGTAAAAAATAAAATTATGTCTAAAACCGCGATTATTATTGGAGCAACCGGCCTCACAGGTACGGCATTATTGAACCAATTATTGGAGCATCCTGCCTATAGCCAAGTGACTATTTTGGTGCGTCGGGAAATGCCCTTGCAACACTCAAAATTAAAGCAAGTCCTCTTTGATTTTGATGCGCCCAATGCCAGTCTGATTCAAGGCGATGACCTGTTTTGCGCGATGGGTACTACTTTGGCCAAAGCCGGAAGTAAAGAAGCACAATATAAAATTGATTGCACTTATCCTGCCGAAATAGGGCGTTTGGCCAAAGCAAATGGTGTAAAACGCTATTTGCTCGTCTCTTCGGTCGGGGCAGATGCGAATTCTAGTGGCTTTTATCTTAAAACCAAAGGTGAATTGGAACAAAAAATACAAGCCCTTGGTTTTGAGCGTTTTGTAGCGGCGCGACCTTCTTTTTTGCTGGGGAATCGGGCAGAATTTCGTCTAGGCGAGCGAATCGGTATTGTTATGATCAAAGCCTTTAGTTCATTGTTGGTAGGTGGACTGCACAAATACAAAGGAATAGCAGTAACTGACCTCGCTAGTGCGCTCATACGAATGGCTAATGATGGGAAAGTTGGTGTCGATTTTCCAGAATTTGATGCATTGATGGGTGCTAGGACATAATAACTTTAAATGAACTTTAATTAATTATGCTACAAAGACTGTTTATTTTACTCCTGTTATTCGCAACCTTAGTGGCAAAAGCACAGCAGGTACCGCGCCTCTCACAATTTAATTTTGCAACAGGATTGTATAACCCAGCAGCGGTGGGTGCTACCGATCAATTAACGTTAGGCGGTGCTTTTCGCGGCCAATGGTTAGGTGTTGACGGCGCACCCAACACACAGGTTTTATTTGTGGATAAATCAACCGATCGTGTTGGATTGGGTTTTCAAATGCGCAATGACAAAGCGGGTAGTTTGGGTATCTCCGATTTTAATGCGGCTTATGCTTATAAATTGCCGCTGTCGAGTACATTGGTATTGCGCGGAGGCGTTGCTGCGAGTGTAGCTAATTGGCGGAATGATTTTTCCAATTTGCTGTTAGACGATGCCGACGATCCTCAATTTTTAAATAATTATAACCGTTGGTTGCCCAATTTTGGCGCGGGAATCCAATTACAACACAAGAAATGGCAAATTGGATTTGGTGTACCCCAACTATTTGAGCATAACCTCAATGAAACCGATAATGCCATTGCGGCACATACTTTTAGGCATTATTTCATTCATGCAAATACAAATATTGCATTGAATGACAATCAGTTACAAATACAACCGCAACTCGTATTGGTTAATTCAACTTGGTTCAGCAAGCAGCAAGAAGGTACGCCATATAAAATTGGAGCACCCACTACCGCTGATTTTGGTTTAACTGCAATTGTACAAGAGCAATGGAAACTGGGCATGATGTGGCGCTCCGCTTTACAACGTTCTTTGACCTCCGATCACGCTTTAGGTTTTCAAGCAGGCTGGATAAGCCCCAAAGGATTGACCGTATCAGCGGTATATGAAGTGCCACTCAATGCGATTCGGAAAGTAAGCGACGGCTCATTTGAGTTGATGATGACGTACCAACTTGCTCCAAAATCCTCCCTTCCTCCCCCAAAGCAGGCACAACCCCTTATACCAAAGCAAGTGCAACCACCCACGCCAAAACCGGAAACACCCATTGTTCCACCAGCCGCTGTTGTAGTTCCTCCATCCATTTATCAAGTACAAGGTATCGTATTTGATATGACCACTGGCCTACCCACCGAAGGCGCAAGGATTACATTGGCCAATACTTGTGGAAGCCCAATTCCAGGTGCTTTTATCACTACCGCCGACGGTCGATACCACTTTGATCTCGAAGTAGGGTGCTGTTACACGGTCACTGCGCAAAAAGATGGGAGAAAAACTGCAAATTCTCCCCAACTTTGTGCAATGAAGTCCGCCGAAGGTCAGATATTGCGCGCTGATTTAGATTTACAGCAACCATGAAGAAATACGTACTCTCCATCGATCAAGGCACTACGAGTAGTCGTGCTATTTTATTCGATAAAAAAGGCAATATTGTTAAAGTTGCCCAACAAGAATTTACCCAATATTTCCCACAGCCGGGTTGGGTAGAGCACGATGCCAACGAAATTTGGGAATCGGTGCAATCCGTCGTGCGCGAGGTAGTTAAGTCTGTCCCGCATACCGATATAGCGGCAATAGGTATCACCAACCAACGCGAAACTACGGTGGTATGGGATAAACGCACAGGAAAACCTGTCCACAATGCCATCGTTTGGCAAAGTCGGCAAACCATGTCTATCTGTGATGACCTGAAAAATCGAGGTCTTGAGCCAGAAATTCGGTACAAAACGGGTTTAGTTGTGGACGCATATTTTTCAGGATCCAAAGTAAAATGGATACTCGACAATGTGCAAGGTGCGCGCAAAGATGCCGAAGCAGGTCATCTGTTATTTGGCACCATTGATACTTGGTTGATTTGGAACCTCACCAAAGGGAAAGCGCATGTGACGGATATGACCAATGCATCGCGGACGATGTTGTTCAATATCCGCGACCTTAAATGGGACGATGCGCTGCTCAAGGCGCTAACAGTGCCAGCAAGTATGTTGCCAACGGTCATGGATAGCAGTACAATATATGGCCATGCCCGCCAAGATTTGATGGGTACAGGTGATATTCCAATTTCGGGTATCGCAGGAGACCAACAAGCAGCACTCTTTGGACAAGCCTGTTTTGCCCCCGGTGATGCAAAAAACACCTACGGAACAGGTTGTTTTATGCTCATGAATACAGGTGCTGAGGCATGTGCATCGAATAATGGTTTGTTGACCACCATTGCTTGGTGTATCAATGGCAAAGTAGAGTACGCCTTAGAGGGTTCTATTTTTGTAGCAGGTTCAGCGGTGAAATGGTTACGCGATACAGTAGAAATGTTCAAAGATGCCTCCGAAACCGAAGGCTATGCCAAAGGGATTGACAGTTCGGATGGCGTGTATGTCGTGCCTGCATTTGTAGGGTTAGGTACGCCATATTGGGATTCTGAAGTACGCGGTGCTATTTTTGGTCTAACGCGTGGTTCAGGCAAAGCACAAATTATACGTGCCACACTAGAGAGTATTGCCTACCAAACGAAGGATGTATTATCGGTGATGGAAAAAGACTCGGGCATCAAACTCCGCACTTTGCGCGTAGATGGTGGAGCAGTAGCCAATAATTTCTTGATGCAATTTCAGGCAGATATATTAGGTGTAAAAGTAGATCGTCCCAAGGTACAAGAAACAACCGCATTAGGTGCCGCCTACCTTGCAGGTATGGCCGTAGGTTTTTGGGAAGGTCGATCTGCCATTGCTCAATACTGGCAATTAGACAAAGCATTCAGACCCAAAATGCAAAGAAAAACAGCAAATATGCTCTACAAAGGCTGGAAATTGGCCGTAAAAGCAGCACGAGTATTCAAATTAAAATAATAAACTTAGGTTGGCGATAGCAAACAAACCACTATCGCCAACCTAAGCCCTAATCCAAGCCCCAAAGGGGCGACATATCCAACATCAGGCAGCGCCCGATGCCTATGATGTCGATAGCAAACAAACCACTATCGCCAACCTAAGCCCTAACCCAAGCCCCAAAGGGGCGACATATCCAACATCGGGCAGCGCCCGATGGTTTTACACGATGTCCGTCCCCGATGGTTTTACACGATGTCCGTCCCCGATGCTCAGCGCAGCACCATATCCAACACCACCACAGTACCATCCTCCAGCACCACCCTCACCCAGTACAAAGCCGCAGGCAACTCCTCCACCCCAACATATTGCAGCATAGCACCATTTCCCATCAACTCCTTTTGGGACTGTCCCAGCGCATTCACCAAACTAATCTTTTGCATAGGCATTCCCGACTGCACCCAAAAACCATTTTGAGCAGGATTAGGGAAAAGCACCACTTGCTGGATTTGTGCAGGAGTATGCACCGCTACACTTTCATCATTTACAATAACAGGTTGCTCCAAAATAGAAGCACCGCATTCATTTTGCACCAGTAATCGGACAATATAATCTTCATCCCCAGGCGGGAAAGTATGCAAAGGACTCTCCTCCGAAACAGCAGGCGAACCATCCCCAAAAGTCCAAGTATAAAACAGCGCGTCACTACCTGTAAAATTAAACTGCACCTGAGTACCCCCTGGAATATCAATTGCGACAAAACTAGCCACGGGAAAACTCAAAATTTGAACATAAAAAGACTGCTCAATAGTATCCGTTCCACCGGCATTGGTAGCAATAAGGCGAGCCGTATAATTACCTGAATTTGAGTAAGTTACACTAGGCTGAAATGCAGTGGAGGTGCCAGGGTTACCACCTGCAAACGTCCAATTATAACTCACCGCGCCATTAGTAGTATTCACAAATAATACCTCCACTACATTACATTTAGTAATTGTATCCGGCACACTAAATGCCGCATTAGGCGGCAGCAAAAGGTTGATATTTTGGGTAGTGGTTACCGTATCGCAAGCATTCCAAACAGTAAGTGTCACGGTATAATTCCCATTATTTATATACGAATGGACAGGTGCAGCATCGGTGGAAGAAAATCCATCACCAAAATCCCAAAAAGCGCTACCATTTGTATTTTGGCTTTGATTATTGAACTGATAAGTCCCCGGTGTAACGGCCACTCCTGTAAATTGAGCGACAGGCGCGGGCGTTATTTGCAAGAAAACAATATCAGAACTAAAGAAAAAGCAACCACCACCGTCCACCACACAGCGGTATTGAGTAGGCGTATTGGCTTGTACATTATTGAGGGTTAAAGTATTTGTTGTTGCGCCAGCAATATTGTCCCAGTCCGTTGCGCCCAATCGTTGCCATTGCAGACCATTAGGATTAACAGGATTGGTCGCAATAGAAAAAACGGCATTGTCACCAGCGCAGACACTAACGGATAAAGGCTGATTAACAACAGTTGGTGCAGCACTAGGAAAAACACCAGCAGGGATAGATGAAAAAGATTGTACCGAGCCATCTTGGCCATTAGATGCACCATTAGAAGCACCATTACAACTATTCGTAGAAGCAGTGACCGTCCCCGCTGTGCCACCTTGCACCAATAAATTGCCCGATATTTGATTCGTAATAATACGTCCGCCACCACCACCGCCACCGGGGCCGAAACACCTATTGCTATTTTGGCCATTTGAAGTACCACCGTTGCCGCCATTGGCACGCACAATCGCATTAGGGGATAAAAAACTGGTTTTCAACCAAATAGAGCCACCTGCACCTGCTCCACCCGCGCCATCGCCACCGGAATTCATTCCATTTTGACCATTAGCAGAAATCTTTGGATTATTACCAGTAATATTATTCGCCTCAATAAAGATGATACCGCCACCGGCACCACCATCGCTGGTGAGTAGATTGTTTGTATGACCAGCACCGCCGCCGCCGCCTAGAAAAATACGGCCAGTGGCATTGGCAATACCCTTTGCGCCCAAGCCAGGAAATTGCCCGTCGCAACCAAAAGTAGAAGGTTCGTCATTATTGCCACCTTGTCCACCATTGGAAGTATTAGAACCACCGCCGCCGCCCGAGTTATGGTCATTGCCGCCACCGCCACCATTAGCACGTGGGCCACGTCCAAGTTCTTGTCCAGTTTGTCCGGGGACAATACCTTCTCCTTTTACGCCACCACGCCAGTTCCCTAGGGCATAAAGATAGCCAGCCTCGGCGAGCAACCAAGAGCAATTATTGGTCGGGGCAACATAAGAGTAGCCCCCTTTAAAGCCCGCACCGTCGGCAAGTATCGGCGCATTGATGGTGAGTGACCCTGTACATTTAAAAGCGATAACGCCCCCTGTAATGCCATTCCACGGTAATGGCCGCAAGGTATCGGATACAATAGCATTATCATATTCGGGGAAAGAGATAATTTGAGCCGATTCATCGTCAAGTAAGGGATAAATCAACCGATTTTTCAGCGTTAAAGTATTTACGGTGCGCGTTGTAATTTCGCCTATTTCATACCTGCCCGCATTTTGGATATTGGTAATGGTGCCAAATTGAGCGGTATTGGTAGTATTGATAGTGCCACCTTGTGTATGGTAGATCAATACCTTAGCCCCCGGCCTAAAACCCACCGTATCGACAACAGTGAGTGTTGCCGAACAAGAATCATAGGCAACCCATTGGGTATAGCGATTAATGGTTGCGCTTAAGTTGGTAGTGGTTTGACCTGCTAAAAAATGTGCGGCAAGAAGTAGTAAAAACGTAAAGTTAAGTTTCATATTGAATATAGTTTTGCCTCAAACAACATAAGTACAAAGAATATTGTTTGGCATTAAAATTGTAAAAGTAGTGATAGGTAATTTGAACCAAACCATAAATAATTTGGTTTAGTACCGAAATAGACTGCAAAATTAACAAATTTTATTAGGCCGCAATTTCAAAAATACGTCTATCAAAAGGAATATTATGCTTACCACTGCCTTATTTTACTTGTTTTACAAAATTTACAAAGGTTTTGTGAAAAAAAAGTTGCGCAATATTTTTTGACATTGTATCTTTGCGGAAAATTTACTAAACAAAATAAAATTTCATAAACATTAAAATAGTTATGTCGGAGAAACTTGATAAGATTGATTTAAAGATCCTAAGGATTCTACAAGAGAACAGCAAAATAACCAATCTTGACCTATCCAAGAAAATTGGGCTGTCACCAGCACCCACCCTCGAGCGTGTTAAGAAATTAGAGCAGAGTGATATCATCCAGAGTTATCATGCCAATGTAAACCCAATTCAAATGGGTTTGAACGTTAAAACGTTTGTATTGGTAACTTTAGCATGGAAGCAAGAAGATGCTTTGAATCGTTTCCTCGCAAAGATTGAGAAGATTGACGAAGTAACAGAATGCTATATCATTACCGGCGAAGCCGATTTGTTGATCAAAGTGATTTGCAAAGATATTCCTTCTTATGAGCAGTTGTTGTTCAAAACATTGAGCCAAATCGAAGAAATCGAGCGTCTCAAAACATTGATGACACTTTCCACTGCCAAAGACGCAAAAATTTTGCCTTTCATTTACGATTAGTTCTCTTTATCCTTTTTTAGATAAAGCGTATAAAAAGAGCCATTTCAAGCAATTGAGGTGGCTCTTTTTGTTTTTCGTACTTCCTGCAAAAACACAAGTACCCTACTTAAACTATACTCAACGAAATTCCTTTTGAATAAAAAATGGATAATTCACTAAAAGGTGCTTTTTTTGCACTTGAAATGAATACATCCAAATTTTTTCAGTTTACACGGGGCTGCGCTATATTTATCGTTCTTTTTTTGGTTTTTGCTAAAGAGGCAGGTGCGCAGCGGGATACTTCTATGTTGCTCCGGCCAGAGCAATTGAATGAGAATGATATCCTTACATTTTTTAAAATTAAAGATAAAGAGGTTATTCAGTCGGTTTCGAGGGTAAAAGAAAAACCTGGAGACCTACCTTTTTCTACTTGGGTCATTACCTCGGAGGATATATTGCGGTACGGTTTTGTTACGCTCGCCGACGTACTCAAAGCCGCACCGGGGATACGAGTGTCTCAACCTGGCAATGCTACCGAGGGCGAAACCTTTATGATTAGGGGCTTGAGCGGTAACCAATATGTAAAGATATTGATCAACGATATACCCATTAAACCAAGCGTTACACTAGGTATGCCCATTGGTGCGCAATTACCCATTCGGCAAGCAGAACGAATAGAGGTATTATACGGCACATCGGGTGGTATGATGTATGGCAACGAGGCTTGTGCTGGAGTGGTCAATATTATTATCAAGGAGACCGATCGCCCTATTTATACACAAGCCGATTTGGGCTTTGGGACGCAAGGGTACAATAGTCTCGATTTGATGTTTGGAGGACGCTTGTTTAAAGATAAAAATGTGATGCGGTTTAGTTTGTATGGGAGTAGTACGGTGCGGAATAAGACGGATATTTTTTGGGATAAAGTTGCTTTTGATCCACGGGCATATTATTTAAGAGGGATGAATGATGTTGATTTTGCTAATTTTGAAAATTTTAAAGAGAGCGTTACCGGAGATAATCAGGCCATTAAAAGACCACAAGAACATATAAGCCGTATGTTTGGGATGATGTTAACTTGGAGAGGTGCACAGTTTAGTTATCATCGGATGGGTCGTTCAGATCCTTCTTGTTTGGGTTATAGTCCATTAGCTATATCTTACGCGACTACGGGCAAGCAAATAAAGGATAGAATTGATGTGTATAGCCTTAAATTTTGGAAAAAGAGGGCTAATTATCAATTGATATCTAATTCGTCGTTAGAATTGTACAAAATAGAAAATACCTCTAGTGCAAATTATATTTTTAATAGTGTGAATGCCCTAAGTTATTTATCCCAAGGAGGTGATAGCTTGTCTGAGTTGGATAAAGGTCTAATTTTAAATAGAGACAAAAATGCGCTTACCTCAGGAACAAGATATATTTATGCAAGAAGCGCTGATTGGCGTTGGGACGCTATCGCCCGATTTCGATTATGGAGGCATTTATGGATGGATAATGGGATGAATACTCAAACTGGAATAGGCTATCCACAAGTAGGGCAATTTGAACGGCCACAATTCCAAAAATTGTTTAGTTATAAAGAGGATAATGAAAGTCCATTTAATCGTAATGCTGGAAGAGAAGTGAGCATAATCTTTCATGCCTATTCAAATTTGGAATGGATAGGAAAAAAAGTTAGGATTACTGCTGGTTTGGGTGCTGCTACATCCCAAAAAATATCACCACGATTTGCTGCATTATATAGGCTAGATTCTGTTTCCTGCTTTTTTGCAAATGCATCACAGACCTATAAACAGTTTCAGATATACCAGCAAAGGAATACTTTTGAATATTTTGTTTTATTTGGAGATACGACCATAGCACCCTATTTTCCGTACTCCGATGGTATAGATATTTTCAATACTATTGAAACTTTCCGAAGTGCTGAACTGGGCTATCGCAGGAAGAAATCAGAAATTCTCTTTTTTGCACAACAGAGTTATGGATTGAGTCGAGATGGATATTTTAGGCAGGGGCCAAGATCTCGATACATTGGTGGTTATTATTCAAATCCGGGTTTGTCCCATCAAATATGGGGTATTCAAACCCGTTTAGTAACCGAAAATATAGTCGAAATAAATAAGAAAGGTAGAGTAGAACGCAATATCACTTGGCGGAATGAACTATTTGTTCAATATTCGAGGGGTAAGGAATGGTATGGGCTAAATATCAATCCAACTGAAGAAATCCGAAATTTCCCCAAATTTATTACTCAGTTCAGGTCTTCTGGGCGCACAGGAAGGCTCCAATATACTATTGCTGCTAATAGGCAATCATCGGTATTACCTAAAAGTGCCCCATTCTATAGTTTATGGTCAACTCAGTTTAGTAGAGCGGAAAAACATCCTGGATTTTCAACATGGGACTTACTCTTCCGTTTTTACTTAAATAAAAATTTTGTACTCTATTTCAATACCGTCAATATTTTCAACAGAAAAACCTACGGAATTGATGCCAGCGGATCTATTGATGACCTACTCGCTCCCCTTCAACAACGCCGCCAAATGCGCTTTGGCATTAATTACAATATGAATTAAAATGAACATAAAACCTTTACCCCTTTTAACCCCACGTACCGAACTCGTACCATCTATGCGCGATTTGGCAGTACAAGTAAAAGATGAAATAAACGCATATATGTCCAATGGGTGGTATAAGCAGATGGAATCCAGCATTTGTATTTACCAAATAGTGGCTGATGGGCATACTCATACGGGTATTTTAGCCCTCAATGACATCAACGATTTTGACCAAGGGAAAATAAAAAAACACGAAAAAACACTCACTAAAAGGGAAGAGGAATATTTTGAATTGCTGCGTAATTGGAAAGCAGTGATTAAACCTGTTTTACTTACTTTCGCCCCAAATACTGATTTAACCAACTGGATGGATAATTATTTAAGCCTTCATACCAGTAGTTTTAGTATAGCAATACCTGAATATGGCGAAGTACATCATTATTGGCTGGTGACCGATTTAAACGAAATTAAAGCCATACAGGCTATTTTTGAAAACATTCCTGCCGTTTATATCGCCGATGGCCACCACAGGACTACCGCTATTGCCAATATGTCGAAACGAACAGAAGAGGAAAAACAGGGTTTGGATTTTAGTCACCTTTTTGCTGCTTATTTCCCCGATGACCAATTGGATATTTTGGGCTACCATCGTGTAGTGGCACTAGATAGTGAAGCAGCGGCGGAACAGTTTATCGTATCTATTAAAAATAAATTTGGGCTTAGTCTTTTGCCAACACCACGCCTTCCTCTGCGCAAACGCGAGGTAATAGTGGTGTATAAAGCACAGTTTTATGCCTTAGATTTTTCAGTAAATAACCCCCAATCGGAGGTATTTTCTGCTATGCACGATACATATACCCTAGATACGGCTTTGTTAAATGATTTGGTATTTACGGATATATTAGGCGTAGAAAACGTGCGTTCCGATAAACGCATCACCTATATGGATGGTGCAAGTGGATTTACTGGAATGCTTTGGACTACCCAAAATAACCAACATAAAATTGGTTTTTTACTTTTCCCGGTTGCTATCGAAGACCTCTATCATTTATCCGATCAAGGCGATAGTCTGCCACCCAAAAGCACGTGGTTTGAGCCTAGAATTAGGAGCGGATTGGCGGTTTGTAGTTTGCTGCATTAGTAGGTTTTTTAAGTCGGCCAAAAGGAAAAGTAAAAACACTATTTTGAACAATCAAACATTACTTTATATGAAAAAATTATTACTTTTCTCGCTCCTTTTGTCTTGCTTGGCTAACGCAATACATGCACAAACCCCTAAAGATGCCACTGTTGCGATCACGGCAACTGTTACCACAAATCCAGCCAAAATTGTATTAACATGGCCCAATCCATCTGCCGCCGATCTTACCCTGCGCCGCCGGAAAAAAGGACAAGCAGGTGGGGCATGGATGCAATTGATCAACCAAAACGCTTCCACAACAGGTACTTACGAAGACACTAATGTGGAATTGGGCAGTACTTACGAGTATTCCATCCGCAGAATAGCCAACGGTGTTACGGCCCGAGGGTTTGCACATGTTTCGGTGTTAGCACCATTGGTGGATTATCGAGGCAAAATTCTTATATTTATTGATTCCGCAGCCGCTGAGGAAATTGGTCTCGAACTCAAGGTATTCAAAGATGCTATGCGTGGCGATGGATGGCAGCCCGTACCCTATAAAACTGGCGTGTCAGCAACTGTACAAAGTGTTAAAAATCAAATCATTGCAGATTATAACGCCGATCCTACCAATGTTAAGGCAGTGCTCTTGATCGGTGCTGTTCCTGTGCCGTATTCGGGTAATACGAACTGGGATGGCCATGCAGAACACAATGGCGCATGGCCAGCGGATAGCTATTATGGTGATATTAACGGTAATTGGACCGATATAACTATCAATAATACTACAGCGGCGCGTGCTGCCAATAAAAACATACCCGGCGATGGCAAATTTGACCAAAGTGTAATGCCTTCTGCCGCCGAATTAATGGTAGGCCGCATTGATTTTAGTCGGCTCAATACGGCTACTTTCGGGGCAACGCCGAACGAATTATTGAAGCGTTATTTCCTGAAAAGTGCGCGTTGGCGTACCAAGCAATATACCGTGAGCAATAAAGCCATTGTGGATGATAATTTTGGTTATTTCGGGGGCGAGTCCTTTGCTTCCAATGGTTTCCGAAACGCTTATCCGTTGGTAGGTGAAGGCAATGTAATTACGGGCGATTTACGGGCAGATACCGATAATGCCTCTTTTTTGATGGGTTATGGCACAGGGCCGGGTTCATATACCAGTGCCAGTGGCGTAGGATCGAGCAGCAATTTTGCACAAGATTCCATTAATATCGTTTTCTCCAATATTTTTGGTAGTTACCACGGCGACTGGGATTACGAAAGTGATCCACTAATGCCTTCCGTATTGGCCACCAAAGGAGGGATTTTGAGTTGTGGTTGGGCTGGTCGTCCTAATTGGTTTTTGCAAGGAATGGCCTCCGGTGAAACCATTGGTTACTGTGTACAAGAAACCCAAAATGCACAATTCAACAACGAGTACGGTTCTAATTTTGGTACGAGTGGTGCGCATGTGTCTTTATTGGGTGATCCAACTACCCGTGCTCAGATCGTAGCACCAGTGGCGAGTTTGAGTTCAACGCGTACATGCTCCAGCGTCCAACTAACTTGGGGTGCTTCGCCGGATACGGCTATTTTGGGTTATCATGTCTATCGTGGTTTGGGCTTTGATGGGCCATATAACCGATTGACTACCAATCTAGTAACAGATTTACACTGGTCGGATGCAACACCTTTGGCTGATACTTTATTTTACCAAGTTCGCGCCATAAGGATAGATCATACGCCCGGCGGCGGTATGTTTTACAATAATAGTATAGGGTTAATTGAGCGGATTATTTTTGTACCGGGTATTGCTCCAACAATCAATATTCTTTCCGATGGTATTTTAACTTGTAATAATACGACGGCTGTTTTAACGGCTATTGCGACGAATCCAACACCCACTCAGTTTTCCTATCAATGGGCGGGTAGTTCGGGTGTAATACTAAGTACTGAAGCATCTTTAACTGTTTCACAACCAGGTGTTTATACGGTAACTGTAACTAATTCTGATGGGTGTACATCCCAATCCAGTACTGTAGTTGTTGGAGATTTTAACGTTCCTATTATTAGTTTTCCTCCTATTACACTTAATTGTATTAATCCAGTAGGTACTTTTACGTTTCCTTTGATCCCCGCAAATGTATTTTATACTTACAATGGGCAAGTTTATCAACCTGGAGATCCATTTCTGATTTCTAATCCGGGGGTTTATAATATTCTTGTAACAAATAAAGATACCGGTTGTACAGGAACTGTTAATTTATCATTTGTACAGGATCTGGATGCTCCAACCGTAAGCATAAATGCTCCTACCACAGTCCTCCCTTGTAATAATCCCACAATTATACTCGAAGCAGTAACGAATAGCCCCAATAATACCATCACTTGGATTGCACCTGCGATATCTGGAGGGCCTTTTGTTACAGTTACTACGCCAGGTACCTACTGTGTTATGGTTACCAATGTTACAAACGGTTGTACTTCATCTACTTGCAAGGATATTGTATTAGATAGTGACCCAATTTCAGCCACTGCCAACGTCATTAATGAAATGCCCGCAGGCGCATCAAATGGTGCCATTACGGTCATTGTTAATAGTATTGGTGCTTATAGCTTTCTATGGAATACAGGTGCTACAAGTGGCTCAATTTTTGGATTAACCGCTGGTATTTATACCGTGACGATAACAGATTTGGCAAATGGCTGTACCCAAACTTCTACTTTTACGGTCAGTTCGCCCAGTGCTACTAATGATATACAAGGCTTAGTGGAGTTGTCTGTTCGTCCAAATCCAGCACAAGATTATTTTATCGTAAAGGCAAATTTTGACCGCTCGCTTACCATGACCTCTGAATTGTATAATATTCAAGGGCAATTAATAGATAAAAAATCTAGCCAAACAGGGCAGAATCTTATTTTTGAATACCAAACCGCTCAATTACCTACTGGTATTTATGTTATAAAATTGATGAACAGCGAAGGTAGTATCGTCCGAAAAGTGGTGGTGGAAAACCATTGATCTATTGTATAATGCAATAAAAATAAAAGATAGTCGTAATTTTTTTCATAAACATAACACACTTTGTTTAGAAAAAGATATACATTTGCCGCTCTATCTTATCGTGTATTAAAGAAACTGCTCGAAAATCCTTTTTAAATGGGTTTTCGGGCAGTTTCCAACAGCACCAATTTTATTTTTATGGAAAATGCATTAATTGCGCTGAAAAAATATTTCGGCTATGATTCCTTCCGTCCCATGCAATCTGAAATTATCCAATCGGTTTATGACGGGAAGGACACTATTGTACTCATGCCTACCGGCGGTGGTAAAAGTATCTGTTTTCAAATCCCGGCACTTACTCTACCCGGTCTTACGGTCGTGATTAGCCCGCTGATTGCTCTGATGAAAGACCAAGTAGAAGGGCTTGTGGCCAATGGCGTTCCCGCAGCATTCATCAATAGTTCCTCGGATTCGCGCACGATTACCAAAACAGAAGATGATGCGGTGGATGGCCTACTCAAAATCTTGTATGTTAGCCCCGAAAAAATGGTCACTCAAAGTTTTCAAACCTTTCTTAAACGTTTGAAAATCAGTCTTTTCGCTATTGATGAAGCGCATTGTATTTCTGCTTGGGGCCACGATTTCAGGCCAGAATATACCCAATTGAAAATCCTTAAAATGCAGTACCCACATGTCCCAATGATGGCACTCACTGCAACTGCCGACAAATTGACGCGCAAGGATATGTTGACACAATTGAGTATGCAAAATCCAGCCGTTTTTATTTCTTCTTTTGATCGGCCAAATATCACACTGACCGTAAAACCTGGGCAAAAACGATACGAGCAGATTTATGATTTTTTGCGCAAACACCCCAACCAATCAGGGATCATTTATTGCCTTAGTCGCCGCTCGTGTGAGGAATTGTCCAATAAACTCAACGAAAAAGGCTTTAAAACGGAATATTATCACGCTGAATTACCACCTCCACGCCGAAGCAAAGTGCAGGAGGATTTTATAAACGATCGCGTGCCTGTTATTTGCGCGACCATTGCCTTTGGTATGGGGATCGACAAAAGTAATGTGCGCTTTGTCATTCATTATAACTTGCCCCGCAATGTGGAAGGCTATTATCAGGAAATTGGTAGAGCAGGTCGGGATGGACTACCTTCGGAGGCGTTGTTGTTTTTTAGTTATGCCGATGTAATGACCTATCGCGATATGATTAATGATTCGGAGGGCGATATTGTGCAAAAAGAACTTAAAATTGCCAAACTAAACCGGATGTATGAATTTGCAGAAGCACCAGTTTGTAGAAGAAAGACGGTTTTGGCTTATTTTGATGAGGCTTATGACCAAAATTGTGGTAATTGTGATGTTTGTAAAAATCCACCACGCTATTTTGAAGGTACGCTAGCCGCTCAAAAAGCATTGTCGGCAATAAAGCGTACGAATGAAAAAATTGGTATGAATATGTTGGTCAATATCTTGCGCGGTAGCCGCAACCGCGAGATATTGGACAATAAATACGATCAAATAAAGACTTACGGCATCGGGAAAGAGTATAGTTTTGATGATTGGCTCTATTTTATTATGCAAATGCTGCATACCGGTCTTATCGAAATTGCTTATGATGACAACCATCGCCTGCGCGTTACTCCTGTGGGCGAGGATGTGCTATTTTCAGGTAAAAAGGTGCAATTGGCCATGCCGATTACTCCTGTAAACAAAGAGGAAAAGAAAAAAGCGGCTATTGCGGAGATCAAACCTGTTGGTAAGGTGCAAGGACTGCGGGATGAATTATTCGAGCGTTTGCGGGTATTGCGCCGCGATATTGCACAGCAGTCGGGTATCCCGCCGTATCAGGTATTTAGTGATGCTACCTTGAGTGAAATGTGTGAAAAACGCCCATTGGCCGACACCGATTTGCTGATGGTAAGTGGGGTAGGGGAGAAGAAATTGCAACAGTTTGGTGCTGCGTTTATTGCCGAAATTCGCCGATTTGTATTGGAAAAAGAGGACGATGGCGTAAAAGTATCGGGCAGTACTTTCTTAATGACGTACGCATTGTATAAAAAAGGTGTAACGCTGGATCAAATTGCAGTGCAGCGAAACATTAGTCCAACCACGGTATTGGGGCATTTGTGCAATATGTATGAACGTGGGGAGGATTTGGATTTGTCGCCATGGATTTCACCGGAGGAATTGGATGTCATCAAAGGATCGTTGTCCTTATTTGAGGAACCGTATATTATGAAGGATATTTTTGAACATTTTCATCAAACGTATTCGTTTGAAAAAATCAGGTGGGCTATTGCTGACGCACGCCGCCGTCCGTAAAAACGTTGTACTGCACCGTCTAAAATCGTGGAAAAAATCGTGGAAAAACCACAGAAAAAATCGTAAAAAAACCACGGAAATTGCGTTTGGAAATTGCGTTTGGCGTAGAGACGTTGCAGTGCAACGTCTCTACATCACGGTACAAATCACGGTACAAATCACGGTACAAACCGGTGAAATAACGCAAATATCACGAACCACGTCCAGATCAATACGATTTTTTCGCCTTTAATTCCGACGTATCCCCTTCCAAAATCGGCAATTTATACCCACCGGTATCCAATATTGTAGGTGCATATTTTGTTATGATATCCGCGATTGATGTGCCACAAATTGGGGTTTTGAATAAAAACACCTTTTTTAATACAGGCAAAACGGGTAAATTTCCAAAACCATCCAAATCTATTTTTGTTCCTGACAAACTCAATAAACTCAGGTGCTCTAGCCCAGTTAATGCCGCTAAGCCGCTACCTTGTACATTCGTATTATCCAGATAAAGCCGCGTTAAATTTTTCATTCTGGATAGCACCGCCATACCTTGATCGGTTATTTTGCTATCCGTCAGCCGCAGCCATACAATCTGCTCTGCCAAAGGCGTCAATAATGCCATGTCTTGATCCGAAAACCCCTCGTAATTGATACTGCTCACCGATAGCCAATGGCTTTCTTCGCCCACAGGCATTACGCTCAAACCCGCTTGCCGCGCCTTCGTAATGGCTTCATTATTAGCCGCTTGTACGGTTGTTGTTGGTAGATCTACCGCAGGCATAAAAGCCGATTCATCGTTACCTACTGTAACACGTATGTCTTTTGTCAAAAAATCGCTGCCATGCGTAAGGCTTGCACCAGAATAAGTGCCAATAGCCACCATCACGCTAGGGAATAGTCCAGCAACCGCCAAAGTATTGCTACCAAATGCGCCACGAGAAAGCCACCAAATACCGATGCAAACAATAGTAATACTAATATTCAAATACTGGTGTAATTGCACCAAATCAGGATCATATCCATCTTGTGCGGTAGAGCGCAAATACCCCGTTAAACAGGCCAAAGCCGCACTACAACTTGCTAAAAACCAAGTCAATGAGATCACTTTTCGTTGGTCGCGAAAGAACCAGGTGCAAATAGAAGCCATCAGGATACAACCAATGGGGAGATGTACGATGAGCGGATGAAGTTGGGAAAACATAAATTGCGGTGCTGTGAGCGCTTGATAATATGATATTGGGCAAATGTATGATTTTTTTTGACGTTCATGTACATCGAATCTGAAAGTGTAATTTTATGAACTAGACAGGGGAAGTCTTAAAAATAAAATGGGCCACCTTGACTGTCTCAAGGTGACCCTAGTAGTTTTAATTGTTTAGGAATTTATTTAAATAGCGTATGAATACCGATTAATAACTTTATTGTTTGACAATGCGATTCGTAACTAATTTATTATCAGTTGTTTGAGCGCGCAACATATACATACCTGCTGGTAAACTACTGATATTAATATTGGTCTGATTGCTTGCTATGTTTTGGGCAGAAAGCACACGACGACCATTGATATCCACCAATTCCATCCAATTGATTTGTGTACCTTGTACCCGAACATTGATAACATCCGTAGCAGGATTAGGGCTGATATTCAGATCGTAATTTACTGTTGGTGTGTTTACCGCAGAGACTCCCTGAGTACCAAAATACGACTGAGCGAGCGCACCACTATTACCACTTACCAAAGTGGTAGGATCACAATTTTCAACAACCCACTGAAGAAATTCATCATCTGTGGCGAAGATCGGTGCCGTTAACCAACAAGCCGGAATATCATTATTAACCATAGGGCAGTTGGCAACGAAGTATAGTATCAATTGCTGGAAAGTTGCAAAAGAATCTGCGTATATCACGCAGTCGAAAGTAGTGGTATCGCCTGGGCAATTTGTCATAGCATACATGACTACATCATCGGTGCAAGCGAATGGACCAGCATTAACAAGGCAATCATAGCCTGCAGCAATTAAGTCTGCTTGTACTATAGCCACTACGAATGAATCGCATGAGTTACCGTTAAGTGGGCAATTAATTTCTGCATATTCGTATAATTCGTTGAGGCAAGGGAAAGGGCCAGCATTAGTCAAGCAGGTATAGCCTTGCTCAATCATGCCTAGGCGAGTTTGCTCCACTACCACAGAGTCGCAAGGATCACCAGGATTACCACCACCGTTGTTGGGGCAATTAGTAAATGCATACTCAAATACATCATTGACGCAGGCAAATGGGCCAGCACCCGTTAAACAAGTAAAACCTTGAGCAATAAGTTCTGCCTGTATTTCACTTACAGCAACCGAGTCGCATGGGTCGCCCGCTTGAGCCGAGGAATTATTTGCCGTGCAGCAAATGAGCATTAATAAAAATAAAATATTCTTAAGCATTGTAATAATAATTTTTGTGTTGAAAAAAAATGTGAATATTAAGTAGTGTGGTCCACAACTTATATATCCACAAAGGAGAAAATGGTTGCCTGAGATTGCGATATTTTTTTGATATTGATTTACATGATAATAAAAAATTAAATGCCTCAATATTGGAAAGTTGAAATAAATGCTTCACCTTTGTCACTCGTACCACAAAAATGCCCGTATCATTACAGTAGGGGCAATTTAGAGGCATATTACAACAATCAAAAATAAATTCAGAAATCAATCAACGTCCATTTCTTATTGGACAAAAACTTAAAAATTATGAAAAAAATATTCTCACTTACGCTGCTATTACTATTTGCTATTGTTGCAAAAGCACAGGTTACCCAATTGTCAGTTTTTGAACAAACCCGTAACTTTAAGATTGAAGGAAAAATTAAAGGCTATCAACCAGGCGACAATAATAAATTCATTAGTTTCAGAACATATGAAATAACTGGGCTGTCAAAAGATACCGCTATATCAATAGATAAGAATGGAAATTTTAGTTGCGAGTTATACCAGCCTTTTGAAGGTGATATTGCCTTGATATATAATGATGTATTTATCGAAATGTATGCAAGTCCTTCCGAAAAAATATTTATGAAGATTTATGAGGACAAATGGAAAACGGAAGAAAATAAAACAAACGCAATATCTTTTCGTGGAAAATCGGCTTCTATTTCTAAGGGGATAGTTGACTTTGAATACTATAAAAGCAACCAACCATTCAATAACAATCCTGATGGTGTTGATAAAAAACATGGAAGTGAAAACTTTGCAAAAAAAAGCATTGCTCGAATGAATGAGGAATTAAATCTTTTTGACAACTATGTTATGAAAAAGAAAATAAAAGATGAAAAACACATGCAATGGTGCAGAAATAATATAATTTATAGTACTGGACGCAATATTGCTTTTTATTGTTTTGCTGGGGAAGCGGATAGAACAATTACATGTAATCAGCTCATCGACTATTTAGTTTCTATTCCCATTAATAATTCTGGGGCATTAAATAACTCCGCTTATTATGGTTTTTTATATACTCTTATGATGGATTTTCAAATGATTGCCTCTATTAATCCAATCTACAGAGACTCCTTAAAACAAAAAGGAAACAGCGCATTTGTGTTCGGTCTGGAAAAAATTGATGTTTATTCAACCGGAATTACAAAAGAATTGATGTATTATTCAATTTACAAAGTGAAAGATGTAATAAGTGATAATGAGTACGCATTTAATATTTCCCGATTTGATTCCATTATTACTGAACCATATTTAAAGCAATTATTTATGAGTGCAAAAAGTAATGAGGCAGGAGTGTTTACCCCATTTAATTTAGTCGAAAGGATAAAAAAACACAGCTCAGGCGATTCCTTATCAAACAGGCTTGCCACATTATTGGAGCGTCATAAAGATGCTTATATTTTTATGGACTTTTGGGGCAGCTGGTGTGGGACATGTATGATTGAAATGCCACTATATCCTAATTTAATAGGGCAATTTAAAGGTCAACCTATTGTTTTCTTATTTCTTGCAGTGGAGACCAAAGAAGAAAAGATACAAGAGGTAAAAACCAAGTATAAGATAAATGGGGAGTTTATTTCTTTAAACGGTAATGAGGCAAAAATTCTAAATAATGTTTTGCAATTTAGTAGTTATCCAAGCCATTTTATGCTTGACCCAACAGGAAATATTGTAAATAACAAAATTGGTCAGTTAAGTTTTGGTGGAGATATAGCAGAACAAATTAGGAATACCATGTCAAAAAAGTAAGGGCTGAATACAACATGTGGCTTACCAAAATATGGGTTGATATAATTCAATTATCCACATTTCGGTAAGCCATACCTTAAAAATTAGGTTAGTTTAAAGTCGATAACGCAGTCCAAGCATTGCGCCAAAGCGGTAAAATCTTGCTTCGGCAAATGCATTGGCTCTAGCTGCATCCGATAAAAAGTAGGTTGCAGAGGGCCGGAATTGTATGGCCCAATGCTGGTTCAATCGGTAATTGACACTCATTGCACCCGAAAGACCTATTCCTAACGACTTTTTATAAATGGTGTTTCCGCCTGTATTTTGCAGATCAAGAATACCGCCGGTAGATATAGGAGCCGCGATATTACCTTTGGCACTTGCAATAACGCTCCAATCCATACCGCCCGACAAATCAAAACTTAGTCTCTTGTGTGACCAGATCTGCCGTCCTAATAATAACCGAAGATTCGTGGATACGTACTTATTAAAATAGGTCATTTTAACGGTTTCTGATCCTTGTACCACCGTATCGCCGTATTCACTTTCCTCCGTGCCCAATTGCTCATTCTTTATGATGCGTAATACAATATTTTCGTAAGCGTAATCTTTAGGTTGCTCGTAAGTATAGTTGAAGCGATCATACCAACTGTTGTGTTGAACGCCAATGCTCATAAAGTTTTTCTCTAAAAACCAGTAGTTTACGCCAGCATCGAATGCAAAAGTGGTAAGACTTGTTTCCGTTTCGTTGCGCAGTGAGACATAGTCTTTATTTGCATTGTCTTGAGTACTAAAACGCTGTTGCGTCGAAAAAATACCAGTTCCAGCATAGATTTCAAAGTGTTTTGACTTGGTATTGGGCCTTGGCTCGGCAGCCATCATCGGAATAATTATTTTCTTCTCCAATGGGCTAATTTTGAATGGTAGCGTTGCCGCAGATAAAGGTTGAATTTTATCAACGGATACTATATTTATTTCTGTCGTAGTACTCACGTCACGCGCACTTAATGGGTAAGAGATTGTACCTTTGTCAACTGAGTTTTCTGCTAAAGATGCAGCCAAAAGAGTACCGCTATTATCTGCTTTTTCTGCTAAAGATGCAGCCAAAAGAGTATCGCTATTATCGACTTTTTCTGCTAAAGATGCAGCCAAAAGAGTACCGCTATTATCTGCTTTTTCGGCTAAAGATGCAGCCAAAAGAGTACCGGTTTTTATATCTTGTATCGGGGATATAGGGGGAGCGATGGATATAGTTTGATTACCAGTAGCCGAAGGTGTATGCTGGCTTGTTGCTACTGTAGGTGTGTTGTAATCTTTTTGTAACAAGGTATTTTTATCGCTAAAAAAACTATGTTTTGACAAAGATTTTGCTGCGTTTTGCTGTGTTTGACGCTCAATAATGCTATTGCCTGCATCGGGAGGCGTATTGCCTAAAATGCTTTTTTTGCGCTCTTTCGTGCTTGAGTTATCGCTAGCTATCGCAATTTCATTAGAGACAGGGTTCTTTTGGGCAAAAGGATGCTTTGTCCATTGCGTATGCTCTACCCAATAAAGTATGCCGCCCAAGCCAAATAAACAACCCAAGAACAACCAAATTATCCTTCTTTTTTTGGAACGTTCACGTGCTCGTTTTTGCACCAATAATTCAGCCCATACCTCGTCCTGATTCATGGGCGATTCGTAGTGCTGCAACTTGTTTTTTATACCGTCAAAAATATCCATGTTGTTCAATTTATAGATATAAGTTCTTTAAGTTTGTTTTTTCAGAAGTCAGGTTACGTCGAAGCATAGCCTTGGCCTTGAAGAGTTGAGATTTTGAGGTTTGTGGGCTAATACCCAACGTATCTGCAATTTCCTGGTGCCCAAAACCGTCAATGACATAAAGATTAAACACCGTTCTATAACCTACTGGAAGTGCCTGGATTAAACCCAGTAAGTATTCTTCCGAAATATCATCCATTGTTGTGTTTTCATCTGGTACCTCATCTGCTATGTCTGGTAATAAATCAATATCCACTAAGGCGGTTTGCTTTTTCCTTAAAGCCTTGAGGGCGGTATTGATAGCAATACGGTTAATCCAAGTATCTATTGCTCCTTTTGAAGGATCGTATTGGGCAATTTTTTCAAAAACTGTGATAAAGGTCTCTTGCAAAATATCACCTGCGCCCAACCAAGCCGTCTCGTATCTTCGACAAGTTGTCAGTATTTTTGGCGCAAATTTTTTGAACAGCAGTTGCTGACAATGCTCGTCTTTTAACAAGCAACCAGCAATCACCGCGTCAAGGTCTTTTGCTCGAAATTTAGAAAAAATACTAACAATTTTCATTAATTATTTTACATTTCATAGCGTTCAAAAAAGCAAACAAACTTACCCGAAATAGGTACCAAACTTCCCTGCGAGTTGATCAAATTACCATCCAACTGCACTATACCACGATCTATGATGCGCTTGAGACCACCACCTAAATCTTCTTCGGATATTGAATAAATCAAGTTGTTCACTGTAATATTAACACCCGTTGCATTGAAGTCTTCTGTGGGTATATCACCTCCAAAAGGCATGGTATTTGGGTTTTCACCCTGAAGCACCCAATTATTTATTATTTCTATCGTAGAGGGTGAAGTAGCCGATGCTTGCAAGCCTGAATAGGTAGTAGATTGGATCATAGTTTCTGTATTGGTAGGCGGCTGCCAATACAAGCCGAGTGGCGATTCAAATGCATCTATCCCTGTGGTTAAAACATAAGCGAAGTTAAACTGATTACCCGTTACAGGATCAAATCCATTTATCGCGAAGCAATGCGCTGTGTCCAATGCAAGTTGGCTATTACCAACAGAAAATGTACCAGCACTCTCCTGAAAAATAGTATCAGGTACTATTACAGGCGGATTTTCAATAATTTCCTTTATATTTTCTTTTTGGCACGCAGCCAGCGAGCAAATAAGTATTAATGAAAGTAATCTAAAAAAAATCATGTTTAAAAATTAATGGGTTAAAAACAGTTCACAAGGTATATATCCACAAAGGTGGAAATAGTTGCCTGAGTGCGCGAGATTTTTTTTGTTAAATATCTGTTGATACTCAAAATCCCTTTCATTCAACTACCTTTGAGCCGCCTTTATACCTAACTTAACTATACAATACAGCACATGGAAAATTCCAGTACAAAAAAGTACGCCACCATCCACTACCACAGTTATTTACAATTAGACAAAATTCTTAATGCGCAACACATGAGGAGTGGTGATGTAGAACCCAAACCTGCGCATGAAGAAATGCTATTTATCATCATTCACCAAGCTTATGAATTGTGGTTCAAACAAATTATTCACGAAGTGGAATCGGTTGGGGTGATGTTTGAGCAAAACCATGTGGACGAACGCAATATTGGTACTGCTGTAGCAAGGCTCGATCGGGTAGTCGAAATACTAAAACTTCTGATCCAACAAATCCACGTATTAGAAACAATGACACCTTTGGATTTTTTGGATTTTCGGAACTACCTTTTTCCCGCATCAGGTTTTCAAAGTTTTCAGTTTCGTAAGGTAGAGGCTATGCTGGGTTTACCCGAAAAAGGCCGAATGACCTATAATAATCTAGCCTATTCATCGGTTTTTCCAGAAGATCAGCAAAAAGAATTGAGTGATTTGGCCAGCCGCCGCTCTATGTTTGAATTGGTAGAAGATTGGCTCGAACGTACCCCTTTTTTACAATTTGGAGAGTTTCGTTTTTTGGAGCATTATCAGGCCGCCGTTCAAAAAATGCTCAAAAAAGAAGCCGATGCGATTCGCTCTTCGGAATATTTGAATGAACACGAACGCGAAATGCGCCTCAAAATGTTGGGGGGAACGGATACTTATTTCCAATCCGTACTTGACCCCGCCAAACACGAGGCCATGCGCGAAGAAGGCAGTCTGCGATTGTCGTATAATGCCACTATTGCTGCACTTTTGATCAATTTGTACCGCGATGAACCGATCTTGCACCTGCCATTTAACTTACTGATGAGTTTGATCGATATTGACGAACACCTCACAACATGGCGGTACCGACATTCTCAGATGGTACTCCGCATGTTGGGGCGTAAAATTGGCACAGGCGGATCTTCTGGTTATGATTACTTGCATGGAACAGCCGTAAAACATCAAATTTTTACAGATTTACACAATATTTCCACCCTTTTAATTCCTAGATCTGAATTACCAGAACTGCCGGATGAATTAAAAAAAGAATTAGGATTTCATTTTTCAATGCGGTAAACTAGGGAATGATCAATCCATTTTTTTTACATCGGATGGTGCAATATTAAATGTTTTAGAAAAGAGGCGTGAAAAATGAGAAGCATCCTTGAAGCCCACTTCAAAGCAAACCTCTTTGACATTTTTACTGGGGTCTGCCAACAGGATTTTATAGGCTTTTTGTAGTCGGAATTGCCGTAATAACTGCATGGCTGATTGATCGGACAATGCAGCGAGTTTTCGTTGCAATTGAGATTTACTCATTTCTATGTCTGTACAAAGTTGTAACAGATCGTAGTCTTCGTTTGTATGTTTTGCTTCAAAAATAGCATACAACCGATACATAAAAGCATCGGTCTGTTCAATGGTGGTTACCTCTTGCTCGGGTATATTAACGGGTAAAGGAGCGTTTGTTTCAGTCGAATGAGCTGATAAATGCGCATATCGTTCACGCCAACGGTGTTGTAATTGGAATAAATTATTTAATGTTAGGATTAATTCTTCTTCATTAAAAGGTTTTCCAATATAGGCATTAGCGCCAGATTGTTGCCCTATGATCCGATCCGACAAACCTGAGCGTGCACTCAACATAACAATCGGTATATGACTGGTTGGTAAAGCATTTTTGAGTTTGTGGGTCAGTTCGTAGCCGTCCATACCGGGCATCATGACATCGGTAAGGATAAGATCGGGTACTAGATGTAGCGCTGATTCGTACCCTGCATTACCATCAATGGCAAATTCTAGTTGGAAATACGGAGTAAGCGTATCACGTAGGTACTTGGAAATGAATGGATTATCTTCAACGATAAGTAATAAGGGTAAGTTTTTGGAAGCAGCGTCGATAGGTGTTGTTTGATAGATATTATCCAAAACAGGTGTAATAAATGGTGTTTTTATAGGCAATGCCTCCTGTTTAATGGGTAATAATATCGTAAATTGAGTACCAGTGCCTACTGTACTCATCACGGATACAGTGCCACCAAATAACGTCACCAAGTCTTTTACAAACGTTAGGCCAATACCGAACTGTGGTTCATCCTGTTTGAATTTTGAAGACCCTTGAAAATATCGGTCAAAAATAAAAGGCAGTTCTTCTGGAGCGATGCCTTCACCTGTATCGGTTATTGCAATAGCCAATTGTTTTGCTTGATTTGATTGTATAGATACGTGTACCATTCCGCCCGAGGGTGTGTGGCGAATGGCATTGGTCAATAGATTATTGATGACATATTTAAGGCGCAAGGGGTCAAAATCCATCTCTAATTGAGGCACAGCACTATTTACTTCAAGTTGGATATTTTTAAAATCGGCTAATGCTTTAAGTGATTCGACGAGGTAGCGAAGATAATCACTAATATTCCCTTTTTCCTCATTTAGTTGGATGTTTTCATTGTCTAATTTAGTAACATCCACCATTTGGGTGACCATTTCGAGTAAGTTTTGGCCTTGGTGTAGTATGGCTTCTGCGTGTTGGCTAATATCTTTTTGGGCATTATTTGTGGTTAAGCGCTTTGCATGGCCTAATATAATAGTCAGAGGCGTTTTAAATTCATGGGAAATAGAACCAAAAAAACGATTTTTAAAATCATCTAAGGATTTGAGTCGTTCGATTTCTACACGCCGTATATTTTCCGTATATTTTAGTATAAGATACCTCCGTTCATAGTGCAAATATGTATAAAATATCCCTGCTATCATTCCTGCATAACAAAAATAGGCGAACCAACTCCGGTACCACGGAGGGCTAATCGTTACAAAAAGCCTCGTAATTGGTGCATTTTCCCAAATTTCTTTCCCATTCACACTTTGTACCTCAAGGGTATATTGGCCAGGAGGCATAACAGTGAAATTGGCGGTACGTTGAGTGCCTGCATTGATCCATTGTTCATCTAGCCCCATCATACGGTATCGAAAATTTGATGAGAAAGGATTGCCGGTTTGGAGTGCTGCAAATTCAAAAGTAATACTGTTTTTATCAAAAGGAAGTAGTAGAGATACTTCATTTTGGTTGGTAAAATGGATATGGGGTGATTCTACAGCCGGATTTAAGAGCAAACCATTGATCTTTATTGCCGTAATAGCTGCAATATTGGCTTGTTTATTCTGCTTTTCTTGGAGCGGACGAAGCAAAAACAGACCATCCAGCCCTCCAAAGGCGAGTTCACCGGATGGCATGAGGCGAAATGCGTCAGTATTAAATTCACCACCAAGTTTTTGGTCATCGGAAAATAAATTGTAGAATGTTTTATTTTGGGGGTCAAACCTTGAAATTCCTCGATTGGTACTCAACCAAAGGTATCCAAAAGCATCTGGTAGCACACCATAGACTACATTATTGGCTAAGCCATCATTTTCATTATATATTTCTGTGATTTCTTTTTGGCTGTCAAAACAATGTAGTCCACCACCAAAAGTACCGATCCAAATTAAGTGCTTTCGGTTTGGGTCTGGGCAGATGCTCGTGATACGTTCATTTTTGAATAACTCACCTTTTGAGCCATAATTATGCCAAACTGTAAATTTTGGAGTAGATTCGGGGTATTCTATCCTAACAAGTCCCTGGTTAGATCCAAGCCATAAGATTCCTTGTGTATCCTCTACGATGCAACTACTTTGTAGCAGATTTCCTTGCAGTAATTGCGGAAAATCAGCATTAAATGCCCAATAATCTATGTGGTTGTCTATCGGGCGGATACGTGCAATTCTACCATTGAGGGCACTGATCCAAATATTAGCATTTTTATCTTCTATTATAGGAATGGTACCACTATCCAAGTAGGGTAATTCAACGGGTATTTCTTTCCACTGACCTGTATTATGCTCTTTTTTTCTAATAAATAAATGATCGTTTCTGGAATTTGGTAGCCACCAATCACCTGATCGAGATATAAGTAAGTTAAAAATACGATTGTTTTTCCCATTCCAATACCCCCAAGGTGCGAGTTTTTCTTCGCTTGTGTAAGGATTGAATACTTTAAATGGAAAATCTCGACCTAGCCAAACCCATCCATCAGGTAAGATATTAAAATTATAGGGGCCTATTTTTGATAAATATTGTTTAAAAATTACCTTTTGTGGACTCAACTTTCGTACACCAAACCCAATAGTTCCCAGCCAAATATTTTCATTTCGATCAATGATGCTAGAAGTGGATATGGGCTGGTCTGAGGTAAAGAATGGTTTATATTGGCGTAAAACAGTATTGAAATCTTGCGCAATAGTTATTTTTGATATTGTTGCTGTATCCAGTTGGTACAGTTCGGGGTTGCCTAAAAAATAAAATAGCGGCATTTGGCTAGATGGGTGTATAAATTCTGCCAAACACTTTATTTTACACTTGCTTTTAGTATCTTCAGGTATTTCAAAAACACGTCCTGTTTTTTCTTTGGCGTAATATAGCAGACCATATCGCCCCCAGTGTGGGTAATCAATCAATCGCGGATCAGCGATTGTTGCTTGCAGTGTAATCGGATTGATTTTACCCAATTGATCCAATTGGTCAATAAAAAGAATGTCTGAATTCTTACTATTTGGTACGTGTACCCATATTGCTGGCCCTTTAAAGTCAGGTGGAATATTAATGAATTGTAGATTAAAAATACTGGATGAAAGTTTGTTTTTTCGAATCAAATGCGCCAGTTCAGGTATGGATGATATGGTGTAAATTTGACTTTGTACATTACTTGCAATCATTTTTAATAGACCTGAAATCCAAATCCTACCCGCCCTAATATCTATCCAAACTACATCATTAACAGGAAATCTAGGATCAATATCTGCCAAGTGAACAAAACGCTCTGAATAAGGATCCATAACAACCAACCCTTTATCAGTGCCGAGCCAAAGTAAACCGTATTCATCTTCGGTAATACAATATATATAATTGGCTTTTATTGACCACTTTGTTGAATTATCGGGGAGAAAGCGTTTTACTTGGTAGCCATCGTAACGATTAAGCCCGTTAAATGTCCCCACCCATTTATATCCCCGACTATCCTCAAAGATAGCATGGATAAACCCTTGTGAAAGCCCATCAGCAACTGTGATAGACTCCATCTGGTAGCCAGACTGCGTATAGCAATTGCTAACATGGAGGGTAACTAAAAAAAGAGAAATCAGAATTTTCACAAAATGTAATTGGCACTTGCTAAAACAACGCAAAAATATTGCGTTTTATCTGAAAAATGGAGTTTGGGTATAATTGTCAGGTCATTATCTCAATTTATCTTCGATTTGGGTGGAATTATCATGTATTTGGGTAGATTCATCATGGCCTCTACATCTTAATCAAACTACTTTTGCAATGTTTTTATATGTATTTTACTTATGTCTTAAAAAGTACCAGGTAAGGATATTATAATTGGTAAAGGTAATAATATAATCTGCATAATAATCTGGACGCCTTGTTAATTAGATGACAAAATAATATCATTATAGTCTAATAACAAATTTTATTTATTTTACAAGTAGTAAAGATCGAATTGATTGTCTTCATTCAGTTCGATTTTTTTTTCTTTAAGACTGATGGGCGTTTATCGAAAAAAGATCTTGGCTAGAATTGTTGTCAATTTGTATGAAATAATTATTGTTTTTAAATTTTTATCATGTATTTTGGTGTATTGTGGGTTGAATAGTAATTTTGGAGTACAAACAGTTAATAAAGCGGCGCGTCAGGGATAAAACCCTGAACGCGTCTTTTTTTAGTTTATCCCAAAAATAAAGTTGCTCAACAAAATTGAAAATATAACGTTTAATACCTCGAAGAAACAAAACCCATTTTAACGTGCCTATTTCCCTCTTATTTAGTCGCCTTTTTGCTCCATTTCGACGGTTGGTTTACCTCACTTGCTCTAATCGGTTTACCTTTGCTGGTGTTAGTTCCGGACAACATTGCTTACTCAACTGTTTGGTAGGCTGTTTCACGCCAAATACTACTACACACAAGGAAACTTCAATATCTTTTATGGATCACAAATTTACACAAATCCAAGGAGGTGCATCTGCAAAAATGACCGAAAACAATGTCCGATACGCCTACTTTCCAAGCATCGAAGCCGCTGATAGAGATTGGTCGAAAGTGGCTCAATTAACAGAAGATATTTTTTTTCAACGTAGTTTTTTATATACAGTGGAACAAAACCCGCCACTAGGTATGCGGTTTGGTTATCTTGTATATTATAAAGGAGAAAACCCGATCGGCATTTCGGTATGCCAAATTAAACATTTTAGTGCCGCCGAAAGTATAGCGGACGAGAATGAAAAAGACCCCTGCTTTTTTAATGGGTTGTCTAAATGGTTCAAACGCAGGGTGTCCGGTTGGGCAGAAGCAGATATATTGATTTGTGGCAACTTATTGGTCACTGGTGCACATGGTTTTTGGTTCAATCCTGATCTAGTCCCCCTCCATGAAATGCCTCTATTGCTTGAAAAGGGGCTTCAGTATGCAGCAGAGCAATCAGGACGCAATGGTACTAAAATTGCAATGATCCTAGTTAAAGATGTGTTGCCGCAAACACAGGGTGTTTTTAGCAGCAATTTTATAAAAAAGAAATACACCGAGTTTGAAATCCAGCCAAATATGGTGTTGGATTTACCCTTCGCAGATTTTGATGGCTACCTGAATGCAATGTCAACCAAATATCGGACACGCGCAAAACGGGCTTTTAAAAAAGCAGAATCCTTACAGAAAAAAGAACTTACACTCTTAGAAATACAGCAGGAAGCCGATAATATGTACGCCTTGTACAAGGAGGTCGCCACTAATGCAGGTTTTAATATGGTGGACTTGAATGAGCACTATATGTTGGCACTACACCAAGCATTGAATGGTAAATTTAGGGTCTTTGGTTACTATTTGAATGGGGAACTGGTATGTTATTGCACTACACTGCACAATAACCACGAATTAGAAGCGCATTTTTTGGGTTATAATAAAGCCCACAATCACGATTATCAACTTTATTTGAATATGCTATACGATATGATTCAAGTGGCGTTTACCTCGGGTTGTAAAAAAATTGTATTTGCACGTACCGCGCTCGAAATCAAAAGTTCCGTTGGAGCAGAACCAGAGCAACTTCTGTGTTATTTGCGCCACCAAAATAGCCTTATCAATAACTTGACGACGACGATACTCGACTATTTGAAACCTGTGGAGGAATGGCAACAAAGACACCCTTTTAAAGATAACTGATGCTACGCTGGCGAATTGCTCAATTTTTTGAAATCCTGTGGTGGAAAAATTATCTCGGCGGAAAAGATAAGCAGGAATACCTCCATTGGAAACAAGCATATTGGGCTGGTTTTTTGGAACAAAGTCGCATCCAACTCCAGCCAGATGATACGATACTTGATGCAGGGTGTGGCCCAGCAGGCATATTTACGATACTCACAAATTATAAAACCGATGCTGTTGATCCATTATTGGATAAATATGAGCACGAATTGCCCCATTTTTCAAGGAAAGATTGGCCCAACACGCAATTTGTCTGTAGCACGCTAGAAGATTTCGAGCCGAAAAAGCCTTACAGCGTAGTTTTTTGTCTAAATGCCATAAATCATGTGATCGATATTGACCGTTGTATCAGCCAACTCACGTCATTTACTCAACAAAATGGTACGCTTGCGATGTCCATTGATGCACATAATCATCGGTGGATCAAACGATTATTTCGTTTATTACCGGGTGATATTCTCCATCCGCACCAGTATGATCTTCCTGAGTACGAAAGTATGATGACTGCACGTGGTTTTCAGATCGACCGTACTATACTGATAAAAAAAGACTGGATTTTTAATTATTACTTAGTGGTAGGTACTTTAAAAGCACCTATTTGATGACTTGTTAAAAGGAGGGCTACAAAGTTAATATAAACTTATTACCTTGTGCCAAAATTTATTAACATGAACACACGTCGTTCTTTTTTATCAAAAGCCTTAATGGCTACTTCTGTAGGCGGATTAAATTGGTCCTCTTTACTTGCTCATATCCAACCTAAACCCGATCCAAAATCAGTCCCGATGGTGATCGCGACTTGGAATAACCAAAAAGCAACCGCCGCCGCATGGGAAGTGCTGGCAAAAGGCGGACGCGCCTTAGATGCTGTAGAAGCAGGTGCACGCATTCCTGAAGCCGATCCCAATGATACAAGCGTTGGTTATGGCGGCTTTCCCGATCGCGATGGTAAGGTTACACTCGATGCCTGTATCATGGATGAATTTGGTAATGCAGGCTCTGTTTCTTTTTTGCAACATATTATGCACCCGATTAGTGTAGCCCGTATGGTCATGGAGAAAACCCCTCATGTCATGCTTTGTGGCGAAGGTGCTTTGGATTTTGCCTTAAAAAATGGTTTTGTAAAGGAAAATTTGTTAACTCCCGTGGCCGAAAAGGCTTGGAAAGATTGGCTCATTAAATCTGAATATAAACCCAAAGTAAATTGGGAACGCCACGATACTATTGGCATCGTTTCTATCGATAGTAAACAGCAAATTGCGGGCGCATGTACCACCAGCGGTATGGCCTTCAAGCTACACGGCAGGGTAGGGGATAGTCCCGTGATTGGCGCTGGAATGTTTTCTGACAATGAAGTAGGTGCTGCCGCAGCCACCGGACTAGGCGAAATGGTGCTTCGTACGCTGGGTAGTTTTTTGGTGGTAGAAGAAATGAGGCGCGGTAAAAGCCCTCAAAAAGCAGTCGAAACCGTCATAAAGCGCATTGCTGCGAAGTATCCACAACAGGCTAAAGAAAATCAAATTGGATTTATTGCTTTGGACAAACGCGGACGATTTGGTGGTTATGCGCTACAAGCAGGGTTTAATTATGCCGTTTTTCAAAATGGGGTGAATAAGGTGTTTGAAGCGGGACATTTGTATAAATAAACCAATTATTTAGTTAATTTTAGGCTATCTATATGTAGCCGACCCAGTATGGGGCAAATGTTTATAGCGCAATATGGATAAAATACATTTGACCCCGAGGGGGCGTACCCATACCGCCCATTCTTTTGCTATAAACATTTGACCCCTTCTGGGTCGGCTAATTGCTGTAAATATGCGCACTCAAATTATTTGAGGTATTCGCCTAACTCAGCACAACTCAATGGAGAGGTGAAATCTTTCCCCTTAATCCCTTCAAGCAAAGCGTTTTTAGTGCTTTTGAACTCCTCATTTGGATCTTTTCTGGTGCGAAGAAAATCCATATATTGTATGTGTGTTTCACATGTTCCGGCCATAAATGCAGCCGCAATACCAAGATCGTTATCTGGATTCACTTTTAACGCCTTTTCATACCATGACTTTGCTAAAGAGCAACGATAATAGGCATCATAATAAGCCAATGAGCTTGTCGCGGCTACTTTTTGCTCGACTGTTGGCTTTTTACAAGAAAAAGGCAATAAACCAACACCCAAAATCAAAAAAACAATCCATCTTCCTCGTTTCCGAACAGAAAAACCTACAGCAATGCCCAAAAGCCCAAGTGCAGTCCAGGGCAATAAAGGCAAATAAGGATTGCCATTTTCTGGAATAGACCCAATCTCATTACCCATACTTGGCAAATTACTGCTCCAACCAGACTCGATCATCAACCACCAATCGTTTCCATGATAGGTCATGTTATAATAGGCATTACCCAAAAGTAAATAATTTTCTTGTTGTTTATCGGTGGATTTCTCGTTTTTTAAGGCGATTAACTGCTCTAGAAATGTCCTTTTATTGAACGCGCTATTGTTATTGGCCTGCGAAAGCGGTACGCCAGCCACAGTAACACCTACACTGAACGGGTTATTCCTAAAAAGTATTTCGCCATAATCTGCGATATTAGCACGCCATTGCCAATAGGTATCCGGAACGTCTTTTATGGCCAATAATGCGCTATCGGGCTGGTCTTTCCTCATATAATACATCGCTTTGCATTCGCGGAGTTTATCGGTTTCCCAACCTTTTGGTTGCTTATCGAGGAGTTTTTCTTTGCCTGTTTGCCCGTCGTATTCAAAATTAGCATGATAGCGGTAAGGCTCATTGGCAAACCACCGCTCAAAATCCGTTTTTGGGTGTTCCACAATTTGAATTGCTTGGTCAAAATCAGCAGGTGTGCCTATTTCTAGTAGTTTTTCAAACAGCACACCAGCACTCATATAGCCCAATCCTTCATAATAGGGACTGGTTTTTCCCAATAATAGCGCACCTTTTGCACGTTCTTGTTTTTTGATAAACTGGTCAGAGAGTAGCGTCGCCAATTTTTCTTCCAACTCAACAGGCGCATCAAATGTGGATGCGTTGTCTCTAATAGATTGGAAAACTCCGGGTATTTTGTCTTCGGTAACAGTCGAAATCTGGCCTTCTCCTCCTATTTCGGCCAATACGTTGATCAATTGCAGTTGAATTTTCTGATTCATGGGCGTATTGGTAATTTGGCTACCTGTTTGCGCTAACTCCATTGTGCCTTTAAAATCGCGATCTAAATACGCTAAATGAGCCGCGACTAAGTACCAAAAAGCCATATCATCTCTTTTCTTTTCTTGAATGACTTGCTGCGCAAATGCCCTACATTGGTGCAAATGCTCCATATCTTTTTGTAACAGTGCATCGGCATCTAATTTAGGCGGATTTTCGTAACTAGAAGGCATTTCAACGCGATTTTGCGCGCCATAAATAACTGGGCTAAGTAGCCAGTTTTCCAACTTATTGACTTCGCGCGCCATTAACTTGGAGAGGTGTGGAACGGAAGGGTCAAATTGATACGCTTTTTGAATATCTGTTAAAGCTGGCTCAGGCTTGCGAGTGGCTGGAATAATGGTTAATGTGGCCTTGTCGCGTCCTGTGGTTGCGGCGGAAATGGATGCTTCCAATTTATCTTCATACATGCCATGCCAAACCCAAATTGGGTTATAAAAACCAGCATCCCAAGCGCGTGCATACTTGATATTCGATTGTACTGGATCAGTTTCTTCGCAAGCAATTTGAAAAATAGCCGCTGCGCTCAACCAGTCTTTTTTTGTGTTATCATTAAAATATTGACCAAACAGGGCTTTGATTTTCTCTGTATTGTTATCGACGCGGTATAGTTTTATTAATTGATAGGCCGCTCTTCTGCACAAATCGGGGTTATTGGCAGTTGCCTGTAAAATGGTATTGCCTTCAGGGATCAATGCTGTGGCGCGAGATTTAAATTCGTCTCCAGTCATAGCGCCATTAAAAATAGCCTCACATTTTTTTGAAAAACTTAAATATTGCAGATGTAGTGCATGGTTCGATTTATTGAGCGACGCCATAAAACTATTTTTCTTAGCAAAATTTTTGTTGGCAAAATCATCCGGTGTTACATCGTATAAAATAGCCCACACATCATTATCTTTTATTTTATCGCCGAGCATGGTTTTCCAGGCCGCTATATTTTCTTTGCGGTAAGTGGTGTCTTCTTCCGTCCAGCGGTAATAATAATAGCGTTCGCTTGTAAAAGTAAAAGGCAATAATAGGCGTTGGTTGCTGCTATTGGATTCGAGTAGCCAGAAGCGGGTATAATCGTTGGAAAAATCAATACAGTTCCATAATAGAGGTGTGGCTACTGCTAAAAGTGTAAGGCTAATGCTTAATTTGAAGGCGTTTGTAAAGGTCTTCATGACTATAAAAAAATAAATTTTGAGCGTTTAAATCGAAAAAAACAAGGCTACAAGTGTCATTTGGGATGATTATTTGGGCTAAATCCCAAACCTGTGCAATGGCTTTTGGTGAGGCTTCTTCTGTCCGTATCCAATCGCCACGGCGAAAGTACGCATCATAGCAACTCGTATCAGCAATTACCTTAAAAATATTTTCACCATCTCTGCTTAAAAACACGCTTTCTTTCGCAGTAGTAGTGCGGAAATCGCGTAAAAAGCCTTGGAATGCACTTCCCCTGAAGTGAATACCCCAACCGAACAGTGGCAGTGCCGCATCGAGCGGAATAGGGTAGGGAGGCGTTTGTGATAGATAAGTTTTGGCTATTTTGGGGTCTATAATTGAATTATGAGCGGATGCTTTGCTTGGGCTTTCAAAATTGTAGAGCATCAAAAGGCCGAGATCCACGGGTGGAATACCGGTTTTTTCTCGGTATTTAACCTGATGCAACCTAATTGTTGCGCTCAAAATTGGTTTTTTAGCCCATTCTTGAACCGCTATTTGTTCTTGTAGTAATTTTAAAAAAAGGAAATATTTTTCACGTGTACTCGCAGTCCAATCGCAGTCCAATTGAATTTCAGGTATGCTTCGATGAGCGGATTGGGGTATTTGTTGCAGGATATATTGAACTAATTCGGTCGTTTCTTTTTCTGTTATTTTTGTAAAGACGCGATTTACAATGAAGAAAACGGGAATAATTGCGATATCCAAGGGGAGGCTGTCGGTTTGAAGCCGTGTAGTGGAGATAGGATGGACTCCTTTTTTATCCGTCCTATCCAAATCGGCATATTTTACATATACCCTTTTGGCATTCCATTGCTGTAAAGTTTGAATTTCCCAATTGGCAGGACTGAAATTAGTTTTCCAAGCATAAAAAGCAGGTAATATGACCTTGTTTGATTGAGGAGGTGTTTGACAATTCAACAAGAAAAAAAGAAAAAATAAGGGAAGTAATCGCATAGTGAGTAAAAAGAAAAACGCCCAATCGATTGTTTACCAATCCATTGAGCGTTTTTAAAAGTTGGGTCACAAGGATTCGAACCCTGAAAAACAGTACCAAAAACTGCTGTGTTACCGTTACACCATGACCCAGAACCAATGCCTTTCTTCAAAAGCGATGCAAAATTACAAGCACTTGTGATACTGTGCAAGTTTTTTTGAAGTTTTTTTAAGGTTTTTTTTATTTTAGTTCATTTAGCATGTTTTCTCCCTGTTTTCGGCGTGTTTCATTGCGGGTATTTTCTAAAAAACGCTCCATGGCACGACGTGCAACGCCCCGATAGCTTTCGCTGCGCTTTGCCATTTGTACAAAAGCCAATGCTTGGTACCAGTAGAGGTCTTCTCCATACACCTCTATATTCTCAATTTTTGATAAAAACTGAAGTGCCTCGCCAGGGTCGTTTGTCTTTAGGCTGATAATCCCCATTGCAAACATGGCATCGGATCGGCAGGCGTCCAGGTCATCATTGTTGAGTATTTCATACAAAGGGTCTTGTGCCGCAGCATAATTTTTATCAGCGTAAAAGGCATCTGCTTGTGCCAATAGTTCGGAACAGCGTTCTGGTCGAACAATGCCAGTGGTATCGTTTTCATAACGGCGGTTCATATCGTCCAGCAGACTTTGTGGCGGCTCAAAATTTTGTTTAAAAATTTCTTCTGTTGATTTTGGTCTATTGTATAGCGTAAAACCAATATATGCCAAAGTAAGCACCACTAATGCAATAAATGCATATTTGGCTGTGGTATTATCCGATTTAATTACATTTCCATCTATACTAAGGCCGCGGTCTATATTGTCATCGTACGTCCTTATGGTTTTCCAAATGAGGAAATCCTCTTTTCGGAGTAGTGCTTCTACAGCGTAGTCGGGTAGTGTTGCGTCTGGCTCGGGCAATCCTGAGACTTGCGGAGCAAGTGCTTGTACTAATTCTGTCCTGCAAGTTGTGTCGTCTTCCACTTGTTGTTGCATGAGTGCAATCTGGCATCCACTGCTGAGCTTGCCCATTGTTTTCCAGGTGAAAATATGTTTACGTGTTTGGGCTAAGGCTGCATTACTCGGTATCCAAGAAAATGGGGAAAGAGGGGGTTCTAGCGTGCTTTTGCGTTGAGACCAAGAGATGTAATGGCTTTTGGCCATCTGAATCAATACTTCTTTTAGCGGTACATCCTCTGGGAATGCATTTTGTCGGGAAAGTTGGGCGGTATCAATAAGTGCAGTTTGGAAAAACACATTCCCATCTGCAAGTGAGCCTCCTGCTGATTGTACAGATTTAATGATATCCAACTTGTATTTATTGTAAATAAATTGAATAGTATTTGTATCTGATTCGGCAAGTCCTAAAATCAGGTTTTTCTCTGAAAACGATAAATCGGTGTTGTTCACGAGTTTGTAATTTTTTTGAAAGCACAAAGATATAAAAAAAATAGGGAGCCTTGCATTACTGCAGTTGACTCCCGAAAACACCTAAAACCCTATTAACTAACTTATGAAAAAAAATCTAGAAGGAACCCTCTGTTTTGATCTTCTCTCCACAGCGTACCCTGTCTAAATTATTTCATGTGTAACGTTATAATGTTAAGGTTTGTTTAACGAAACCAGTATTTTTTTTAAAATAGTTCAACAAAAAAAGTTGCCCCGAGTCTCGGAGCAACTTTAGTATCTTATAAATATGCTTAAATTTAGACTTTAGGCAATACTTATATTTTTTACAGCAGGCACTAATTCTGGTTTTTTGACCAAATCAACAAGCAAAATACCGTTTGCCAAACTAGCATTAACTTGTTCATTATCAATAGTTTCAGGTAATTTAAACGAGCGCTCAAATGCGTTTTGAGTAAATTCTCTGCGACGGAAAACGGGCTGTGCCGAACCTTCTTCTTTAACGGTTTCTTTTTTAGCCGAAATGGTCAAAATATTTTTTTCAATTTTGACAGAAATATTTTCTTTTTCGAACCCTGGTGCTACCACTTCGAGGCGAAATCCATTTTCGGTTTCCAAAATATTTACAGCGGCTTGCTGTGTTGTTTGTTGCTCCCACGCTGGGCTAAGAAAAAAATCGTTCCATGCGTTTCTGAAGGGATGGGCTGTTTGATGCTTTACAAATGTCATATTAGTTTATGTTTAAATTGTTATAAAATCTTGTCGATTGCTCGACATTGACTCTTATTCAAACCCTATACCAATATGTTTTTAAATGACAGAAAGGATAAAACGAAAACCCAATAATGACATTTTGTCATTATTGGGTTGATTTTAATGACAAAATGTCATTAGGTGTTTTGTTTAATCGTAACAGCCGATGACTATTGTATAGCAAGCGAGGCCATTATTCCTATCTCAACAAAGTTATATTGCCCTTTTTCTCCCGTACTTGTTCATTGAGGCAACGAATTCGATAATAATAGCCATATGTTTCGGCGGGTTGAGGTTGACCTTTGTACTTGCCGTCCCATACATCATTAATATCATTGGCTTCAAATACTTTTTCTCCCCATCGGTTGTAGATCATCCAATACACTTCCGAAGTATATCTACTTTCCATCTTTAGTATATCATTTTCTCCATCACCATTGGGTGAAAAGCCAGTTGGGAAAAATACAAATGGTTCGTCGCAAATTGGATCAAGTACCACCACTCGAACAGTGGCTTCTTGGGTACATCCAGAGGTAGAACTAATTGTAACATTATAATCTGTTGTTGAGGAAGGTGTTGCGAGTGGGTTATCAATATTGGGGTTTGTTAAAGTGGCAGATGGCGACCAATTATAACTTACACTTAATGGGAAAATTGCATTTAATTGACTGGACTCACCATTAAGAATTGTTGGAGGGTTAGCGGTAGCACTTAATTGCCCTGCGGAGAGTACTTGTACCGTTACTTCTTTATTCCAAACACATGGTAGATCGGGTTCTTTAATCAATACCTTATAAATACTGGTGCTATCGGGCGATACAAGTGGACTGGCTATAGTGGTATTGTTTATTTCGGGCGATGGTGTCCACGCATAGATTAACTCTTGATTTGCATCAGGGTATAGTTCTATACTATCACCTACACAAATAGAATAGGTATCATAAAGTGTGATTCCTGGCGTAAATGGAATATTGAAGGGGAGCGCAATTTCATCCGAACATCCATTTGTCCCGGTAGCAGTCAGCACTATTGTGTAGTCGCCCGCCGTAATTGCTCGGAAACTAGTATCGCTTGAATTTGCAATAAAACTAAAGTTTTTTGGCCCCGATACGTACCAATTGATATAATCTATGCCATATACTGGGTCGGTACTGTTGTCCAATAGGTTAACGCTTAATCCATTGGCATCGCATTTGTCATAATCAATAGTAAATGCGGCATCCGCTGTTGTTTGGGACAACCATACGTTTTGAACAATGGTATCGGAACAACTATAGCCCGGATTGATAATGAGCGCTACTTGGTATTGTCCGGTATCGGGGTAGGTGAAAACAGGATTTTTTTCCGTAGAAAACAAGGATAAATCGCCTCCCCAATCAAAATACCAATTAGAAATACCCAATTGATTTAATTCTGTTTGGTTAACAAACGATACCGTAAGGCTATCACATTGTCGGACAGGTGCGGTAAATGCGGCTACAGGTATGCCACAATCTGCTACATTGTACTGAAAATCGCGTCTTGTAGTTGAAATAATAGCCCCATTCCGGTATTCATCTACACAAACACCGACGACAAAATTTCCAACTAAATTTGGAATACCTGTGATGAATCCATTTTTAGGATCAATTGCTAATGGCTGACCGCCCAATATATTACTTAGGTCGTATGGTGGCAACCAATTCACTTCTAAATATGGGCCGCTGTTAGGTGGCTGTGGCTGTGGTATATCTGGCGTACCTCCATCCAATGGCGTACAAAGCCTGTATGCTAATGAATCTCCATCGGGATCGGTAGCAGAATGATCAAAATCTACGGGTTCGTGGACACATATTGCCAATGGCGGCCAATTGTTATAAACTGCGCTGGAGTTACAAGATGCAATAGAAGTGGGCTCTAATTCAGAAATAATAGTGATACCTACGTCTTCTGGGAGTGGGATATTTCGGATCAACATATTTCTGCAACAACGTTGGTAAATAAATTTGTACCCGCCAGCACTTGGAGGTATTCCTTTCAGGCTAATCATAGCAACATAAGTGGTACGGTGTACGCAAATATTGGGTGGCCTCGTAAGGCAAGGATTATTTAAGTAAATACCGAGTGTGTCATCCTGCAATTCCCAATTTACTGATATGGATGATATTATTTGATAGTCTGAGTTGGCTATACCAATGGATGCTGGATTATCAAAAGGGGGGATGCCGTTAAAGCAGTCACGGTAAACACTTAGTTTGATTTCATATAAACTATCACCTAAACAGGTATATGTTATTTCGCCGCCTACTATATGTGTGGCAATCAATGAGTTACTACCAAGTAGGCCAATAAAAAAGAGAAAAAAGATCTTTATGTTTTTCATGTCAAATCAACGCACGTGTTTTTCAGGGCTAAAGTACTACATTTCAAATAAAACTAAATAGGTTTAATCTGACTGTTTGTAAAAAAGGTGCAAAAGAATTTCTAGGAAGATACGGTGGGAGGGATTTTTGCTGCTCTGGGGGGGCGTATGCGTCTATACGCGTCCATTGCGTTTACGCGTGGGCATTGCGATCTGCGTTTATTGGGGGCATCCGCACCGGGTCATAGGTCATAGGGTTGCACCCTATGCTAGATATGTCGCCCTTACAGGGCTTGGGATTTACTTAGCACGAAGCATTTAAATACAAGTTAACTTATTTTAACTTGAGTTCAAGGTCGCTTACAAGCCCTGTAAGGGCGACATATCCACCATAGGGTGGAGCCCTATGCGTGCCATCTATGCGTGCCATCTATGCGTGCCATCCTATAGATGCCATACTCATTCGCTCCGCAGCGCACTTACAGGATTGGCCAATGCCGCTTTTATGCTCTGGATACCTACCGTCAACGCTGCTATCAAGAATGTAGCCAATAAAGAAACAACAAAAACGCTCCACCCAATGGATATTCTATAAACATAGTCCTTTAACCAACTATTCATAGCAAACCAAGCCACTGGTGCTGATAAAATAAATGCAATCGTAATCAATCGCATATATTCCTTTCCGAACAACCAAACAATACCTAAAATGCTCGCTCCAAGTGCTTTCCTGATGCCCACTTCCTTTCGTTTGCGCGTAATCATAAAAGAGGCTAAGCCGTACAGGCCAAGGCAACCTATAAACACGGCGATACCAGCAAATGTACGTACTAGACGCAATATCATCGTTTCGGTCTCTAGGAAACTTGCAATATTTGCCTCCATAAAACGATGTTCATAATAATTGTCTGGGAACTCATTTTCCCATATTTTTTGAATTTGTGCGAGGGCTGTAGCCGGATTGCCAGGTGCTAATTGTATAGCACAAGTAGAATAACTAGACAGATCTGTCGAGATGGCAATGGCCGACACAGGATCTGATATACCCCAACTCAGGAAATCACGAACAACACCCACGATTGGCCCCTCCGACATGCCCACGTGAATTATTTTATTCATTATATCCTGGGGTGATGCCAAATTTAGTTTTTTGACAAAGGTTTCATTCACCACAAACTCACGTACAGTATCGCTGGGGTACAAATTGCGGCCTGCTACCAACTGTAGCCCAAAAGTACCAATATAGTTGGCATCGGCGGGTTTATTATTGAGTAACCAAGCCTCTGGTTGAGGACGTTTGTCGTAAAATACACCAGTATGGTTCACATTATCCGATGCTGGGGGCTGGTAGCAAAGAGACGTATTTTGCACGCCAGCAATTTGATTAATCTGTTGCTGCAAATTTTTAGCCTTTTTAGCATCCGGAATTTCTAGCGTAAGGATGGCGCCTGGTCTAAAACCCCAATCTGCATCTTGAGCATGTTGCATTTGTGCCGTCACCACGGCTGCACTAATAATCAGCATTTGAGAAATAGCAAATTGAGTGGTAACCAAGATGCGACGCACCGAAAATCCACTCCCTTTTGGTAATTCAGAAGCGCTTTTCATGGATGCAACAGGATTGAACCGCGCCTGCATAAAGGCAGGATAAAAACCCGCCAAAAATGTGAGTATTATCCCCAAAATGGAAGAAAAAACGACCAAAGTAGCCAGCATTGGACGATCTATTTCCAAATCTGTATTGATCCAAGTATTCAAATAGGGTAACGCGAACCAAGCCAACAGAAAACCTATAACCAATGCCGTCAGTACTATCAAACCAGTCTCCGACATAAACTGCCAAAACAACTGTCCACGCGTACTCCCCAATGATTTGCGTACACCCACCTCGCGCATACGTGTGAGTGCCTGTGCAGTGGCCATATTGATAAAGTTAACACAAGCAGTCAGCAATAAAAACAAACCAATAAACCCAAGTGCCCAAAGGTAATTTATGTTCATTCCAAAGCCATAATCGGTATCAAAATGAAGACCAGTCATAGATTTGGCTTTGTATTTAAATAGTTCTGCGCTTTCTGGGTGAGGATGTTTTTGGGTAAAATCGGCCATAACAGCATCTAATTCCTCTATTTTGTGTCCTTTCGCCAAAAGCCCCAAGCAGAATCCACCACCCCTTGCGCCGCCCCATTCATCTTCGTAAGCACTTCTTGATAATCTTGGTATATTTTTAATCGTTGCCCACGAAGCCAATATTTCCTGCGGATAATCTGTATTTTTGGGTAAATCTTGAAGAATACCCACAACGCGGAGGTCGGTTTCGTTATCCACACGAATTGTTTTTCCTAAAGGTGAGGATTTCCCAAAGTACTTAACAGCCAACCTTTCGGATAACAAGACTGTATTTGGCTCCGATAAAGCGGCCGCATCGCCTTGTAGTAATGGGAGGTTCAGTATATCTACATAGTCGGGATCTATCCAAGCAAATTTATTTTTTTCTTTGTATTTATCGTGTCCAATATTATCGGGGCGTAATACAGCAATCAGCACTTCTTCTTCGCCCATCCGAATACTTGTTTTTTCCAAAATAGGGCATTCCAAGCGCAATGTTTTGGCCATAGGTGCAGGTACCCCCGACATGGGCAGTATAGTTTCCGTTTTTACATCCATTACCACACGTACAATACGATTGGCATCTTTATGGAAATTGTCAAAACTCAAGTGGTGGCGAACCAACATGAAAATCAATATGCTACAACCTACACTAAGCCCCAGTCCGAGGACATTGAGTATTGCATAATCGCGGTGTTTAGCAAGTTTTCGGAAAGCAATTTTTAGATAATTGGATATCATGGTTTGAATTATTTAGTGAATTTCCATCGTCACCCTACGTTGTTTGCCCCAATCTTCTTTTTTGATAAAAGTAATTGGAACATAGTCATCGGTAGGTGCCCCGATATAATAGAGCATCCATTCGTCGAAGTTTTGGAGGAGTAGGCTTTTGATGCACTCAGCGCGATCGAAACTGGGGTTAGCGCAATCGGACCAATAAAAATACGCTACTTTATAGCGCAATTGATGCTTAACGCCATTGATGCTTACTTCAATTTCGATATTTTGTTCCTCGGTACTGGGCGGAATAGGTATAACTATATGTGACATGATATAAGATTTATAGATAAAAATTTAGTCGTTACGCAATGATTTTACCGGATTAACCATTGCCGTTCGCACGGCTTGGCCTGCCACTGTAAGGAACGCAATTACCATCGCTACTGCACCTGCAAGCACAAACATCCACCATTGAATATCAATACGATAGGCAAAATCTGCGAGCCATTTTTGCATTAAAGTATATGCAATTGGCGAGGCAATAACTAAAGCGATCAGCACCAGTTTTAAAAAATCTTTGCTCAACAGACCCACAACAGAGGCTACTGAAGCACCAAGTACTTTACGTACACCTATCTCTTTGGTGCGTTGCTCTGCGGCGAAAGCAACAAGACCAAAAAGCCCAAGACAAGAAATAAAAATGGTCAAAATGGCAAAATAGAGTACAGTACGTCCAGTGCGTTGTTCGGCTTTGTATTGGGTCTCCAAACTTTGATCTACAAAACCATAACTAAATGGGTGATCCGTATCCACTTTTTTATAGGCTTGTTCTATGGCTGCAATGGTAGTTGGCATATCGTTGGGTGTCAACTTGACCAATAAATCAAAATAAAACTCTTTGGGTCGAAACCGGAAAATAAATGGTTCAATCGTTTTATTGAGCGGTCTAAAATGAAAGTCTTTTAGTACGCCAATAATTTCACCCTCGAATCCCCAAAATTTTACTTTTTTGCCCAATACCGATTCATTGGTATAGCCCATGCGTTGAGCAGCGGTTTCATTGAGCATATATCGACCAAATTTATCGGTGGTGTCACCTGCAATCGCTGCCGAAAAATTCCGACCTGACGCAAGGCTCATCCCTGTTGTTGCCATAAAATTAGCATCAATATTCATTTGTGTAATCAAAAACTCATCGTTTGGGGCTTGCCCTTCCCATTCAACAGTGGAGGAATTGGATACATCCACCAGATTACTCGTTGTGGCGGTCACTGCGGAAATAGCGGGTATTTTGGATAATTCCTCTTTCAAAATGGCTGATTTGTCACGAGTATCCCCTTTCAATCGCACAAAAAGCAATTGAGACTGGTCAAAACCAAGTTTTTTATTTTGTACAAAATTCAATTGCTGATAAATAATGACTGCACCAATACCTAAAGTGAGGGACAGTATGAATTGCCCAACGACTAGGGTTTTGCGAAAGCCTAAACCTGATCGAGCATCCACAATACCTTTGAGTACCTGCGATGGCCGATAAGCAGACAGGAAAAATGCAGGGTAGCCACCGGTTAATAATCCAATGAGTACGGTGCCCGCTGCCAATATGACCCAGAACTGGGGCTGGTCGGATGGTATAGTTATATCTTTGTCTATCAAGTCGTTAAATAAAGTCAATGTGGGTGTTGTCAGCAATAATGCCAACAATACAGCAAGTGTTGTCATCAGCAAAGATTCGCCCAAAAACTGACCAATAAGACTATACCGTTGCGCACCTACGCTTTTACGAATACCTACTTCGCGGGCACGTTTTATGGCTCGAGCAGTAGCCAAATTGATAAAATTGAAAATTGCAATGAGTAACAAAACGATACCTAACGTGAAAAAAACACGTATCGAAAAAATATCACCGCGCTTGCCCCAATCGCTACCAAAATCAAATTTTGAATACAGATAAACGGCGCTTAATGGCTGTAAATGCAAGGTAGCCTCGTTATTCGCATCGTATTTTGCAATATGGTTGGCAATTTTATGCTCAAATGCCGCCACATCGGTATCAGGCCGGAGTTGGAGATAAGTATGATAACTGTTGCTGTTCCACTTACTACTCCATTCATCGTATTTTTCTATACTTTTGAAGGGTAAAAGCACCTCAAATTGTATATTGGAATGCGTAGGCGGATCCTGAACCACCCCGACGATGGTATTAGGCAGTTCCGAATTGAGCATCAATATTTTGCCTAAAATAGATGCTTCGCGCCAATTTTCTCCAAAAAAACGCTTTGCAATAGACTCCGATATAATAATTTCATCAGGATTATTGAATACAGTTGCCGTATCGCCATGGAGCAATTTAAAATCAAACATTTTAAAAAACGAATGCTCTACAATAAGTGTCGATTTAGATTCAATGGTCGAAGTATCAATTTGCAATAAAGCATTCCATTGGCCAATACGCACTGCTTGCTCAATTTCGGC
>JBEAVK010000110.1:0-75152 GCA_041160955.1 Bacteroidota bacterium
TTTGTGGGCAACTATATTTTTGTATTTCATTATTGTACTGTTTGGTGTGGCTGTGGCGGAGCGTAAAAAATCAGCATTGTTCGCCGGTTTAATTGGCTTAACTATCTTACTCGCATTCCAAGCGTATAGAAGTGTGCAGCAGTTCGATCAACACAGTATTTGTATTTACAGCATTAATAAAGGGACTTTGATTGATGTGTTTGAAGGAAAAGAACGTATCACTCTTTTAGATAGTATCAGCGCAAAACAAGAAACTTTTGCTGCACAAGGACACCGGTGGGCAATGGGGGTAGCGCATACTACGCATGATGCAAGTACAGACGAGCAAAGTGGTTGGGAATACCATAAATTAAATAATAATTATATTTTATATTTTTCATTTTCTTCGCTGTCCATCATACAAGCATCTATCCCATCCGCTAGTGAGGGCATAAACCAAATAGAAACAAGCGCATTGCTACTCAGGAAAGGTGCGCCAGTTACAATTCAAGAATGCTTGATGCATTTTAAAACTTCGTTATTTATATTTGACCAAACTAGTTCCCGACGACAAATAGAAAAATGGAAATTAGAATGTCAGCAATTGGGTTTAACGGGGTACGACATACGGGAAAAGGGATATTTTGAAATGACCGAACGTTAATCATATTATGTGGTTGCTTGGCATACAGTCCAATCTCATCGTCACCTTCTAAACCAACGCCTCCTTACTACTCATCCTGTAATTCATATACAGTATCGTACAAAGCAGCAGCACCGCACCCGCTTGGTGGTAAACACCCAGATCAACAGGTATTTTGGCTTTGCAATTGATAATGGTAATAATACCCAGCAATACCTGTACGCATACCATACCTGCCATAGCCCAAAGCGATTGACGGAATGGGGCAGAAGTATTATTGCGGTTTTTCAAAACCATCCAAAAAATAACACCCGTGAGGATATAGGCCAGATTACGGTGCATAAACTGGATAAATGTCGGCATAAATGAGTTTGCATCGTAATGAATGAAACTATCGGGATGCCATTGTGCCAAATCCAACAGAATGGCCGGTAGGTACGACCCATTCATGGATGGCCACGTCGGGTAACTCAAACCAGCCTTGCTGCCCGACATCATGGCTCCTAGCGCGATCTGAACAAAGGTAAGCCCTAGCAATACCCAGCCAAAACGTTTGGTGCGCTGCGGCACTACAGCCTCTATTTTGGGTTGAATGGCAATAAATGCAGTCCACAGCAGATAACTAAAGATCACCAATGCCATGGTCAAATGGAGCGTAAGGTTATAAGCATTCACCCACGGGCGTTTGATCAAGCCGCTCGCGACCATAATCCAACCAAAAAATCCTTCCAACCCAGCCAATGCGACTACCCAAAGTAAACGCGGCACCAATCGACGCGAAAACATGCCTTTAAAAAGGAAAATGAAAAAAGGAATGATAAACACCACAAACATGAGTCGCGCCCATAGCCTATGAAAATATTCCCAAAAGAAAATAAACTTAAACTGATCCATCGTCATGCCTAAGTTGATCTTTGTATATTGCGGTGTGGCCTTGTACAATTCAAATTCCGAATTCCAAGCCGCCTCGTTCATAGGAGGCAGCGCTCCGGTAACAATCTCCCATTTGGTAATACTCAATCCGCTTCCGGTCAGCCTTGTAATACCGCCGATGACGATTTGAAAAAAAATCATAACAAGTCCTGTAATCAACCAGATCTTCACGATACGCGGAATATTGGAATCAGAACGGTACTTTAATATAGAATTAGCCATGTGTATGTTTTTGTGTGTGGATGCCGAGGGTTTGACCTTCTTTTTTGAAAAACCAGCGCATTTTTATATTTCAAACAAAAGTAGAACAAGTTTTTCAACCGACAATCCACATCTTCTTTAATAGTATTTAATTATATTCTTTTTAAATTAAAAAATCGACCATTATTATTACTGGTGTTAGTTTGTTAGGAACGTTGTAACTGCTATATCACTTTTTTAATACACCATTCACCAACGTACTTATGCACAATATGAACCCGTAATTATGAGGGTTTTAGGGTACTTACAAACACCTCTGTGGACAATTTTTAGGTTTATGTCTTAGCTCTTTCAATTGCACCAAGATTGTTAGCTACCGTTGGGCTAGTTTTGTTTATCCACCAAACTAACAGAGCTAACAGTGGATAACCGACTAACAACTAGGGTAGGTGTTGGCCACTGTGTAGAACCCTATAGGTTATCAACGTAAAATGGTGGGTTTCTCGAAAAATTAAACAACTGATAATTAGCATATTGCGTATTTTGACTAAAATGCATGTTTGTAAATTTATAAACATAATGTTTCGATAGTATTTAGAACACATATTCTCGTATCTTTGCCTTAAATTCAATACCCAAGATCATACTCCTAAACAATATTGGAGCGTTATTAGTTTACGCTAATACCATGGAAGCAAAAAATTGGTCACTAATTCACTACAACATCATATTTTTAAAAATGAATAAATATACTATACTCCTTGCCGCCTTTATTTTTAGCGCGGTACTGCTACCAGCACAGGAATCTTTCTTTTCCGAAAAAGTAATTAAGAAGCATGTTAGCTATCTCGCCTCCGACAAACTAAAAGGTCGCGGTACTGGTAGCAAAGAAGAAATTAAGGCATCTGAATATATTGCCAAATATTTTGAAAAAGCAGGACTTACCCCAAAGGGCGATAATGGCACATGGTACCATGGGTTTAGTTTTCACAAGTCAACCGATCCGCATGGAATGAACCACGATGGGCCGGAAGTAAAAAGTAGGAACGTGGTAGGGTTTTTGGACAATGGAAGTCCGTTTACGATTGTCATCGGTGCCCACTACGATCACTTGGGTATGGGACACGATCATAATTCCCTCGATGCTAATCCGGTAGGCAAAATACACAACGGTGCAGATGATAATGCTTCGGGTACAGCAGGTGTTATTGAACTAGCGCGGTACTACGTAAATAATGGTGTAAAGGAAAGCCATAACTTTTTATTTATTTGCTTTTCTGGAGAGGAGTTGGGTTTATTGGGTTCCAAAAAATTTACAGAAACACCCACGATTGATCTTTCCACCGTTAGTTTTATGCTTAATATGGATATGATTGGTCGCCTTAACGAAGAAAAAAGACTCGTTATAGGAGGCGTAGGTACTTCACCTGCTTTTGTGCCCGTCATCAATGGTTTGAAAACAGATATTGGTATTAAAAAAGATAGCGCAGGTATGGGCCCTAGCGATCATGCTTCTTTTTATATGAAAAACATCCCCGTTCTTTTTGCTTTCACGGGGCAACATAGCGATTACCACAAACCCACAGATGATACCAAGAAAGTAAATTTTTCAGGAGAGGTAAAAATACTTAACCTAATGACCCAAATTATTAATCAATTGGATCATGCGCCAAAATTACTATTTCAGGAAACAAAAACCAATGAATCGGATGCACCAAGGTTTAAAGTGACACTGGGTATTATGCCCGATTATACCTACGAAGGAAAAGGTGTAAAAGTAGATGGTGTGACGGATAGCAAACCGGCGGCTAAAGCAGGCGTTAAAAAAGACGATATTATTGTTGGCCTTGGCGATTTTGATGTGACGGATATGCAGGTGTATATGAAAGCATTAGCAGCACATAAAAAAGGCGATAAAACAAAAGTAAAAGTAAAACGAGGCGAAGAAACGAAAACTTTGGATTTGCAGTTTTAGACACAATTAGTGCTTATCCCTGTACATAAACCACATATTTTTCAGCAAAAAATTCATTTTTTAAGAAATCTCGAATAGGCATTACCTCTACATATTTATTGCTTTTTCCCGGTAACGCCTTTACTTCGTCGGCTATATCACCGCCCTTTAGCGCAATAAGGCCATTGGGATAAGCATGCGTATGCTTCTGCTTGATTAAAGATTGACACCAGGCCATCAGTTGAGCCAATGGAGCAACGGCACGCGTTACTACAAAATCAAATTGGCCAGTCATTTTAAGGCTTTCAGCACGCGTGTGTATGGCTTTTACATTCGTTAATCCTAAGGCTGCGACGACCTCCTCTACTACTTTGATTTTTTTGCCAATACTATCCACAAGAACAAAATGAACTTCTGGAAACATGATGGCCAAAGGAATACCCGGAAAGCCACCGCCAGTACCCAAATCCAAAATTTTTGCTCCGGGATTGAACTCAAATGATTTGGCAATGCACAACGAATGTAGTACATGCCTTTCGTTCAGGTTTTCAATATCTTGCCGCGACACTACATTGATTTTGCTATTCCAATCGGCGTACAAAGGTTGCAATTGTAGCAATTGTGCTACTTGGTGGTCGGTGAGTTTTGGGAAATATACCTTAAAATCAGTCATTGATTCGTTTTTTACCACACATTGGATCACCCAATGTTACTGGAAATTTTGCGCAAAAGTAGTTGTTTCTAACGAGTTTATACTGTAAAACGGTTAATTAGACTTGAAAAAACATTGGTCATAGCAAGAATTACGCCACCACACTATCCACATTTCCCGTCCCCAGCCTAGTCTGTATGCGATCGCCCGCCTTTAGTTCTGCTACATTTAGTACCGCTTTCTCATTTTTCAGGGTAATGCTGAACCCGCGTAGCAAGGTGGTTTCGGGCGCAAGCGCCTGAGCAAGTTCGGTCAGTTGGTCCAAATGTCTTTGTTCTTCTTTGAGTCGTTGTCGAGCCAATACAGGAATATCCAAGGCGTATGATGCTAGATTATTATGGGCTACTGCCAGGGAGCGTTCCGCAGCACTTTGTACTATATTTTGGGCAAATTGTAACGATTCAAGGGCATAGCGTACATTGCGCTGGCCAATATGACTAACATGGGTGGCCATTTCCACTAAAAGAGATTCAAAACGGAGTGCCCGTTCAATTAAAAAGTCGGCAACAGCAGTAGGTGTTTTAAAAGCAGTATGCGCTACCATATCCAAAACAGATTCGTCTATTTCGTGCCCAATGCCAGAAAAAACAGGCAATGGCATTGCCGCAACCATTTTTCCTACTTCGAGACTATCAAAGGCGGACAAATCGAGCCTTGCGCCGCCGCCACGTATGATAACTACTACATCAAAATTATTGTATGCCTGTGCAATATGATTCAATGCTGCGCAAATTTCAGGTTCGGCATTGCGCCCCTGTACTGCGGCAAAAAAACATTGATACCGAAAAGTGTAACCAAAAGAGTTTTCCTCCAAATGTGTCTTAAAATCGTGGAAACCAGCCGCATCTTGCGAAGTAATAACAGCAATGCGTTGTAAAACGAGCGGTAGCGGAAGTGTATTATTGAGGTGTAAAAGGCCATCTTTACGCAGAGCATCAATCGTCTGCCGGCGTTGGAGTGCCATAATGCCCATCGAAAAGGCAGGATCGATATTTTCGATGTGTAATTTTAAGCCATAACGTTCGTGGTAATCAACACGTACCAATAAACGTGCCTGTACGCCCGCACTTAGTACTAATTCGGACAATTGACCATGCTCCATCACCAACCGTCTCCTATCACGTTGCCAAACAATAGCTTGCGCCTGAGCAACAATATCATCTTCCAATAGCCCTTGTGATGCACCTTTTTGCACTAAAGCAAGATACAGATGCCCACGCGACAAGTTCGCCTCTGCAATTTCTGCGGTGATCCAAATTGGTTCGCGGAAATTGAGGGCGATTACTTGTCTTATATGTGCATTGAGATCTTGAAGCGTATAAACCATTTGGTTTTTTATTCAACCACTGTAACTTTCATCATATTTGTCCGGTACCTACGCTCAATTGGCATAGATCCAGTATTGATAATAATATCATCTGTTTCTACGTAGCCCGCTTCTTTCAAAATTTCAACAGAATCTTGGATCGTCTCGTCGGTTGTTTTGAATTTGTCGTAATGAAAACAAGAAACGCCCCAAACCAAGTTCAAGGTATTGAGCATACTCACCTGATCGCTAAAAATGTAAATATGCGCATTTGGCCTGAAACTACTCACTTTAAATGCGGTATAACCCGAAGTAGTCATCCCTACAATACCTTTTGCACCCAACTCTTCGGCCACTCGGCAAGCATTAAAACAAACCACATCAGACTGGAATGTTTTGGATTTTTCAATTGCAGTGGGACGTTTGTGTTTAATATTGGGCCAATAGTGTTTTTCTGCTTCGCGAATAATCCTAGTCATCGCTTCAACAACCAATACAGGGTGGTCACCTACCGATGTTTCCCCAGAAAGCATTACAGCATCAGCGCCATCAAAAACGGCATTGGCTACATCGGTGATTTCAGCACGGGTAGGTGATGGGTTTTTGATCATAGAATCCATCATTTGAGTAGCCACAATAACTGGGCGACTAAACTGCATACACAATTGTACAATTTGCTTTTGTGTAATTGGCAATTGCTCGATCGGCATTTCCACACCGAGATCACCACGTGCTACCATAATGCCATTGCTGGCCTTAATGATTTCGCGTAGGTTTTTAACGGCTTCGGGTTTTTCAATTTTTGAAATGACCTTAGCAGGGTGGCCTACGGCATTAACACGTTCTATCAAATCAAGAATATCGCGTTCTTTGCGTACAAAAGACAAAGCAATCCAATTGACAGGTTGTGTTAGGATATAATCCAGATCCTCAATATCTTTTTCTGTCAATGCAGGCAATTGTACATTGGTATCCGGCAAGTTAACACCTTTATTACTACTCAATACGCCATCGTGTAGGCAACGGAGTTTAACAGTATCTACTTTATTGGTCTCGGCTACTTCAAATACCAGTTTACCATCGTCCATGAGGATACGTTCGCCTACATTGCAATCTTCAGCAAAACGCTCATAACTCATGTAAATTTTTTCCATAGTACCTAGCACCTCTTCATTTACAAGCGTAATAATATCGCCATTTTTGAGTGGTAGGGCATTATCTTTGATTTTGCCCACACGCAATTTTGGTCCTTGCAAATCGGCAAGAATAGCTACGTGGGTATTGAGTTCTTCGTTAAGGGCGCAAATGTGATCAATTACTTTTTGGTGGTCTTCGTGTGATCCATGACTAAAATTGAGCCGAAAAACATCCACCCCAGCGATAGCCAACTCTTTAAGTTGATCATAAGAATTACAAGCAGGGCCTACGGTGGCCACTATCTTAGTATTTTGCCAACCTGCTTTACGCAAATTAGCTGGTGTTTGGGCTTTATTCGCTTCTTTATCAGCACTTACCATAATGTAACTTCTTTTAGTGTAAATTTTACAATTAGTTTGAAGCAACAAAAGTACAGCATCCCATTGAAAATATATTGTGGCACCTCATTATTTATATAAAAACTATCTTTTTAATGGCTTAACGCCCAATTTAAACGAGAATCAGAAAAACACTTATTGGTTTGTAACATAGTGTGAACCAATGAATAAGGTGTGGATATAGCGCAAATTCGCTGATGCCTGGCAGAAGATTAAAACAAAAAAATAGCCAAAATATTTTTTTACCGCAAAAAACATCGTTCCTTTGCAGCCGAAAATTCATTTTTTCAGCATTATTAATTAACTTTTTAGTAAAAAAACATGGCAGAAGATACTTTAGTAAAACGTATAAAAGAAATTATCACTGAAAAATTAGGCGTAGATCCTGAAGAAGTTACTCCTGAAGCTAATTTCATTGCAGACCTTGGTGCTGACTCCCTTGATACTGTTGAATTGATTATGGAATTTGAAAAAGAATTTGAAGTATCAATTCCAGATGAGGCGGCAGAAAAAATCACTACTGTTGGTCACGCCATCCAGTATATCGCGGCAAATATTGCCTAATTAACGAATATAGGAAGCCGTTTTGTAATTATATATTCAAGACAAAACATCTTTTGGCCTTTATGGCTTTAACATGAGTCATTCTGTATGTGCAGGATGACTTATGTTTTTTATACCTTTGCGGAAATGAGAAAAATTACCGCCGACTGGGTCTGTCCAGTTATTTCCGAACCAATCCATAATGGTGTCGTCATTTGCGATGATGCTGGTAAAATATTAGCCATTGAACAGCGCGACCACCACGATGTAGCCACATTGGAGGTGCATCATGGTGTGCTTACGCCTGGTTTTATCAATACACATTGCCACCTTGAACTATCCCACATGAAGGGCAAGGTGGATACAGGAACAGGACTTATTCCTTTTATTACAGGCGTTGTAACCCAGCGCGATGCCACACAAGATGTCATTCAAGCGGCCATTCGGCAAGCAGAACAAGAAATGCTAGAAGGTGGTATTGTGGCACTTGGCGATATTTCTAATACACCCGATACCTTTGCTATAAAAGCACATGGCCGAATGCGGTACTATACATTTTTGGAGGTTTTCGATTTTTTACAAGATGAAAATGCTCAAAAAACGGTAGAGGCCGGTATTGCGGTATATAATCGTTTGGATCTGGCACGCGATAGTGCACGCGCATTGGTGCCTCATGCGCCATATTCGGTGAGCGAATCCCTGTTCAAGGCTATTCATGCTTTTAACCCTTCAGGAAGTACTACAGTTAGTATTCACAACCAAGAAACGCCGCCTGAAAACCAATTATTTAAAGAAAAAAAAGGAGCATTTCTCGACTTTTATGGTAAATTTGGTATTTCTTTAGACAAATTTCAAGCATCGGGACAAACCTCTATTTATTATGCTTTAGCGCATTTAAATCCTTATAACCGTAATTTATTTGTCCATAATACGCTGACGACAAGGGAGGAAATACAAGCAGCAAATGACTGGTCGCAAAAAGTTTATTGGGCAACCTGTCCTAATGCCAATCTTTATATAGAGAATCGCTTGCCTGATTATTCCGCTTTTATGGATACTAATGCACGTATGACTATCGGAACAGATAGCCTCACATCCAATTGGCAATTGTCCATATTAGAAGAAATGAAAACGATTGCGCGTATGCAAAGTTATGTACCATTCAGTAATATACTCCGCTGGGCCACACTCAATGGTGCTGAAGCACTCGGCTTTGATGATTCTTTGGGCAGCCTGCAACCTGGTAAAAGACCTGGGATTTTGCTATTAAACGGGTTTGAAGATGGGTGGCGGCTTGGAATGGATGCAACTGTAAAGCGTTTGGTATAGGTTTAATAATTTATTATTTCCAAGTAATTTATACGGATTTTAGCCAAAAAAGAAGCCCTGTACCACCTTACGGCAGACAGGGCTATTGGTAAATCCTTCGTTCTTCTCAAAAATTCATTATTCTTGGCTTCGGCTTCGCTCAGCCACCGGGCTTCGGCTTCGTTCATCTCGGTGGCTTCGGCTTCGCTCATCTCGGTGGCTTCGACTTCGCTCAGCCACCGGATGAGCGAAGCCGAAGCCCGGTAACTGAGCGTAGTCGAAGTTTGGTAACTGAGCGTAGTCGAAGTTAGTTTCTTCCCGATTTTACGCGATTCTTCTCATCTTCCAAGCCTGTTTTGCGCTGGCGTGATGCTTTTACATCATTAGAGCCGAAACGATAAGTGCAACTAACGGTAACCGTCCGTGCTTCCCATGTTCCATTGGCATACATATTTAGGCCGGGTGTGAATATATTCGTACCTCCCCAACCCGCAGTATTTAACAAATCACCGAAACGGATACGCAAATTGCCTTTGCCGTCCCAAAGTGATTTTTTAATACCAGCATCCATTACGCCCTGTTGGCGACTTCTCAAAGTACCCCAATAACCGGCAGTATTATACCAGCCTGATAGTTGAAGTGTCCAACCTTTTGGCAGTTTAATATTTTGTTCTGCGTACAGGCTAGCAAAACTATAGGCAATTTCGTCAATACCAAAACCTAGGTTGTCGAACTGCGCTTTAAACTTGCTGTGTACGCCTGTTATGCTGATAAAACCATCGTACCATTTGGCAAATGGTGTTGGAATATTTAACGTGGCTGTGTAGTTTTCCTGATTGGCAATATTCTCATTGGTAATAAAAGTTGCATTTGGGTTTTTAGCGTCTCTAGCCAGTACTTGCGTAAATACATCCAATGTTTTGCTGTAACCCAAAGAAACGATGGGGTAACCATTGTAGGTAGGCGCTATTTCAAAGGAATTGGTGAATTGTGGACGCAGCCGCTCGTTACCGCGTTGGAAAGTCAATTCATCCAATCTAAACTCAAAAGGGTTCAAATCCTGATAACTTGGACGATCAATACGGCGACTAAAAGTAGCATTCAAACCTATTTTCTCCGTGAAAGTATAAGTGACGGCTGCGCTTGGGAACAATTCAGTATAATCATTTTTAACTTGTTTGCCATTTTGAGCATTCAAGGAAATTAAATCACCCATATAGTTGGTGTTTTCCAAACGCAGACCCGTTTGTATATTCAGTTTTTTACCAAATTTCCGGTTATAGTTCACATACGCTGCGATGGTACGCTCTGTGTAAATGAACTGATTACTCACGGTGGTGTCTAATATATCGTTTTCTTCTACCACATTGAAAAAGTCAAAAGTATTATCCGTTGCAACATTAGCAATCTTGACTCCTGTACCAAAAGTGCCTTTCCAAAGGGGCTGTTCGTAGTCAATTTTCGCCGTAGTAATGTCGATATTAGACGGTGTTTCATTCCTGAAAATACGACTATAGGATGGGAATGATTCAGTAGGGGAGCGGTAAAAATTTGGTTGGTAGCTATTGCCAATAATACGATAAAACCCTCGATCTACATCCACATTCAAACTGTGTCCTGAGGTATCGGCAAAGCGATAGTTAACATTTAGATTAAGGTCTTTTCTTGTACCCGGAACGGTATTAGTCGCTTCCAAGACAGAAGTAACTTGATCTCTATTGGCTAAAGGCCCGATATTGGTCAAACTACTATTGTTCCAATCACCATTGTCGTAATTGCCATTAACCAAAACGCCAACTGTGTGTTTAGAATTAATAAAATAATCCGTACCTGTTCGGATGGAATTCCATCGGTTATTATTGTATGACTTAGCCTTTTGGTCAAAATACGAATCGTTTTGCTCGCGTATAAAATTTTGATCATTATGCCAGCGTCCGTAGCTATTGTTATACGAACCAAATGTGTTGAATTTTTTGGTGCGGTGGTTCAAACTAATACTACCGCCACCTTTAAATGTTTCACCATAAATGGCATCCAGACCTATATTGCCATTGGTGCCCAGTGCTTTATCTTTTTTTAAGCGGATATTGATAATGCCGGCATTTCCAGAGGCATCGTATTTGGCAGATGGGTTAGAAATGATCTCAATATTGTCAATATCGGCGGCTTGTGTGCCCTTGAGTAGCGCAGCGAGGTCTTTACCATCCAATGGCACATCACGGCCGTCGATCATTATTTTTACATTGTTTTTGCCTTTTACACTTACGTTTTCGTTGTTGTCAACGGTTACGCCAGGGGCTTTGCGGAGCAGTTCCAACGCACTCAAACCCGTAGAATTGACGGTACCATCTACATTGAGCACTGTTTTGTCGGCTTTTACTTCGATGGTTTTCCTGCGCGCCACAATAGTAACCTGTTGGAGTTCTTTACTGAGTTCTGTAAGTTGAATTGGTTCTAGTTTTTTGTTGGACTTGTCCATTTCAAAAACAGCCGAATTGGCAGCACCTGCACCAATAAGGCTCAATTGAACAAAATAAGAGCCTTCAGCCACGTTTTTAATCTCGTATGATCCGTCTTCGCCAGTAATAGCACCTGTAACTACTGAAGAGTCTATTGCCTTGTGCAAGGTAACTGTGGCAAAATCGGCTGGTTTACCGTCGAACTGAAGTGCTTTACCAGATATTGATTGTGCTTGTGCAATTGCAGTAATACACAAAAATAAAAAAGCGAATAATAATTGTTTCATAACTTAACTTAATATATTGTCTTAAAAAGTAGATGGCAAAACTACGAACTTATAGTACTATGCAAAACAAAGAACCTGCCAATACCCATAAATAATCTACCAAATAGCTACAACAGCCGATAAACTGGTTGTTGAGCGATAAGACTGACTCAAAGACACTTATGTTTCAGTGCCGTTGCGTTAATACGATGAAGATGAAGTAATTATGGATGAATGGCAGGGCGCGACCGACAAGTGAACAAAAACGACTATTCCCTTGTCCAAACTTCGGTATCCGTAGTAAAAGCCTCAATACCTTTGGCTTTGGTATAAAAAATAAATAGGGATTGTGTGCCATCATTTACAGGAACATAAGCATTTTTGATTTGCCTGCCATTGAGCGTAGTATCAGCAATAATTTGGTAGAAGTTGGCATTTTGTCGTTGCAAATCGGTAATCTTAGCGGCATTGCCACGTTCGTCGCTCAGTATAGAAATACGACCGACGCGGGTAGGGTTATTTATTTTTTGCCCCCAAACGGCTACTTGTTCATAAAAAACGGTGTCTTTACGATCGCCATATTCACCAATTGGATTCAAATTAAGATCCAGAGATAATGTATAATTTTTATCGGCGGTTTCGTATTCCCATCGTTTGCTTTTGACTACGAAAAAGACAGTTTGGCTGGTTTTGTCCAAAAAGTCGCCACGTTCACACAAGGTTTCTACTGGTAGATCATAAGTATGATCACCCTTAAAAAAGGTACTTTGAAAAACAAGTTGAGTGCCATCACTATTTTTAAAGGTCATAGTTTTGGTTTCTTGTGCCGCTGGCAAAAAGGTCTTTGTTGTACTTCCTATCGAAATTACCCCAATTTCAATATCTTTAGGGCATGGTCGAGCGCATTGAGCAAATAGGAGCGCGATGAGTGCAAATCTAGCGGGTGCATACATATTGTTTATTGTATTATTGTGTGAATAATATAAGATTATTAACAAATACCTATTGAAATAACGCCTGTTTAAGTTCTTCCACTTTTCCAATGGTTTGCACCCGAATACCAAATTTTTTGTTGTCCAAACTTTTTTGATTATATTTAGAGACATAAATGGCTTTGAATCCAAGACGGTCTGCTTCAGCAATACGTTGCTCAATTCGACTTACAGCCCGGATTTCGCCAGAAAGCCCTACTTCGCCCGCAAAACAAATATTAGATGGAATACTTACATCCACCAACGAAGAAATAAGCGACGCCACAATAGACAGGTCAATAGCAGGATCTTCAACGCGTATTCCTCCTGCAATATTGAGAAATACATCGTTAATACTAAAAAAATAACCGCATCTTTTTTCTAAAACAGCCAAAAGCATCGATAATCGGCGCATATCGAAACCAGTGGCAGAACGCTGTGGTGTACCAAAAACAGCCTTTGACACCAGTGCTTGTGTCTCAATCAGCATTGGGCGCATACCTTCCATCGTAGCAGCAATGGAGCACCCACTTAGGTCTTCATCTTTTTGGCTAAGAAGCAGCTCTGATGGATTGGTTACTTCGCGCAGGCCTGTACTTTGCATTTCGTAAATACCCATTTCATCAGTGCTGCCAAAACGGTTTTTCAGTGTACGTAAAATGCGATAAGTATTGTGCCTGTCGCCTTCAAATTGCAGCACACAATCCACAATATGCTCCAATAGTTTGGGTCCTGCAATATCGCCCTCTTTATTGATGTGCCCAATAAGAAAGATAGGTACATTGGTTTCCTTAGCAAAACGCAATAATTCTGCTGCGCATTCTCGTACTTGCGCAATACCGCCTGGCGCACTATCCAAATGTGGTGTGCTCATGGTCTGAATAGAATCCACGATCATCAGTTGCGGCTGAAGTTCTTGTGCTTGGGTTAGTATTTTTGTTGTATTGGTCTCCGTAAGGATATAACAATCAGATTGAGCAGGGGAGAGCCTATCTGCGCGCATTTTGATCTGCTCTTCACTTTCTTCGCCGCTTACGTAGAGCACTTTTGCTTTTATTTGTAATGCTATTTGTAGCATAAGTGTACTTTTTCCGATACCCGGCTGCCCGCCAATAAGTACCAAAGAACCGGGCACAATACCTCCACCTAGCACGCGATTTAGTTCTCCATCAGGCGCGGGTAAGCGTTGGGTATTGCCCGTTGTGATGACACTTATATGCGTAGCGCGTGGAGATTCGGACCTGCCAGCACCCGCCCAAGAACGTCTTTTCTCTTCCGCAGTGGTCTCTTTTTGAATAATTTCTTCCTGATAAGTATTCCACTCATTGCAATGAGGACATTTTCCGATCCACTTTGGAGCAGATGCACCACAGTTGGAGCAGAAAAATATAGTACGTGCTTTTGCCATTGTATTTGTTTTATTAAGGCTCAAAAGTAGTGTTAAATACCTAATGATAAGGATTGGACGAATATTAATGTTTTTATTGTTGGTTATTTGCTTATATTTGTGGACTTTTTTTTCTAAAATTACAAACTACTATTTAACAGGCAATTTTTATGCGTCATCTTTTACTTTTATGCTGCCTTTTTTGGCTTGCTCAGCCCCTGTTTTCTCAAACCAATTATTATACTGTAAAATTTCCAGATGATAAGGACTATATTGGATGTAATGCCAGTGTTCCTGTGGAGTCGCCGGTAATTACACAGTATAGTTGTAGTACCAATGTCGGTGTTTCCCGTTACGATTTGGTTTATAATTCCAATGAATCGGGTAGTTGTTACAAAATCATGCGCCGCTGGCGACTGATTTATTGGTGCGATTACAATCCAAATATGCAACCACTTGTACTCACTAATCCTACAACCACCACAACAGGTATTACTGCTATAGGTAATACTGCGAACAAGGGTTACTTGGAATATACACAAGTAATTACAGTACGAGACGCAGAACCACCTGTTTTTACTACTTGCCCAGCCAGCCCCGTTACTTTTTGCGATTATACCAATAATAATACAACATTATATGGTGCAACATGCGAAGGTCCCGTAGATCTACAAACAGAGGTGTCGGATATATGCTCGGGTACGGATATTACTTTGACTTACAGGCTCTTCCTAGATCTTGATGCCAATGGTAGTATGGAAACCTACGTTTATACCAATGGCCCTGGTGCTTGGCCTGTGGAAAAAACAATAGTAGGCAATAAAGTACGTGGGAAAATTGTATTCCCTACCAACTACCAATTGCCTTATGGTTTACATAAAATTGAGTGGGTTGCCAATGATAAATGTGGCAATGAATCTATTTGTAAATATAGTTTTGAGGTAAAAGATTGCAAAAACCCTACTGTGGTCTGCAAAAACGGCCTCAGTATTAATATTATGCAATCTGGAATGATCACGCTTGGTACTTTAGATTTTCTACAATATACATTAGACAACTGCACACCAACCGCAGATATTAAAACAGCAATCAGAAAGGCGGGTAGTGGTCTGGGATTCCCAACGGGTAATACATCTGTTACTTTTGATTGTAGCGAGTTGGGAGCGCAACCTGTTGAAATATGGGCAGTAGATGCCGCTGGAAATGCTGATTTCTGTACTTCGTATGTGATTGTTCAGGATAATTCTAATTCTTGCGCCCCTACATCTTCTATTAGCGGAACAGTATTGAAACCGGGCGGACAAGCAATGCCTGGCATTCAGATTACAGCTTTAAAAAATAACCAAACGATAGCGGCTACCGGAACAAGCACCGCTAATGGCGCATTTGGTCCATTACCTGTATATGCAGGCTGTTATTTGCTACAAGCTTCCAGCAGCGATCAAACATTGAATCCGCAGGATATTACCACTTGGGATGCTATGTTGGCTGGTTTGCACGAGTATGCTGTAACTCCTTTTGACCAACCTTGGCAATTTGTAGCGGCAGATGTAAATGGCGATGGCTGGATCACTCCCGAAGATGGTTTCGCTATTACACAGGTGGCTATTGGCGGCGCGGTAAATTGGCCGGGCGTACCCAATTGGCAATTTATTTCAGCAAATAGTGCTGTGCCTGTGGACGAAATCACACTAAATGATCCACAACTGGTGTGTGCAGCAGCGGGTGGCTCAACACCACTCCATTTTATCGGCGTTAAAACCGGCGATTTAGATCATTCTGCGGCACAATTGGTTGATAATGACAACTTGGAAGAACGCTCTGCGCCGAAACGTAAAGCCGTTTTTTCCGCAGATGATGTACAATTCGAAGCAGGCGAAACCGTAACATTGACGATCAATGCACCCGAAGCAACTGGCCTAGCAGGATTCCAATTTACGCTTGATTATAACCCTTTAGTATTAACTGCAATAGACGTGCAACAAGCAGGTCTTGAAAATGTGCAAATCGCTCGTTTTGATGCTGCACACCAAATTACTGCTGGCTGGCAAAATGTTGTTGCATTTTATCCCGATGGCGCGTCTTTGTTTAAAGGTAAAGGTGCAATAACTATTGTTTTCCAAGCCCAACAAGCGGGCAAACTGTCCGAACAAGTATTCATGAATGCCGCCCGCATCCCATCGGAAGTATATACGACCAATATGCGCAAGCACGATGCAGAACTGAAATTTGCATTGACTTCAAATAAGAAGAAATTGGTACAAATGCTGCCAGTTTCCCCCGATCCAACTACTGGCGATGAAGTGCTTTTGCGTTATAATTTACCAGTAAATACAACTGCTCGAGTTATTATTACAGATGGCTTTGGCCGCATTGTTCGTACGCAGCAAGTATCTGGCGATGCCGGCTACCATGAAGTGATGATCCCGATGGATGCGCGTACCTCTGGTAATTACTTAGTGCAATTGACCACTGATGCGGGTATAGATACCCAGCGCGTGGTGGTAAAACGGTAGAGTTGCATAGGTTGTATCCTTAAAATACAAGACGCCCTTTCATGGCTTTGGAGTATTTATTAATCTGCTCCAAATCACCTGAAAGGGCGTCTTTTTTTAGTACGGATTAGAAACAGTTTTATCCTTTTTGATCTACCGCTTTTCCTTCCTGTTTCTTGCGTGTCCCATAGAATTTTGGATCTACCACTAATAAACCAAAGGATTCACAATCTTCTTTGGTCGTCTTTGCATGGTGTGCACCGTGCGCACGCAATATGGCACGCGAATAAGGATTATCCAATTGGCGAAACCACTTAAAGCGCTGGTGGATATATACATCATGGATCAAAAAATAGGTCAAACCATACAATGAAATACCAACACCAATAAAAAATACCCAAAAATATTGATCGGCTTTCATGCTACCAAACATATAGCAAAAAGCAGAAGGAATGGCAAAAACTAAGAAAAAACGATCGTTTTTCTCCCAAAATCCATGTTTGGCGTGTTTGGGAAAATGGTGGTCTTCGTGCCAATTCCAAAGTAAACCATGCATCAGGTATTTATGCGTAAACCACGCTATAAATTCCATACCAAAATAGGCCGCAAGGGTAACAAAAATGTACAAAATCATAATAATTAATTCAATTAATGCTAAATGCTAAAGTTTTCAGCGTCATCTAATAGAAAATTACTTATTCTACTTTACCCAACGCTGCTTTATAAGTGTCCAAACAACGCTGTCGCGCAAAAGCGTGATCAACAATGGGCTGTGGATACATTGGCGTTCCATATTCTGGCACCCACTTCCGTATATATTTCCCTTCTTTATCAAACTTCTTCGTCTGTTCCGAAGGGCTAAATATCCTAAAATAAGGAGCCGCATCTGTGCCACATCCGGCCGCCCATTGCCAGCCGCCCGAATTACTTGCCAAATCAAAGTCTAATAATTTTTGCGCAAACCAAGCCTCTCCTAAACGCCAATCTATTAGTAAATGTTTAGTCAAAAAACTCGCTGTGATCATTCGCACTCGATTATGCATAAACCCAGTTGCCGCCAATTCGCGCATTCCTGCGTCCACAATAGGGTATCCCGTTTTGCCTTTTGTCCATTTAAGAAACTCCTCCGGTGCATCGCGCCACTCAATGGCGTCGTACGCGGGACGGAAAGCATTTTTGGCAACATGCGGGAAATGCCACAAGATTTGGCTGTAAAAATCGCGCCAAATGAGTTCATTCAAATAAGTAGTACTCAAATACTGCGCATTCCGTGCTTTTTCTCGAATACTAATTGTCCCAAACCGAAAATGAATGCCCAGCCGCGTTGTACCATGTATTGCAGGGAAATTGCGGGTTTCTTCGTATTTTGCCACTAAACTACGCGCCACACTAATACTCGGAAAAACCTGCGATGATGGCGAAAAACCCATTGCTTCGAGTGCAATTTCCGGTTGCGGTGGTACTGGAGCAAAACCGCTAAAATATTTTTGGTTCGGATATGATTTGAGGAAATAAGAAACCGGTGCTTCTTGGTCGGCTATCTTACTCATTTGAGACTGCAATTTGGTCATCCATTTGCGGCTATATGGCGTAAAAACGGTGTAAGGCAATTGGTCGTCTTTAACTACTTCATTTTGCTCAAAAATAACGTGATCCTTGAAGGTTTTGAACGCAATTCCTTTTGATCCCAATATTTCATTGACTTTTTGATCCCGCTCTAACGCATAAGGTTCGTAATCGCGATTGGTAAAAACGGTATCAATACTATAAGTTTGAGTTAGTTGAGTCCATATTTCTATTGGTTGCCCATAATGAATCAACAACGAACTACCCATTTCCTCCAATGTTGCTTTTAGCGCAGCGATCGTTTGGTGGATAAATGTTACCCGCGCATCTTGTCTATCTTCTAGTTTATCCAGAATATCTTGGTCAAATATGAACAATGGAAGTATCGGTACGCCACTTTTGAGGGCATGATACAAGCCGGCATTGTCGTCTAACCTTAAATCGCGCCGGAACCAAAAAATGGAAATCTTATGCTGCATAGTTGAAAATCAGTACGAGGGCTGGATTAAGTCTAGTCCTCGTACCGATTGAACAATGAAATAAGCGAAAAGTTGATCTAAGTACTTGGACACAAGTACTTATTTCTTAATAATAGTCATCTCTCGATCATACACCAAACAGGTAAATATACCTAATGGGTTATTTGTTCCCGTCACATTACTCTTGATCGGAGATGGCTGGCCAAAGGGATTAAAACTACTCTGAACCGCCAATTGTACACTCTCTAAATAGTCGTAATATTCAGATGTAATATGGAAAATAGTATTGAAAATAGTATCGCCCAGCGGAATATCATATCCAGTACCGAAAGCAATGGTTTTCTCTGTTGAAAAGCGGTCGGTCGGTAAAAAATCTTGTTGGGGAAAACTATCCAAACTGCCATAATGCAGCATTCTCCGATAAAAATTAGTAGTCGTTAAATCATCTGTAATATATGTCAGTGCACGTGCTAAAGTATCGTTTTGGGTACTAAACTGTATTGGAATACTGTCTATTTCTACTTTAGGCAACATGATGGTTGTTCCTCCAATCGTATTGCCATCAGGTAAGGTGATTTCTAAACTATAGGTTGTACCTACTTTCGCTGGAACGATTTCTGATGCTGTATAATTAAATAGTTTTAACGGGCTAGGATCAAATGAAAATTGATTTGCTAGATTGACCTTTTTTCCGTCGTACAAAATGGCTACTGTCGCACCTTGTAATAAGGTTTTATCCAAAAAACTAGAATCTAATCCTAGTGGGTCAAAAAAACTGTAACTTCTGGAAAGCAGTAACCGGAATGGTTTGCCGGGCTCCAAATAGCATTCTACAACCGGCTGCGCATCGTATGCTGGTAAATCAACATTCACATCGCGGGTGAGGTTACATGCACTGAGGAAAAGAACTAAGAATGAACAGTATATGAGTATATTTTTCATGTTTTATAATATTTATATGGTTGATGGAGATAATTAAAATTTAAAATTCCAAGTTAGCGAAGGTAAAACAGGGAATAATGAAACCTGTTTGGCCTGAAAACCCGTTGGTACTTGAATGACACTATCACCAATTTGAGCATCGGCTGTTTGGACATCTATATAAAGGAAATACGGGTTGCGGCGGTCTGTCGCATTATAGATACTCAAGGTCAAATCTTGCTCGCTTCGCCTAGTCCTAAATTTATATACAATACCCAAATCAGCACGCATATAAGCTGGATACCTAAATGTATTGCGTTTGCCATACACCGGTACAACGCTTTGAAAATTAGCACCCGGCACATCCTGGAAAGTGAACCTGCCTGCTGGCAACCAACTTACATTACCCGACGTATAAACATAAGTAGCCGTAAATTGCCAATGCCTATTGAGGCTGTACAATCCAACAATACTAAAATTGTGGCGCGTATCGAACCTCGGAGAGAAATACTCACCGTTGTTAATCACTGGGAAACGGCCGCGCTTTACCCATGAAAGGGTGTAGCCAATCCAGCCTGTCAGTCTTCCATCTTTTTTCTCAATTTCTAATTCCAATGGGCTGTAGGCGTAGCCCTCACCAAAAGTCAGTTGCGACTCGATATTTTTTTGACCAAATAATTCTGCGCCATCGATAAAATCGATCTGGTTATACAGTTTTTTGTACCATGCTTCCCAAGTGACCAATACCTTGTTTTTGATCAAAAATGTAGTACCCACTGCTATTTGATCGCTTTTTTCTGGGCGTACTTTATCCGTACTCGGATACCAAATATCCGTAGGTAAGGATAGTCCACTGGATGCTAGCAAGTGTACATATTGATTCATACGCGCATAGGATGCTTTTACAGACCAATTATTCGAAAAAGTATAGTTTATGGCTAAACGCGGCTCAAAACGGGCATAATTTGCTGTGCTATCCAACCATCCCGAAAAACGGCCACCTAAATTCACTTTTATACGATCGTTAATTGCCCAGTCGTCAGATATAAATGCACCAACCTCAGTTCCGGTAAAATCTTCACCTGATTCAAAATTGACAGAACCATCATCGCTACCCGCTTTAAGGCGTGCTACTTTGAAATTATGCCACGTGGCATTAGCTCCAAAACGGATCGTATGTTTGTTATTCGGCTGGTAATAAAAGTCTTGTTTTAAATTAGCATCCACGATATTGGAACCCAAGCGGAAGGAGAAGCCCTGAAGCACATTCCGAATACGGTAGCGGTAATCGGAGTAGGTAAAAGTGGTATTAGAAAATAATTTTGGTCCATAAGTATGGTTCCATCGTGCAGTGCCTGTGGTATTACCCCAATCGAACAAGAAATTAAAGTCTTCATTTTTAAAGGTAAATACATCGCGGCCAAAATAGCCACTCAGGAATAAACGGTCTTTAGGACCAAGTTGAAAGTTCATCTTGGTATTGAGATCGTAAAAATAATAGTCTGGAATAGGATTGAAATTTTCATTTCCTTCATTTGCTTTATTGATTTGAGCGGTAATCAGATCGGCATAAGTGCGTCTTCCACTCACGATAAAAGAAGATTTGTTTTTTTGAATTGGCCCTTCAATCGTCAATCGACTCGAAATAAGCCCAATACCACCTGCCACATCGTAGTCTTTACTATTACCTTCTTTCATCCGTACATCAATGACAGATGAAAGGCGACCGCCATATTGCGCAGGAAAACCGCCTTTCCAAATTTTGAGGTCTTTTACCGCATCGGGGTTAAATGTGCTAAAAAAGCCAAACAAGTGATTTGGGTTATACACCACCGCTTCGTCCAAAACAATAAGATTTTGGTCATTGGCTCCGCCGCGTACAAAAATACCCGTTGTCCCTTCTGTCCCCGATGCTACACCGGGCTTGAGTTGGATAATCTTGAGTAAATCTGTTTCTCCAAAGAGCGCGGGCAATGCCTTGGCTTCTTTGGTAGAAATAGTAGTAACCGACATCTCGGTGGTTTTCACTTTGTCGGCAAGTTGGTTGGCAGTAATGGTAATTTCTTCCAAAACCGATCCTTCCGTACTTAGCGAAACATCGAGTCTTATATTGCCCGTAGGTAATATTCGGCGCAATTGCGTTTGATAACCAAGATAATTAAATTTTAGGGTTATGGAATCTTTGGAGATAGGTACAGAGAAAGAGTAAAACCCGTACTCGTTGCTCACATTTCCTTTTTTTAGGCCGATAGCCTCTACAGTTGCGCCAATTAATGTTTCACCGTTTTCATCATCGCGGATAATACCGCTAATGGCGGCATTGTTTTGAGCGGAAAGGGATGTGAGTGAAATGACGCAAGCAGGAATAAGTAGTAATATGTGTTTGATTAATGACATGTGGATATTATGCTAATTTATTTTTGTGTTTGTGATTTTAGAAATATGTCTTAGGTGTTTTTAAAAAATTCAAAACACCCTTGTAAGAATATTGTTTGGCAAATAGACGCAGTTTAACGTTAAATCCAAACAAAGTTCGATGAAAATTACCCCTAATTAGATATGAGACTCTTTTAAGGGGATTTTGGTTGCAATAGATGCTTACGTTTTAACAAAAAGTAGATGTTTATATTGTAGTCTTCTTTGGATATTCAATCAGAATACAAATACTTCAACCAACCAAATTCCCAAGATGATGTACTTTTGTAAAAATAATAACCAATGGCTTCTTTTCTAGTACAACATATTACCATCAATAAGAATCATATTGACGAACTACAGCACGTCAATAATCTTGTATATCTACAATTTGCACTCGATCTTGCAGGCGCACACTGGCAAAGTGTTGTCCCAACTGCATTTCCTATCCATTATGCTTGGATGATTCGTCGCCACGAAATAGATTATCTCCATCAAGGCTTCCTTGGTGATCAATTGGAGTTAAAAACATGGGTTGGCAAACCTACAAACGTGACATGGGAACGGCATACGACCATTATCCGTCCTGCTGATGGTAAAATATTGGTACAACTCACCAGTACTTGGATGCTCATGGATACGGTGCGCCAGCGTCCGGTAAGACTGGATGAATCTATCTTGAAAATTTTTGCAGATTAGGAATGAGATTTAAAAAACGTTTTCCAATACATCTGGTGTGTGAATATTATCAAAACCAGGAATATGCAATTGGTAATAAAGCAGTAGTTTTTGTAGCATGACTTTGCGGTCGGCTCTAGAAAATTGCAGGTGATGTACCTCAGAAAGGTCGCAAGTGGATAAGGCGATTAATTTTTTTGTTTCTTCTTTGGATAAGGATTGGCCATGAATTGGTTGAGTATCGGTTGTAATGCCCTCCCGGAGGTCAAAATAAACACCACCTTCGTCCATTTGTGGATGAAAGCCCAAATGACCAGATAATTGTACCAAAAAATGGAGGTAGATATGTGAAATTGGGTTTTGGGTAACATCCAAATAATTGAGCGTATCGGTGAGGTATTCAAATAAATCGGCATTTACCTCGCCCGTTTGCAAACATTTGCGCAATACCTCCGCCATAAATAAGGCAACCGACCCACGCCCGAGGTCAAATGGAATACCTGTCCGAACCACATCTGGACGGCATTCTTTAAGGCGGTGCATAGCCGTTACATCAGCTTTCCAGTAGCAAATAAATTCTACAGGTGACATAGGCTGGAATAGTCCCATAGGCATACGCGACCGCGCTGTGCGTACGCTTCCGCCTATAAAGGTAGCAAGTCCTTTATCTTCCGTAAAAATATCAGTAATAATACTGGTTTCTCCGTACTTGATAGTTCTAATAACGATACCGCGCGATTTCATATTTAAGACAAGGCAAAGTTACCCATTTATTTTACCCCATTAACCAAACCATTCAATAACATTACAATATTGTTTAGGAATTTAACATATTTTAATGGAATCCTAACATATTTTAGTTGCGAGGTTCATACAGACGGGCGCAATATTGCAGCATTATTCACTGATAAGGAATTTATACTGAGCGTCGTTAGGTTTTGTACATAGATTTATAGGATATTATAAGATTTTCAAGTACAAAACCTACAGAGCCGAAGTATATATCCTTTTAAAACGAAAATTCATCATGTTACGCTTTAATCTTTTTTTCGCTGCTGTATTATCCTCATTGTTCATTATGACCAGTTGCCACACTGCTAAACGCTACGTTGAAACGGGCGATTACGATGGCGCGATTGACCACTGTGTTGATAAATTATCTGGACGTAAGAAAAAATCAGAAGAACTTGTAAAAGGATTAGAACTTGCTTTCCAAAAAGCCACCGATCGCGATATGCGTGCTGCAGATGCGCTTATTGCCGAAAACCGTCCTTCTAATTGGGAACGTATCAATCAAATACACCGTCAAATAAAGGTACGTCAAGAAAAAGTAATGCCTTTGATCCCATTGCAAACAAAAGACGGCTATACTGCAAAATTCCTTTTTGTTAATATCGAAAAATTAGAGTCTAATAGTCGTGCCAATGCTGCCGAATATTTATACAACACGGCTACTGAAGATTTGCAAAGTGCGCGTAAAGGCGACAAAACTGCTGCAAAAAATGCCTATAATACCCTTTGCGCATTAGAGCAAAAGTATTATAACGATTACAAAAATAAAGAAGAGATGAAACGCGAGGCCAGCGCATTAGGTATCGTTTATGTCATTTTTGATATAAAAAATGAATCGAACCGCCTACTTCCCCGCGATTTTAATGATCGCGTGTTGGCCATTAGCAAAAGTGATCTTGATACAAAATGGCGCAGGTACCACTTTAAAGCAGAACCCGGTGTTGCTTATGATTATAAGGCCACTTTCCGCTTGAACAACGTTGATATTTCACCAGAACGTATCCGCGAACGTATTTATACCGATGAGCGCGAAGTGCAAGATGGATGGGAATATGTCTATGACGAAAAAGGGAATGTAAAAAAAGACACTTTGGGTAATGATATTAAACACGAGCGTTGGATTATGGCACGTGCTAATGTGATTGAGGTTCAACAGTCTAAAGCCGCCCGTATTAATGGTTATGTAGAAGTTTATAACGCCAATGGAACGCAGCGTTTAGAATCTCGTAATGTGGCGACTGAAATACTTTTTGAGCACTTTGCTTCTACTTTTAACGGTGACGCCCGCGCTTTGAGCGATCAAACCCGTTGCCGTATTGGTAGCCGTCCTGCTCCGTTTCCGATGGATGAAGATATGTTGGTACAAGCAGCGGATCGTTTAAAACCAAGTATTGCACAGGAATTGTGTAATTGTATTCGATAGATCCTTGATTCCCCTTGATTCTCTGAATTTTTGCCGCTCTGTACTATAATACAGGGCGGCTTTTTTGTGAACAGATCCGTCATCATGCTTGTCTTTATATAAAGCACGATGTTGTTCTACTCCATAAATAAGGTTTTTTTATTTTGTTTTTCTCCTTGCTCTTTTCCAAATTCTTGTATCGCAGGCTCATCCTCCTTAAAGATTATCCATTGTTTATCGCATGAATAAAAATCAAATGGGGATAATATCCATGAAATTCCATCCTCCTCTTGCTTAACATGCCATATCACAATTCCATTTGAAAATCTTTGAGTCTTAATTCCATCAAACATAAAAGGTGGTATCCAAATTAATTGAATTGCTCCATCCCCGTGCCACCCCATTTCAGTGAAGATTTCTTTAGCGATCACTATGTATGCTTCTGCATTTTCAAGGCAATCAGAAGGGTTAATTGTAAAGTTTAAATTATCAATCCATTCATATGAATTCTTGAAAAAACTATTAAGTTTTTCAGGTGGGTAATCTATTATTTGCTCTTTTTTTATACCGTATGCCATTTATTTAATTTTTCTAAGTGACTGCGTGAACCCATTATTCGCATAAGTAGTTTATTGAACTTTCAAGGTAATATATAAACGCCTAATGCCGAGTGGTACGAAGACCACCCGGCATTAGGCGTTTAAAAAACTAGTAAAAACTAGATATTAAATTTCATGGCTACTGTAGAGCCATTTTTCATAAATCTACAATCATCACTCAGTTCGCGCATCAGGAAAAGTCCACGACCTCCGCATTTTTCAATGCATTCTGGGCTAGTTGGATCAGGCACTGATGCTGGATTGAAACCGATGCCTTGATCCGATACACGGACTTCTAATGCGTCTTTGTGGCGATGTAAAGAGATATGAACTTTTTTACTGCAATCTCCTCGATTACCGTGCAACATAGCGTTGGTGACGGCTTCGGTTAAAGAGAGCAACATATTTCCCTGTGTGTCTGCCGAGAGTCGGTAGCGTTGGGCTACGTCATCAATAAATGGCTGCACTTGGTCAACATGGTTGGGGTCAGATTGGAGAAAAAACTGTGCGTCTAAATTACCCATTCGCAAGTAAGTGATTTGATATTCTATGAAGAGAGCGATTCAAGAATTGTACAATTCGACAATTGGGACGGATTATAAAAAAATAGTAGGATGAAGGGTCACATTTATTTAACGGCACAAAGTTAAGGGATTATTAACATACACCGCAAGGGGGGAGTTCCATTTTCTTATACTTTTTTTTCAAATTCACGGTTTTTGCACGAAAAACGGAGTTATTGTACCAAATACAGTATGTTAATGTTTCGCTAAGTACGATTCTTTTTTAAAAAATCGGGTAATTGTCGCAGAGCAGCGAGCTCTTTATACTTTTCGCGTACTTCATCTGCTGGAATACCAAAATATGTTTTACCTCCTTCTAATGATTTTGACACCCCCGATTTGGCCAAAACCACCGCTCCAGCACCGATATGTAATGCCTGCGCAATGCCCACCTGGCCATATAAAACGACATTATCTTCCACAATAGTTTTTCCGCCGATGCCTACTTGAGCCGCGAATAGGCAATTTTCGCCAACGACTACCCCGTGTCCAATATGAATTTGGCAATCTAGTTTGCTACCTTTTCCAATTACGGTGTCGCCACTCACTCCTTTAGCAATGGTACAGCCGGCTCCAATATGTACATCATTGTGAATAATGACCCTTCCTCCTGAGCGCCAAGGTTTGAAAATACCTTCGTCTGTTTTTTTGAAATAGAAAGCGTCGCTACCAATAATACTATTGGCGCCAATAACCACATTATCGCCGATTAACGTGTGCTCATGGAGTACAGTATTGGCTTGTATGTATGTATTTGCCCCAATTCGGACATGATTGGCAACCACTACCCCTGGTTCGAGTATTGCAGTGGGGTGAATATCTGCTGCTTCGTGTCGATTAAGTTGGATGGGTTCAAATGGTCGATACAACCGAACAATATCATCATACACTTCAAAGGGGTTTTCGACCAATAAGATTACTTTCCCTGCTGGGCATTCAGCGGCTTCGTTGAGCAGAATGACAGTTGCTGCACTTTTTAAAGTCTTGTCAAAATATTTTTGCACATCAGAAAATGCAATATCCCCGGGCATTACTTTGTGAATTTCGTTGATTCCAGTAGCCACCATGGTATTATCGCCTATGATTTGGGCATCATAGCGTTTGGCAAGATCCTGAACGGGAATGGGGTGTGGAAATTTCATACTACTTGTATATTAAGTTGGAGTGTATTGAATAATCGTACAAAGGTAACGCGAGCAATAAGAATATTTATACATTTGCGCCATAACTACAATATTGAATATGGCCACCACAACTGCATACGTCAAGACCACTACCACCCCGGCGGGTGTAGCAACCCTTACTTTTTATCATCCTAACCATAATAGTTTGCCAAGCGGTTTATTGACCGAATTAATTGCGGCCTTTAAAGCATTGAGTAATGACAATGCCGTGAAGGTGATTATTTTGCAAAGTGCCGAACACAATACATTTTGTGCAGGAGCGAGTTTTGATGAATTAACAGCAATTACGGACTTTGATACGAGTTTAAAGTTTTTTAATGGCTTTGGCGGCGTTATTAATGCCATGCGCCAATGCTCCAAAATAGTTATAGGGCGGATACATGGCAAAGCTGTAGGCGGCGGTGTTGGTTTGGCCGCAGCTACCGATTATTGTATGGCCTCTAAATTCGCTTCCGTTCGGTTGAGCGAATTAGCCGTAGGTTTTGGTCCATTTGTGATCGGGCCTGCTGTGGAGCGCAAGGTCGGTTTGTCTGCATTTTCACAAATGGCACTCAATCCGTCAGAATGGCAAACCGCTGCTTGGGCAAAAGAGAAAGGCTTGTTTCAGGAATCTTTTGAAACAGTAGAGCAGTTGGATGCATATTTGGCACATTTTACGGAAAAACTATGCAACTATGCACCCGAAGCACTCTCCGAACTCAAAAAAGTATTTTGGCAAGGTACCGAACATTGGGACACCTTATTGCCAGAACGTGCGGCAATAAGTGGCAAGTTGGCGCTATCAGATTTTACCAAAAAAGCGATAGCCGATTTTAAGAAAGGGGCTTAGTGTCTTTCAAATCAATTTTGGCAGGTTGGGCTGTTGCTTTTCCGATCTGGCTTCGTTGCTCGGCGGTTAAAATGACCCGCATTTCGCCCTCCTCGTGCCTTAGCAGATAGCAAAATCATCTACCCCAACCCATCAAAATCAACTTGAAAGACCACTTAGGAAATAATTACTTGACTCGGAGTCTTTGCCCAATTTGGATATTATCGTTAGGTATATTATTCAATTTGCGTAAATCTGACAACTCAACGCCAAATTTTCTACAAATATTCATCAAAGTATCGCCTTTTTCAACTTCATGGAATATAAGGCTACCCATGGTGCGTTCTTCTTTATAGTTGGCTTCTGTGATGGGTTGTTCTATTACAGGTGTTGATTCAGCAATTCTTGCGATTTTGTAACTGGATGCTGAATTGAAATTAAATGGCGCATCTAAAATGCGATTCAACTGTGCTGTGTTGCGGCTATTAACAGGGAAATCACTTTGAATTGGCCTCATAGGTGGCTTTTTATTTCGTGGTTTTAAAGCAACAGGGCTAGTTATTTTGGAAGTAGCAATAGCCATTTTTTCTTTCGCCAACCGCTGTCCTTGGAGACGGACTTTTGCTTTAAGTGCGGGTTCTTGAGTGGCGGTGATACCGTTCATTTGTCTCAATGAGGCTGCTTTTATACCAAATAATTGACTAATTTCGAAGATTGATTTACCTTCATGTGAAAAGTAAAATTCAAGTTCGGTGGCTTCCCATCGTGCTTTTTTTTCAGATAAGTAAATGGGTGTACCGTGTATTAAGCCTTCATTTTTATCCCAATGGTTTTCATTATATTCCGATACTTTTGTCGGATTTAGGCTATAGGCAGCAGCAATTTCGCCCAAAGTTTCGCCTTCTACAGCGCGTATCATATTTATACCATTGACTGTCACCATTCTATTTTTGGGACTCATCTTGTGGCGTTCATCCCAAGCACGATAATCTAATTCGTGTAAGCGATAACGCTCTATGTGTTCAATCAATCGAGCGGAATAATGCCCTACAGGTGAGTAGCCACTTGCTTGTAAACTAGTACTCCATATCACATAGTCGAGGGGATCGAGTAAGAATAAGCTGCCATAGCGGTTATGTTTTTGTGGATCGCGCAAAAAGTCGCTATGGTCGGCAAAATTATCGGCTGGGTCGGTATAAGAACGGAAACAGGATTTGACAGGATTTCCTTTTTTATCAAACTCGTCGTCGTGCTTATAGGCTTCATCTCCGTCCCAGCGATCACCACACTTCATTCCGAAATGATTATTAGCGGTTTGGGCAAGAAAACTAGTGCCAGAAGCTGTTTCGAGCAGACCTTGAGCAAGCGTAATACTAGCAGGAATACCACTTTTATACATTTCAAGAACTGCTAAATCCTTAAAAGCATTGATATAAGCAATACGCTGTTGATCCAGTGAGTCCATCCTGCCTTGCGTCACTTTTTGTGCAAGTAAAGAGGCATCTAAAAAAAGTAAAAATAAAAAAATTAACGTTGATTTTGTATTTAGCATACGATATATTGTTCAGGAGAAAGTGAATAGACGGGCAATGTTTAATGAAGTAACTACTTTATCTGTAATTTAAGATATAATATTGTATATTCATCACAAAGGTACGACCTTTGCGCATTCAGTAATATAGAAGCAGATGCGTTTAATCTACATTGTTTTATTTTTTTACATTTTTTCATGGAAAGCGGAAAGTCAGGCAACACTAATCACTACTTTTCCAACAGATACCTTTGATTTGTCGTGCAGCACCTGTACCACAAAAGTAAGAGCCATGGCCATTACAAGGGGGCAGCAGAGCATCCCCATGAATTTAGACAAACCCATTAAAGTTAACCTCTTGCATTGGAAATATTATGATGATATTTCAAAAGAAGATGTGACCATGGAGGAACGCCCCAGTTGGACAGAAGGTACGCAATTATTGGATCTTGTTGCGCCAGAAGAACCCATATCTTTTCATATTAACTTAGAGATGATAGATTCGACCAACGGCAAGCCATATCGCATTTTTTTAGTCATGTCTGGTATTACCCCTAAAAACCTGCGTGCGATTCCTCTTGAAACTACCTTTGATGCTGATACTTATGCAATCTTTAGGTTTTCAGCAATTGTACAAGTACATAATACAGAAAACCAAGAAAAAGAGACCTACGATTGTATAGAAGGTAGTTGTATGTTAGAAAAACTAGATACCAAAGCGCGCCAAATGAGGGGTTATTTTAATTTTATCGGGAGCAGGATAGGTATTGAAAAAGAGATTTTCTTTATCAATGGCCAGTTGAAACAATAGACTTGTCACGGTTAATCCAATACATATTCCGCCCAAACAGGGCAGTGGTCTGAGTGTACGACATCGTTCAGTTGCATAGCTCCCTTTAGGTTTTCTGCCATTTTTCCTGTAACACATTGATAATCAATACGCCAACCTTTGTTATTTGCTCGCGAGTTAAATCGGGCACTCCACCAGCTGTATTGTTGCATTTCGGGATGAACGGTTCTAAATGCATCGGTAAAGCCGCCTTCTTCCAACCATTTTGTCATCCATGCGCGTTCTTCGGGTAGAAACCCAGATGATTTTTTATTTCCTTTTGGATCGTGGATATCTATTTCTTTGTGGGCAATATTGTAATCGCCTAAGATAATCAAATTAGGGCGTGTTCGCTTGAGTTCGGTAGCCCAATCAAAGAAGTCCTCTAAAAACGTCATTTTAAATGCTTGCCGCTCATCACCTGATGTGCCTGAAGGGAAATAGCAATTGAGTAGTGTATAGTCGCCAAAATCGGTGCGGAGGATACGCCCTTCTCTATCATACGCTTCAATTCCACAGCCTTCGACTACTGTGTCTGGTTTTTGTTTGGAGAAAGTAGCTACACCGGAGTATCCTTTTTTCTCTGCGGAAAACCAGTTGTGGTGGTAGCCCAAAGCTTCCAAAGGTGCGGTGTCAATATCGCTGAGTAGTGCTTTTGTTTCTTGCAGGCAAATAATATCGGGATTGGCTTGTGCCAGCCATTCGTAAAAGCCTTTTTTGATTGCGGCACGAATACCGTTTACATTGTATGAAATGATGGATATCATAATTTATTATTTTTTGCGCCGGAGCAATACTTGTGTATGTCCATCCAATGCGTGATCTATTTCATGGGTATCGCTGTATTGTTTCGCTTCTTCTTGCGATTCTGCCAAATAAAATTCAGTATCCCGTGGATAGGCTCGATTAGGATGCCATTCGGATAAACTTATATGCGTTTGGTGGTTAGGTGTACTTTCTTTGATATGAAAATTAAAAGAATTGAACATTGTCCAATAGGTGTCCAGTGTAATTGGGCTATTTCGTTGTTCTGCTCTATAAATTTGCTCTAAATGCTCAATTACAAGGAAGGTGGCTGAATCGAACCACCATTCGCGGGAGGAACTTGTGTTCATGTTGTTTGCCGTGTTCACAGTGGCAAACACCGTTAAAAGAGCGATATATATTTTAGCCACCCATTGCTTTTTTTCCCATAACCAATAGGCAACCGCAATTAATTGTAAAGCAAAAAGGGTATAAAAAAACAAGGCAGTCCGTGGATTCAAAAATGGAATTTTTAAAAAGTAAAACTGCGTTAGATTATAAGTTACAGCACCTATAAAGATCAGGGAAAGCCAAATACTTGTCGTAATAGACCAATTACTTTTTTTCCACACGACCATTGCTATTATCAGGGATACAATACTAAAAAGTAAGATCATCCAAGAGAGTACAGCAGCAGATGCCTCGCCTAGATACTCCTGTCCATAAGTAGATGCCTTAACCAAAGGAAGCAGTGTTTCTTGGTAAAAACCATTATTACCCCAAAACTGAAATTCATTGTCCGCATGCATTTTAACAATAGGCTGGTAACAGAAAAAAGCAATAACACCAATACCAATCAAAACAACTACAGCATCACGCCAGAAGTACGATCTATTGTTTTTCCAGATACATAATATGAGCAACGGAACAAATGGAATAACATAATTGAGTAGTGTAAAATTACTTTCTACGGATAAAAAAGCCCAAAAAAGGCTAAAAACCAAGGGTTTTAGCGCAGGCGTTTTGTTATATTCTAGCGCAAATGCAATAGATGCCAACATGCAGCCTATGGATAAACTGTACCCACGCGCCAGTGCAAAAAACTCTAGAACAAAAGGGTTGCACAATAATATGGATACTACAAACCAGCGTAGCCAGTAGGCATCACTCATTAGCGCAATTTTGCGTGCAGCCCATAAGTAGAGTACCCCTCCAAGGATTGCGGGAATACGGACAATCACGTGATGAACGCCAAATAGCCAAGTTGTAAAGTTAACGAGTAAGGTATTCAATACGTGGTTATTGGGGACAGCAGATTTTTTATAAAAAATAATATCCCAAATATTTCTGTTGGTATGGGTAATCACCGTTGATACCTCGTCAATAGTGATCGGTACGCATTTGGCCCGAGCAAATAAATATACGATAAATAAGAGTGAAATCGTTGAGAAGAACAACGACTCAAGTGTTTCTTTTCGGAAAAGAACCATATCTTATTCTAGTTTTTTTCTGCCCAATCCCAATGCTTTAAGCATGAATCGAGGCAACGATTTGGCAGGATTGGAACGTTTCCGAAGATCAAGATACCAGCCTATTTTTTTGATAATTGGAATTTTGTGTGTTTCCACAAATTCAATTAAAGTGCCATCAGGGTCTTCTACATAAGAAAAATATCCTGCAGCTTCACCCATATCGAAAGAACCACTGGAATCCACCGTAAAAGGATGGCCTTTGGCTGCGCAAATCGTTTTAAGTTCGGCCATACCAGTTATATCAAAGCAGAGGTGAATATAGCCTAAATCGCCCCAAAAGCGGTTTTCAAAAATTGGGCGAGGCGTACGATCCATTGTCTGCACCAGTTCTATTTCGGTAGTGCCCAGTAATCGACTGAATGGCCCTTTGCGTACATCGCTATGTTGCAACAAACAACGCCTAAACTGTCCAAAGCCGCCATCTGTGCCGTGTAAGTCTTCAAAATCGCCGGTTTTGTCATATATAACGGTATCGTAGCCCAAAATATCAGCGTAAAACTTTTTAGATTTTTCTATATCAGATACGCCAATGACAGCACCATACACACCACCAGAGTAGTGGTTCAAGGAGGCAGCAAACCAATCGTTGGCTTCTACAATTTCGAAGGGATTATTGTAGGGGTCTTTAACGAAAAAGTGCATTTTGCCATCGGGGCGTGCGGAGGGATTTGTCAGGATATTGATCCCTTTTTTACGCAAAAAATGAAAGGATTCATCTACATTTTTGGATTTAATTTTGCAAATTCCAATGCCAAGATCACCCAAAAGAGGTTGAAACGCGGGTGGTTGCGGGACTCTACTGGTGTATTGCCATATTTCCATACCGCCACCGCCCTGCATATTGAGGGCAAGTATTGCGTGTCGGTCGCGGGGTTCACCACCTGTATAAGGTAGCATCAAACCGGCAGTAGCGGCTTCTTCAAAAATAGGGACATCCATCCCAAAATGAATATTATACCATTCAAACGCCTCTTGTACATGGGTAACGCCTATACCCATTTGTTGTATTCCTGAAATGAACATACCAATAATGTTAAAAAATGGGTGGCAAAGGTAACCAAAATATCATGTCTATTGCACCACGTTTAAAGTATCAGTTTGAGAATAAAACTCCATAATGGTTTGAGTACTTACATTGCCCACTTCGGAGCGGGTTAGTTTTTTGCGTACTACATACAATGTCCATACACCTGGCGATAGTTCTTTCATTTTTCCAGCGGGGAACTCAATTTTTGGGAATGTACCTTGTATGTATAATTCCATCGGCACAGTACGGTTTTCTTTGGCGTTTTCCCAAATTAAAACTAAAGATTCTCCTTTTTCGAGTCCATTATTTTCCCAAGTAAGCGTAGCTGGCTTGCTGGCAGAAATGGCCTTTTGGCCAAAGCTGAACTTTTTGATGCTGTTCATTTTTACAGAAAGCGCCATTGGAGTCCGGTCGGTACCTTCCCATGTAAACTTATGGTCTTGCATATATGCTCCAGGAAAATCCTTGAAATAAGTAAGACCTTGGTTGGGGATTAAGTTCATCATTGTGCCTTGGTAAAGAATACCATTGGGCACTTCGATTGGCTGGCTGGCGGAATCGGGGTGTACCTTCGCGCTCATGGTGGCTTCGGCACGGACACGACCTTCCGATTCCAATACACGAATATAACAGGAAAGGCTACGTTTTTCAGTGGCCTTTGATCCTTTTGTTTGGCATGCAGAGATGCCTAAAATAGTCAATACTAAAAAAAAGAAAATTCTCATGCGAACGAATAAATACCTTTGCAACGGAAAAGGACGGTGAATATGCTTTGTCCTAGTCCGCTGCAAAGTTCCGACGGATAATTGGATTTTTCATAATTGTTCACGAAACGATTGGGCGCATTCAGTCATTCAAACGGAGCATTCACACAATTGTACCACACGATATATTTAATAGGTTATACTTTTGATGAATAAAATGAGCGAAAAAAGGGTACTCATTACGGATGATTGTCATCCTTATTTGATAGAACAGTTGACTGCAATGGGTTATTGCTGTGATTTTTTTCCAGAAATTAGCCCAGCAGAAACCTTGGAAAAAATTTCAACGTATGTTGGATTAATTATTAACAGCAAAATAAATGTAGATCAAGTTTTTTTGGATCGTGCGGTTAAACTTGAATTTGTGGGTAGGCTTGGTTCGGGAATGGAAATAGTAGATCGTCCTTATGCCGACAAAAAGGGTGTTTTTGTGATGAGTAGCCCCGAGGGTAATCGGAACGCGGTAGCAGAGCAAGCATTGGGTATGTTACTATCTTTGGCAAATAATTTGTGCCGATCTGATCGCGAAGTACGGCAGTTGGAATGGCATAGAGAAGCCAATAGAGGATGGGAATTGATGGGCAAAACAATAGGAATTGTGGGGTTTGGACATACTGGTAGTAGTTTTGCGGCTAAGTTGTCGGGGTTAGGGATGCAGGTGTTAGCTTATGATAAATACCTCTATTCCGGCTATGCAGATCAGATGCCTTGGGTACAGGAAGTGCAAAATTTAAAGGAAATACAAGAAAATTCACAAATCATTAGCTTACATTTGCCGCTCCATTTAGAGACCAAACATTTAGTAAATCAAAAATTCATTGAACAGTGCCGAAAAGGTTTTGTTTTGATCAATACTTCAAGGGGAAAAGTGGTAGATACAACAGCAGTGATTGAAGCACTTGAAACGGGGCAAATGGGCGGTGCTTGTTTAGATGTATTTGAAAATGAAAAACCGAAAACATTCACCGAAGCCGAGGAAAAGCAATTCAAAAAACTATATCAGTTCGATCAAGTGGTGTTAACGCCACATATCGCTGGGTGGACACAAGAGTCCAAGCGCAGGATGGCAGAAATGTTGATCGAGAAATTAAAAAGAAAGTTTTTTAATTAAGGAGAGGGGCGGGAGGAATGAGATCTAAGTCTCATTCCTTAGCATAAAGTTGCCTTATAATTTTATATTATTAAGGCTGATCATTCGGAATTAATACCTTGGGTTTTGGTGTAAGTCATATCTCATCGTTCATATCTCATATTTTAAATTAGTAATAATCATTAATCAATCATTTTAATATGGTACGTTCTTTACTACTAACATTCATGTTGCTCCTCGGGTGGAGTTCTGCGGTGTTGGCACAAACCTTCCTTGCTGGTAAGGTGTTAGATGCTAACACGCAAGAAGAGCTGATAGGCGCTTCTGTAAAAATCAGAAAGGGGAAGGACCTTTTACGTGGTACAATTACGGACATTTCTGGCGATTTCCGGATTCAAGTGGATGCTGGTACTTACACCGTTGAAGTAAGTTATACAGGATTTGCAACGAAGGAATTTCAAGGTGTCCAAGTTTTATCGGGCGAAATCAACACGCTCAGAGTTGAAATGTCGGACAACACAACGCTTGGTGCTATTGATGTTGTTGGCTACAAGGTGCCGCTGATCAAACAAGACCAGACCTCCGGCGGCCAAACCCTTACCTCCGAACAGATCAAAAACCTCCCTACCAGGAGTGTAAACGCTATTGTTGCTACAACAGCGGGTACTTCTTCCATTGATGGTGGTGATGTAACAATCAAAGGTTCGCGTGCCAATGGTACGAACTATTATGTGGATGGTGTTCGCGTATTCGGAAATACGGTACCTGTTCAGGATATTGAACAGTTACAGGTAATTACGGGTGGTTTGCAAGCGGAGTACGGTGACGTAACGGGTGGTGTCATTTCTATTACCTCAAAAGGCCCTGCGAGTAAATACAATGGTAGCGTAGAGGTAGAAAACTCTAACGGTTTGGATCCTTATGGCTTTTTGCTTGCTACCGCTAATATAAGCGGCCCAATCATTAAGTTGAAAAGGCAAGAAGGCCGTCCAGAGCGCACGTTGTTAGGTTTTCGATTGTCGGGGCAGTATAACTCACAGAAAGATGACGATCCACCAGCATTGCGAGTAGCACGTGCAAAGGGAAAATTCCTCGGCAACGACAAACCCTTCGGTAGCCAGTTTGAAGAAGGTAGTGTATTGGATCATCTCCAGCAACACCCGCTTTCGCGCAACCGCGGAGGTATCATCAATACGGCTGAACGCTTCACCAATGATAGTGTGAATTTGATGCGCTATCGCCCGTTTGAAGGGCGTAGGGATTTAGACTTAACTGGTAAATTGGATTTCCGTTTTACAGAGCAAATTGACTTGAGTATTACAGGAACCTATAGAGATACCCGTAATCAGTTTACGCCCGGTAATTACGGTGAGACCCACTGGCAGGTACTCAATTCACACAATAACCCAACGCGTTACAATCAGCGCAAGCGTGTATTGGGTCGTTTCCGTCATCGTCTTGGTAACTCTGAGAAAGAAAGTAAGAGTAAATTTGGTATTGCTAATGCGAGTTATCAAATACAGTTTGGTTACGAGCGTGCAAACGAACGTGTCACAGATCCTCGCCATGGTGACAATTATTTTGATTACGGATATATTGGTAAATTTAGATTTGCATTAGATACTGTTATTTTCCCAGTTGGACCAGTTTTAACACATGTGGGTTATGGTGAACGGTTCGTTGGTTTTGAATCTACAGGAACTAACCCGGGCTTAGAAGCGTACAATGAATTTTCTAATCCTGAAAATATTAACTCGTTCTTTGTACAAAATGGTCGTTTCTCTAACGTATATGATGATATTTGGAGTGGTATGCACGCTAATATTAACCGTGTTTACAACCAAGCATTCAAATCAGAGGACGATATTTTTACCCTAAACGCATCAAGTAATTTTGACTTGAAATTGGGTAAAACAGGTACACATAATATCCAGTTTGGTTTGTTGAACGAACAACGCACCAATCGCGAATGGAATTTGCGTCCATCTACTTTATGGGATTTGGCACGCCAATTGGCCAACCGCCACCACAATGGTTTGTGCGATACTTGCCCACCAATCGAAATTAAAATTGTTGATGGTATCCCTGTTGAAATAAATCCTTATTTAATTACACCACAAACAGATGCACGTTTCTACAGAGAAATACGCAAAGAATTGGGTGTTTCTGAGCAGACTTGGATTAATCCTTTGGAATTGACTCCGGATCAATTGCGTTTGGATATGTTCTCTCCACAAGAATTAACGGATTTAGATGGTGGTCGTTTGTCTTATCGTGGATACGATTATCTAGGCAATCGCTTAGGCAATGGCTTTACCTTTAATGATTTCTTTACCAGCCGCGATGCAGAAGGCGTACGTAATTTCCCAATTGCGCCCTTGACCCCGCTTTATCAAGCAGCCTATATCAAAGATAAGTTCACCTTTAACAAGATGATCTTCAGTCTTGGTATGCGTGTAGAGCGTTTTGACTTAAATACACGTGTCCTGCGCGATCCATATTCTCTATATCAGATTATGGATGCTAAAACGTATTATTCAAAGTTTCAAGGAACGCGTCCAGGTACAATTGGCGACGATTTTAGTGTTTATACCATTGATGGCAGCAAAAACGTAGGTCTTGCAGCCTTCCGTAATGGTGACCAGTGGTACACTAAAGAAGGCCAACAGGTAAATGATGCCAATCTTATTTTTGGTGGTGCAGCTGTAAAACCGATCTATTTGGATGAATCTAATACCAATATCCGCAGTGAAAATTTTGATCCTAATACTGCATTTGTGGATTATACACCACAAGTAAACTGGCTGCCACGTTTAGCGTTCTCTTTCCCAATCAACGAAAACGCAAACTTCTTTGCACACTACGATGTATTGGTACAGCGTCCACCGAGCAACTGGGAAGTAACACCTTTGGATTACTATTACTTCTATGTACCAGGTCGTACTACGCGTAATAATGCGAACCTTAAGCCAGAGAAAGTAGTAGATTATGAGGTTGGTTTCCAACAAAAATTGAATAGCTTCTCGGCCTTGAAATTCTCGGCTTATTACCGCGAAATGCGCGATATGATTCAAGAGCGCCAGTTCAATTTTGTTCCAGTAATTGGTCGTTATGGCACATCGGATAATATTGACTTTGGAACGGTAAAAGGTTTTACAACGCAGTATGACCTACGTCGTATCAAAAATATTCAGTTCCAAGTAGCTTACACCTTACAGTTTGCGGATGGTACAGGTTCTAATTCCAACACACAACGTGGTTTACGCCAACAATTGCGTACACTATACCCATTGGAATTTGATGAGCGTCATAATATAGCAGGTATTTTTGACTATCGTTTTGGTGAAGATAAGGCTTATGATGGCCCAGAAATCAATGGTCGCCAAATTTTTGCTAACCTAGGTCTAAACCTTCAATTCAGCACGGTTTCAGGTCGTCCATATACGGCTCGTTTGCGTCCAGATCGCTTTGGTGCATCTGGTAACCAAGGTACCATCAATGGTAACCGTTTGCCATGGCGTTCTAATGTAGATCTTCGTTTGGACAAAACGGTTAACCTTAATCCAAAAGGCAAAACGGATCTAAATGTAAATATTTATTTGCGTATTTCCAATTTGTTTGACCGTCGTAACATAGCTAGGGTATATGAATATACAGGCTCGCCTACCGAAGATGGTTATTTGGCATCAAATGAAGGCTTTTCGCAAGTGAATGGTTTGGAAAGCCAAGGCCGTAGTCGTCAAGCTTTTTTAGCTTCTTATTCTTGGGCAATGCTCAATCCCAATAATTTCACTTTGCCGCGTCGTATCTTCGTCGGTGCTGCTTTTGCATTCTAAACAAACACACATACATATGACACATAAACATATTTGGCTTACAGCATTTTTATCTTTTGTTGTAGTTGGCCTCATGGCCCATACGCCCGATTTGGGTCGTAGAAAAACAGTACAAAAGCCCGCAGCGGCATCGATGCGTGCGTTTTGTGCCAATTCGGAATCATCTATTGACCAAGAGATCAATAACGTCCGCGCCCGTTTGTTGGGCGGTGGTGACTGTTGGTGGGACTTTAGCGATGGCCGTTATATTGTACCAAAAGTAGATCCTACTTCTGGACAAAGAGAAGTATCCTCTATCTTTGCTGCTTCGGTGTGGCTAGGAGGTGTGGATGCTGCTGGCAACCTTAAATTGGCTTGTCAGGATTACCGCTCAGGTGGCCGGAATGATTTTTGGCCTGGCCCACTTGACCCAGTTTTGGGCACTACCACAGCGGATATTTGTAAAAGTTGGGATAGGCATTTTCGTGTAACAGGCGATGAAATTCGGGAACACCTGAATAATCTGGCGCAGGGTCTCAATGATCCGGCACTTATCCCACGTGGTGTAAAGGGCTGGCCAGCAAAAGGCAATCCTTATTTTATTGAAATTAATCAATTCGCCCTGCCCAATACAGCAAGTGGATTGGCTGGCTTTTTTGATGCAGATTTTGATAATCAATACGATCCGTTGAAAGGAGACTATCCATCTATCGAAATTCGTGGGTGCGATCAAACTCGTTACCCAGCAGAAATGATTTTTTGGATTTATAACGATGAAGGATCTAACTCCCCACACGGTAGAACAGGCGGAAGAACTATTCAAATGGAAGTACAAGTCCAATCTTTTGGCTATCAAACAAGTGATGAGTTAAATGACATGACTTTCCAACGCTATAAGTTGATCAATCGTGCAACGGAACTGATCGATTCTACTTATTTCGCGTTTTGGGTAGATGCTGACTTGGGGTGTTATACGGATGACTATATTGGTTGTGATACACTCAATGGTCTGATGTACACCTACAACCAAGATGCAGTGGATGGTCAACCGGGCTGTAACTGTGGCGAAGTACCTACTTATTGTAATGAAGTGCCCATTATAGGTGTAGATTATTTCCGTGGCCCTCGCAGACCAAAAACAATTCCTGACTGGCAAAACCCTGGAGAGTTTAAAGATACATTGATTGAGATTGGTATGTCCTCTTTTATGTACTACAATAACCCAGCTGTTGGTAATCCGCCGCCACCTACAACGGATCCAAACTTGCCCGCAGAATTTTATAACTATCTGACAGGTAGATGGTCTGATGGTACGCCTTTAACAGTGGGTGGAGATGGCTATAACATTGGTAGTACCGACTTGACTAAATATGCATTGCCTTCCAATCCGAACAATCCTAATGGATGGTCAATGTGTACGGCTAATTTACCTTTTGGTGATCGCCGTACCTTACAAGCTTCGGGTCCATTCTTATTAAAGCCTGGTGCTCAGAATGAGTTGATTATTGGTGCTCCATGGGTACCGAATATTGCTTATCCATGCCCTGATGTAGAGTTGTTGTTGCGTGCTGATAAATTGGCGCAAGGTTTGTTCGATAACTGCTTTGAGCGTTTGGAAGGTCCGGATGCACCTACGGTAGATTGGATCGAAATGGATCGCCAATTGATCGCCGTTTTATCTAATAGTGGTGTAAGTAATAACAAAGAGGAAGGCTATATTCAAAAAGACTTCTTGGCTCCCAATAGCGTATCCAGGGACAGTGCAAGTTATAAGTTTGAAGGATACAAAGTGTATCAAGTCATCAATCCTAATACATCGGTTCGCGATTTTGACGACCCAGACCAAGCGCGTTTGGTTGTACAGGTGGACAAAAAGAACGGTGTGAAAAAAATATTCAACTGGATTGAAACAGCAGATCCAACAGATCCAGATAATCCGATCAAGAAGGTTTACTACCCTGTAGAAAGAGTAGATGGTGCTGACAAAGGTATTCGTCATACTTTCCAAATTACCGATGACCAATTTGCAACAGGTAATGTTCGTACGTTGATCAACCATAAGAAATACTACTATGCAGTGGTGGCTTATGCGCATAATAATTACGAAAACTTCAAGCAAAATGGTATTTTCCTTTCAGGTCAACAAACACCTTATTTGGAAGGCGGTCGCGTAGAAATTAAAACGGTAATCCCTCGCCCAATCGTAGATCAAGTATTGAATGCTGCGTATGGTGATGGCGTAGAAATTACACGTTTGGAAGGCGAAGGTGCTGGTGGTATTTTCTTGGATGTACCTAAGGAAGAGCGCGAGCAAATGTTAGCAGGTAATTCTGATGGTGAAATCACTTATTTACCAGGGAAAGGCCCATTGAATATCGTTATCTTTAACCCATTTGAGGTAAAAGAAGGTGAATACGAAGTACAATTTACGGATAGTGACAATAGTGATGCGATCTTGGACAAGGATGCTAAGTGGCAACTTAAGCGGATTGATATTCCTGGAGAACCAACAGTGGTTTCTACAACGGGTATCAATGAGTTCAATGAGCAAGTATTTGCCGACTATGGCTTTACGGTAACCATTACACAAAGTGCCGAAGTGGGTAATTTCGCTCCTGCTGAGCGCAATCCAAACATAGCAAGCCCTGGTGAAAGTAACGGTGCTATTGGTGCAGAATGGGTATTTGACGATCCGAACAGCCCTTGGTTATTCGGTATTCAAGACCAAGAGGCGGGCATATTCAATTTTGTTCGTACTGGAAAGTCAGAAGAAGATCATTTGTTGGATCCGGGTAATCAATTGAGTGCAATGGGCAACGGAGCATTTGTTCCATACCTGATTGCATCGGCTAATTTACCAGAAGGCCCATTTGTTTTTGGAAATAACCGTATGCTTACACCGGCATGGACAGGCAAAGTAGGTCCTAGTTATTTCAATGCAAATGCGTTAGGAAGTGTAGATCCTTCAGCCACCAATAATCGATATGCCAAAATGAATCTTATCCCCAATGTGGATATTGTTTTCACTTCTGATAAATCGAAATGGAGTCGTTGCGTAGTTATCGAAACTGCATCGGAATACTATACTGGATCAGTACTAGGCGTAGTGAAAGATCCACAATTAGTAACGGAATCAGGCCCAGGACGGATACGTCAGAGTTTTGATACTCGATATGCTCGTTCGGTAGGTAAAGACGATAATAATGGTGATGGTTTCCCTGATTTGGATAATACAAAGGAGCCAGACTCATTGCCAGATCCATCGACATCACAGCCGTTCAAAAAACGCCTTAACCCACTTAAAGATTCTCTTATGCGCGGTATGGGTTGGTTCCCAGGCTATGCAGTGAATGTAGAAACAGGCGAGCGTTTGAACGTGTTCTTTGGCGAAAACTCTTGTTATCGTAAATCACTAGATGCCCAATATACAGGTCGCGACATGATGTTTAACCCTACTTCACAGTTTATACGCGAAGAAAATTCAATAGCAGAAATCACAGATTTCATTGCAGGTGGTCAACATGCTGTTTATGTTTCCAATACGAAATATGATGAGTGTGATTTTATCCGTCGTCGTTTAAATCCGGATTATTGGTTATCGGCAAATAAGAACTTAAATAAAAAGCAGGTAGTAGAAAACTTAGCTTGGGCTGGTATGCTTGGACTTACGACATCATTTGAGATGAAATCTTATAAAGATGGTCTTATTCCAAACGATCTTGTGGTAAAACTACGGGTTGATAATCCTTACGCGGTGAGGAAAAACACTGGTAATGGACATCCAAGGTATCGCTTTAAGATTCAAGGCCGCGCTTCTACTGCATTGAATGAGGTACAAATCGAAAATGCATTGGATTCTATTAGAATGGTACCTAACCCGTACTATGCGTTCTCACAGTACGAGAATAGTAACTTATCTAATGTCGTTAAGATTACGAATTTGCCACCAAAATGTGTAGTAACGATTTATTCATTGGATGGTCGCTTTGTTCGTCAGTACAAACGCGATGAAGTATATAGTGCATATAATCAAATCACGCCTGCCATTGAATGGGATATCAAAAACAGTAAAGGTATCTTGGTTGCTGCTGGTGTATATCTGGTGCATATTAATGCCGAAGGCTTAGGTGAACGAACTATAAAATGGTTTGGTGTACCAAGGCTATTTGATCCGTCGGGACTATAATATTTTGTGTATTTGAAGTAATCATATTCGAGGGTTTGCGCATAATTTAATACTATTATGCCAAATCCTCGAATCTTCAAATGCGCAAGTCATGCGAATAAAATGGGGCGTTAAGTTTGCGAAACCAATGAGGCTTTCATAAACATTTACACATAACCCCTTATTCGCGTAAGTAATTACATTCATCTATTCAATTATTATAATAATGAAGAAAATATACAATTTACTGCTTTTGGTGGTTACTTTACTAAGTGCAGGGGTGGTTATTGCGGGTAACCCCGATCGCCAAGGTGAGGCAGGCGCAAGCCAATTGCTCATCAATCCTTGGGCGCGCAGTGCAGGTCTCCACTCGCTCAACACGGCCAGTATTAAAGGCACAGAAGCGATGTACCTCAATGTTGCTGGTTTGGGTCGTATCAAAAGCACTGAAATCAATATCGGCCATACCCGTTATATGGAGGGTGCTGGCTTAGCATTAAATGCCCTTGGCCTTGCACGCCGTATCGGCAACGGCGCATTTGGTATTAGTCTAGTTTCCATGGACTTGGGAGACTTTGATTTTACCACTGAAAACACACCAGGTGGGTCAGGAACTACTTTTAGCCCAACATTTGTAAATATTGGCCTATCTTATTCTCATGTATTTGGCAATAAAGTATCGGTAGGTGTAACGGCAAAAGTGGTGAGCGAATCAGCAACAAGTGTGGCTGCGCGTGCTGTTGCTTTGGATGCAGGGGTACAATATGTAACAGGAGAGCACGATGAGTTTAAGTTTGGTATATCTTTGCGGAACGTAGGTAGTAAAATGCGTTTTGCTGGAGAGGGTCTGGCTGTTTCTTTACCGAATCCTGGTCCTAACTTTCCTTACAACAATGTTAATTATAACCGCTCTTCACCATACGAATTGCCTTCACAGTTGAATATTGGTGCATCGTATGATTTCTTATTTGGTAAATCAGCGGTACTAGCGGTATTGGGTAATTTCACATCCAATGCTTTTGCCCGTGACCAAGCTGGTTTAGGTGCTGAATTCCGTTACCGCGAATTCTTTGCTTTGCGCGCAGCGTACAAGTACGAGTTTAATTCAAATGAAATTGAGCGTACTTTGGATAATGGCTTAGCAGCAGGTTTTTCCTTTGCTTTTGGAGCTAAAAAAGGATCCAATACTCGTTTTGCTTTAGACTATGCTTACCGCAGTACTTTTGTGTTCCGTGGTTCTCATAATTTGGGTATTCGGGTGGATTTATAATTAATTTAGGGGAAATTCTATATTAGGCTTGCAAGTTAAAATAAAATACCCTTAACTTTGCAGCAGAATTCTAGCAGAAACGTTTCTATCTCCGGGTAGAAACGTTTCTGTTTTTTTATGCTAATCACCACACAATTATTATACTATGTCGAATTACACCTATTTGACTCAGGGCGGCTATGATAGGATTAAAGCCGAGTTAGAGGAGTTGAAAACCAATGGAAGAATGGAGGCAGCCCATGCTATTGCTGAGGCACGTGCGCAAGGTGACCTTTCTGAAAATGCGGAGTATGATGCTGCAAAAGAACACCAAGGTCTTTTAGAGTTAAAAATCAGCGAGTTGGAAACCGTAATGGCCAATGCACGAGTCATTGATGAAAGCCATTTGGATACCTCTAAAGTATCTATTTTAAGTAATGTTACTATAAAAAATTTAAAAACGGGTGTTCAAATTACCTATAAACTGGTATCTGAGTCAGAAGCAGATTCCAAATTGAAGAAAATTTCTGTTTCTTCTCCTATCGGTGCTGGGTTACTCGGAAAAACAAAAGGGGATATCGCTAAAGTACAAACGCCTAACGGTATTATGGAATTTGAAGTGGTAGAGATTGGAGTATAATTGCTTCGTTCAACCTTTTTTTATTATTCCCGCTGCACAACACTCTGTGCAGCGGGAATTTTTTTTGGTATTACTTCAATTTCCATAACCGAACACTGTAATCGCTACTACCCGTTAGCAGCATGGTGCCATCAGGTGATATGTCCATGGTATTTACTTTATCGGTATGCCCTTCCAAGGTGCGCAATAAGCGTCCGTTCAAATCCCATATTTTAACTGTTTTATCTTCGCTTGCCGTAATAATGCGCTCCGAATCGTTAGTAAAACGAATATCTGTGATATTATCTTGGTGGCCTTTTAGTATTTTCAACATATTGCCTTCCACAGTCCAAATAATAGCCGTTTCATCCCGGCTTCCCGTAGTAATATTTTGGCCATTCGGCGAAAAGCAACCCGTAATTACTTGGTCTTTATGACCGACGAGCGTTCGTAGTAGTACCCCTTCCTGTGTCCAAAGATTTACAGACCCATCGCGGCAACAGGTAAGAAACTCTTTACCAGATGGTGCAATATCTACATCCAAAATAGCATCTTTGTGCCCAATGAAAGTAGCCAAAATACGCTTTGCCGCTACGTCCCAGAGTTTTGCCTCACCGTTATAATATCCAATAAAAATTCGACTATGATCGGCGGTAAATTTCATAGCAGTAATGAGGTTTTGATCCGTTTTGTACGCATAAAGTGGCGCACCGCTGATATCCCAAAACTTCAAAATACCATCTGCCCCGCCAGTGAATAACGTATTGCCATTTTCAGAAAAACTACTTTCCACTATCCTTTCCCGATGATCTTTTTTACCACTTAACCACGATCCATCGGTTTTGCAGAGTGCTACAGATCCGTCGCTACCAGTTGCTACAAATGTCGTATTATCGCTCGAAAAAGCCACCTTGCTTACCGTGTTTTCAAAGTTAAATACCCTTACGGGTTCGGTATAATGGATGAATAAAGTGGCTAAAAAAACGAGTAAAGTACCAGCTACCTGCCAAGTCCAGTCGCGCCAATACCAATTAAAACCACGTTTTTCCTGTACAAATTTTCGGAAACGATCCGACAATAATTTGTCCAGCTTTGATGTACGGGTTTCAATATATTTAATCAAGATGGCATCTTCTAAAGGCTTGTTTAATAATAACCGATCCAGTTCCTCTTCCAGTTTCCTGCGCGTTACCCAATCTGTATTTTGGAGTAATTCGTTCAAGATTACCTGTATTCTATGTCCTTGCCAGGCCATTGTACCTATTGGTGGCAGGTTGCTTTCTAGGTTCATCACCTTACCCCATTCGTGTCGCCATTTGATCTCCCAATTGGGGTAGGTTTCTTCCAGCCATTCCAGCAGTGCCTCACGGTAGGGTTCGGGTATTTGGCCTTCCGAAAACCAAGAAATACGTGTAATTTTATACAAATGATCTAAGTTTAGGAATGGTTCACCCGGATGTGCCAACATATCACCGGCATACAACATCCAGTCCCAGATCAATACAGGCGGTATTGCACAGGCGGCAACCCATCTCAACAAACGATCGTCCCGTTCTCCATTTTTTTGCACCACCAAATGGGCCTCGAGTTGTTGTAACCATTGTCGGCCTACTTTAATTGCAGGAAGCACAATGGGGGAAATATCTATGTCCGGCTCGTTTTGCCATAGTAAATAAGGTTTGGGATCAACAGCCTCTAATGTTTCTACCAAATTTGCCAAACCCTTAGGAGTGCCGGGTATAATCCGAAATTTTTGGGCAACTATTGCTTCAAGTTCTCCCCAATCTGATGTAGGAACAGGGTACAAAAGTACCCGACTGTGCCAAGCGTCAAATAGATTGGTCCAATCGGCCCATTCTTGTGTATCATTATCGACAAAGGCATCCGCTTTACCCCACACAATTAAATAATAGTCGCGGTATTTGTGCTGAATATGTTGAAGCGAAAGTCCCTGTTTGTATTTTTCATTCCAACAACGGTTTATATCTCCTGCATAATAAAAAACCTCGATAGGGGCTTCTTCTTGCTTCAGTACATCCAAAATCAAATCAAATACTTTGGTACGTTGGTCTTGTGGCGTACGAATATCAACTAGAAACAGGTAATATTTATGGTTTAAATGGAATTTGTACCTAAAATCAATCATTCCACCCCGCTTAATCGTGGATTTGATCGTGTTGGGCATATCCAATTGTTGTGCAGCACCGAGGATACGACGACGCATTTCAGCTAAAGCGAGGTAAAAAGAATCGCCCATTTTTACCTTATCTAAAAAAGGAATTCTTATCGTCCAGGCATAGGGCTTATCATCATCCAACTGCTGCTGAATAGCAAATTTTTGTCTTTTACGGTGGAAAAATAATCCAATTAAATAAAGCAAACCTGCTGTTAGCGCAATAATAATACCCTTGGGCAATGTTAGGTACGCATGTCCTGTCCCAACACTCCATGCTGCCGAAACTTCTGATACGTATTGGCCGGGCTGGTTTGTAAACTGGGAAGTATCTAATAGTGTATTTGCTTTATCCAGTTTTTGAATGGGTATTTTGCTCTCCTTTTGTACCGCTTCCTCAGGCACTTTTGAAGGAGATAAACGAATACTCCCCGCACCAACATACGGCGGGGGGACTACGGCAAAACCATCCACCCTAAAAACAACATTAATGGTGAGGCATGCTCCACTGGAGAAGCAAATATTATACTGCAAATCATCTCGCCCAGGTATTAATCCCACAAAATCAAAGCATACTTCTGAGGAATCAAAACTCATCAGCAGATTGATATGAGTAGGTTTGGGCGAAACTAATTCTACCGCTACAATATTCCTTAATTCGGGTACTCCAGATTGGAAACAATACAGCTGTGGTTTTTTTATACGCACATCTGAATAGAGTAGAAAAACTTGTTGATCTTTAAATGTGGCTTTTGTGGCATACTTTTTCGCCACAACGTAATTAAATACAGGAATTCCAACAAATAGTAAAAAAGCCAGCGATAGTAAAATAAAACGCGTCAAGCGATTCATTTTTAACCAAAATGTCTTTATTTTATCTATCCATGATGTGTAGTCTTTTTTTAACACACTCCAATGCTCATCTCTTTTTTCTTTTATCACTAAAGCGGCATGTGCGGATAATTGTTCTTGGCAACGTACCAGTATTTGGTCAAAAATTTGATAAAACTCTTTTTGCTTTTGTGGATCATTGACGAGCAGCGGGCCTAGGTAGGTCTTCATTTCCTCCAATTCCATTTCGTCTGGTAGCATGTCCATCACTTCTTGGATGGCTAAATACTTATCGGTACCCAAAACATAACCTTCGGCCTCCCATGCGGTGAGGAGCATACCGAGCAAATGTTGCCTTTCGGCGGCAGTTTTTTTTGTGAGGAGCGGCATGGCTTTGGGCTAGAGTACTTTTAAAAGATCAAAGTCCTCTTTGTTTTTTGCTAATACCGAATAACTTGACAATAGTTGCGTCCGTTCATTAGTATTCAAGGTATCTCCTAGTTTATTAATTGGAAATTTAATTTTTTGTAGAAGTAAAGTCCAGTAAATCAGTTCTGCGGTAGAAGGAGATTTTTTCAATTTTAAAGCGCGAATGCTGTTAAAATGATCTATAACCCTTCTGAGATCTGTTGGTCCAAGTTCGTTTGTTTTCTGGCTTAAAATTTGGAGCAATTCTTCAGCCGACGGGAAGTCAATATGGAAATATACCACCCTACGCATAAAGGCATCTGGAAGGTTTTTTTCGGAATTACTGGTCATAATAATAACCGGCCTTTGTTTAGAATCAGCCTCAAAATATTTATTCACCTCTGGAACGCGAAACGACAAATGCTCAATAGCAAACAAAATATCATTGGGTAAATCCCTGGGTGCTTTGTCAATTTCATCGATCAGCACTACTAACCTTTTTTTAGAGCGAATCGCTTCACCCAAAGCATTATAAGTGATAAATTGCTGCTCTATTTCGTCAGGACTAAGTGCCCTGCTATTGTTTTGGTTATACTGAAAATGGCCTAATGCATCGTATTTGTAAAATAAATCGGCAGCATTAGAGGTAGTTTGCACATTGAATATCAATGGTTTTCCAACATTGAAGAAATGGGCAAGATGATATGCTAATTGTGTTTTTCCTGTTCCGGGTTCGCCCGTCAGGAGTAAAGGTTGGCCTAACATCATGGCTACATTTACAGCATCAGCGAGGGGCTGAGATGGGATATAATGTTCGGGATCGTTTAGTTTCGGGTTACCGTAAAACTCCGAAAGTTGCGCGCGGCCTTCGCGGCGATAAAGAGCAAGACTCATGGCGAAATGGGTTGTTAGGTTTTATAATGAATCGACCTGCAAATATAAGTTAATTAATTGTTTCTTGCTGGGTTTTTTGAGTATCTTAGCAAAAAGCACCAATCATAAAACATAAATCCCTACCTTTGCCCTATGCCAAAATATAGCGCAATTTCGGAGGTTCAGGCCGCGCTTCGGTCGGGTGTTATCACCTGCCGAGGGCTAGTAGAACATTACCTCCAACGCATTCAAGAGACAGAAAACCTGAATGCATATATAGAAGTATGGGGCAATGAAGCACTTGAACAAGCCGATGCCACAGATCGTAGCTTGCAAGAACACCCGCAGCGATTGGGTCGATTATTTGGGGTGGTTATCAGTATAAAAGACAATATCTGCTATACTGGTCATACAGTTACCGCAGCATCTAAAATATTGGAAGGATTTACTTCGCTGTACTCGGCCACAGCAGTGGAGCGTCTGTTGGCCGAAGGCGCGATCTTGATTGGTCGTACCAATTGTGACCAATTTGGAATGGGTTCTTCCAATGAAAACTCCGTTTATGGTCCGGTTTTGCATCCGCTCGACCCCGAGCGGGTATCAGGAGGGTCTTCTGGCGGGGCAGCGGTATCGGTACAAACAGATACTTGTTTAGTGGCTTTGGGTAGTGATACCGGCGGTTCTATTCGACAACCTGCGGGTTTTTGCGGTGTTTGGGGTTTTAAACCATCTTATGGTCGTATTTCTCGACATGGTTTGATCGCCTACGGCTCTTCTTTTGACCAGATTGGTTGTTTGACGCATTGCCCCGAGGATATTGCACAAGTACTTGAAATTTGTGCAGGTAGTGATGCATACGATAGCACAGCAACGGATCGACCTGTTTCGGAGACTCCATTTGGCACGTATAAAGGTAAAAAATTCAAAATTGCCTGCTTAGCCAATACCATTGATAATGAAAGCATGGATCCGTCTGTGCGTGCTGTTACCCAAAACTATTTAGACAAATTGCGTGCTGATGGACATACCGTTGAAGAAGTAGGGTTTGACTTACTCAATTATGTGGTGCCAGCGTATTATGTACTGACTACCGCAGAGGCATCGTCCAATCTTAGTCGTTTTGATGGTATGCGCTATGGTTATCGGTCGCCAACGGCAGATAATCTGGAATCGGTTTACCTCCAATCGCGTTCTGAAGGTTTTAGCGATGAGGTAAAAAAGCGGATCTTACTCGGTGCTTTTGTACTCAGTAGCGGATACTATGACGCTTATTATACCAAAGCACAACAAGTCCGCCGATTGCTCCGCGACCGCGCAGAGGCCATTCTTGCAGTATATGATGTCATTTTATTGCCCGTTGCGCCCGGTGTGGCATGGCGGTTTGGGGAAAAATCGGCAGATCCTACGGCGATGTACCTCTCCGATATTTATACGGTCTCGGCCAATCTATGTGGTATCCCGGCGATAGCTTATCCAATTGGCCAACATGCCGAGCATCAAATGCCAATTGGCATTCAACTCATGGGTAGGATGTATGAAGATGGTGAATTATTAGCCATTGCAAAAGAAATTAGTTAGTTTTTACTTAAATTTCATACACTCCAAACCTAAAAACAATTAAAAATGCGCTTTAAACTAACAATAGAATACGACGGTAGCCGCTACGCTGGCTGGCAATTACAGAGCAAAGACCGATCTGTACAAGGCGAGCTCATAGAAGCAGCCACCAAGGTTTTTGGAATGCGGCCAACAGAATTGTACGGCTCAGGTCGTACCGATGCAGGTGTGCATGCTCGTGGGCAAGTGGCACATTTGGAGGTGCAAAATGATCTTCGTTTGACTACGGAACAAGTAAAAATACGTCTTAACGACGAACTTTCCCATGATATTAATATCTTGTTAGTAGAAAAAGCAAACCCCAAATTCCATGCCCGATTTGATGCACAAGAGCGTATTTATGTCTATCATATTTCAAAACGCCGCGATGCCTTTGCAAAAAAATACGTTTGGTGGGTACGCGATAAACTGGATATGAAAGCCATGCGCGCTGCGGCGGCGGTACTCACAGGGTTCCATGATTTTAAATCTTTCGGCGCGGCTTCTTCTGAGCCAGACCAATCTACACTCGTCGAACTCAAACGCTTGGAAATTACAGAAGATCAAGACAGGATCTATATTACTGTGGCCGGGTCGCATTTTTTGTGGAAAATGGTACGTCGTATCGTTGGCGTTTTGGTTGAAACAGGTAGAGGGCGGTTTACATCTGATGATGTAGAGCGTTTTTTGAACCAACAATCCCAAGAGCCGGCTCGATTAACCGCGCCTCCATCGGGTCTGTTTTTAGAGCAAGTTATTTATTAGACTATGGCGCAATATTTCAAAACGGCATTTTTCCTTTTACTCTTTACCGCTTGTGGCCCAGGCGAGGAGGTGCTTATTCGGCAAAAAGTAGATGCGCGTGTTGCTGAGTTTTCCAAAAAAAAACGACAGGAATGCAGAAGTAGTCTGATAAACGAAGCCAGCAAAGTGGTAGATTCATTATTACTCGCCGAAGCACAAACGGATTTGCGAGATTCCCTTAACCGAGTGCGTCCGTTCAAACCTGTAGAGCCACCGCCAGTACCACCTATTGATTCGCTGGAGGTAAAACCGATATTTAACCCTAAAAAGAACTGATCCTGTGCAGCACCAAGTTTTAGATTATGCCGTTCAGCATACTACCGCTCCACACCCGATACTAGACGAACTGGAGCGATATACCCATTTGCACACCCTTAGCCCCCAAATGTTGTCGGGGCCGTATCAAGGTATGTTGTTGTCTTTTATTACGCAAATGGTACAACCCCGACGTATCCTTGAAGTAGGCGCATTTACTGGTTATACCGCTATTTGTATGGCACAATACTTGCCGCCAGACGGAGAAGTACATACCATTGAAGTTAATGACGAACATGCATATATCATCCAGAAATTTGTGGAAAAAGCAGGACTTACCGATAAAGTAAAACTCTATATCGGCGATGCGGCTACGGTAATCCCTGTTCTCAATGAAATATTTGACCTTGTTTTTTTGGATGCTGGCAAATTGGACTATGCCCAGCACTACGAACTGGCCATGTCGCGTACGCGGTCGGGCGGTTTTATTTTGGCAGATAATATCCTTTGGGACGGCAAAGTACTCACCGATGACCAAGAGGCAACTACGGTAGCTATCCGAAATTTCAATAAAATGGTACACGAGGATACACGGGTAGATAATTTGTTATTACCGCTAAGAGATGGTTTAATGGTCATTAGGAAGAAGTGATGTTAGATATATCGTGAAAGACGGTTTTTTTCACTACTTTTGCACCCCGAAACGTACAACATACTACAATGTCAGTAAAGGTCAATGGCTTAGTAAAAATTTATGGTGCGCAACGCGCAGTGGACAACGTCAGCTTTGAAGCGAAAAAAAGCGAGGTTTTGGGTTTTTTAGGGCCTAATGGCGCTGGAAAAACCACCACCATGAAAATCATCACTGGTTACATTCCGCAATCGGAAGGTAGTGCAGAAGTATGTGGCTTTGATGTCACGAACAATCCCATGGACGCACGCCGCTGCGTGGGTTACCTCCCCGAGCATAACCCGCTTTACAAAGATATGTATGTGCGGGAATACCTCGAATTTACCGCCGGATTGCACAAAGTCCCGCAAGCCCGTAAGCAAGTGGATATAATGATCGAACGAACAGGGCTTACCTCGCACCGCCAAAAACAGATTGGTCAATTGTCTAAAGGCTACCGCCAGCGTGTTGGACTGGCACAAGCTATGTTACATGATCCACAAGTGTTGATTTTGGACGAACCTACTTCTGGCCTCGATCCCAACCAAATCATTGAAATACGGCAATTGATTAAGGACTTGGGCAAAGAAAAAACGGTGATACTATCGACGCATATTTTGAGCGAAGTAGAGGCAGTATGCGACCGTGCTATTATCATTAATAAAGGTGTAATTGTGGCAGATTCGCCTATTTCGGAATTAAAAGACCGTTTTACTGGGCAAACTATTATCACCGCTGAGTTCAAAAGCAAAATAGATGCCCGCACACTTCAAGGCATCAAACACGTGCAACAGGTCAAATCGCTGGGTGATAACCGCTGGCAATTGATGGCGTCTTTGGAGCACGATATACGCGCCGATATTTTCCAATTTGCCGTAGCACAAAACCTAGTGTTACTCGAACTCCACAAAGAAATGCATAGCGTAGAAGATGTATTCCAACAACTCACCAACCAACCCGCATAAAAACAGCCATGTTCTCTATCCTTAAAAAAGAAATTAATACCTTTTTTTCATCCCTGATCGGGTATGTAGTCATCGGTACCTTTTTAGTGCTGATGGGGCTAGTGATGTTTGTTTTCCCAGATTATTCCGTGCTCGACGGCAATTTTGCGAATTTGGACACCTTGTTTTCTATGTCTCCTATGATTTTTATGTTCCTCATACCAGCCGTAACGATGCGTACCTTGGCGGAAGAACAACAAACGGGTACAATTGAACTTTTGGTGACAAGGCCAGTATCCGATTGGCAAATTGTTGCGGCTAAGTTTTTGGCTTGCTTGCTCCTCGTCGTTTTTGCGCTTTTACCCACTTTGACCTATTATATTACGGTGTATCAATTGGGTGCTCCGGCGGGCAATTTGGATTCGGGCGGCATCATGGGTTCGTATATTGGTTTGGTATTTTTGGCGGCGGCATTTGTTGCTATTGGGGTATTTGCCTCGTCGTTGACCAACAACCAGATTGTGGCTTTTGTATTGGCCACCTTTCTTTGCTTTTTTACTTTTTTAGCCTTTGATTTTCTGAGTCAGTTACCTGTTTTTTACGGGCGCACCGACGATATAGTGCAATCATTGGGTATTCAGTACCATTATAATTCTATGAGTCGCGGTGTGCTCGATACCCGCGATATTGTATATTTTATCTCCATCATAACCCTGTTTTTAACCGCTACCACGCTCTCCCTCGGGCGTCGCAAATGGTAGGCAACGTATATCATCGCTATGCGCATAATTTTACTAATTCTCATTACCGCTCAAACCCTATTTGCCCAAAAGAATTACGAATTCAAAAACGGCAATTGGTACAATGGCTCCGATTTTACACCAGCTACTTGGTACAGCGTAGGCGGCAAATTGAGCAAAAAAGCACCCTCAAAAATTGATTCGGTGATTGATTTGGGCTACCATTGGGTGATTCCGCCATTGGGTGATGCATTTTCTTCGTGCCTTACGGAGCATCCTTCGCCGGAAATGAATTTGAAATCCTACTTGAACGAAGGTATTTTTTATGTTCAAACATTGGGCAATACCAAAGAAGGCCGCCAAAAGGTAGAAGCCAAAAGGCTACTCAATCCAAGCCCCGATATCGCGTATGCCAATGGCGAACTCACTTGTACTTTGGGCGAACCATTTATGCGTTATGAACCAGCAGCATCGGGGATTGTTAACCTGAATGAAATAAAAAGACGTACTGCCGAAATTGAAAAAATGCGCAAAGGCTTGGGCGATGGTTATTGGTTGCTCGATAGTAAAGACGCGGTTTCGGCCAATTGGGATAAAATTAAAGCCCAACAACCCGGTGTCATCTGTATTTCATTGCTCGATGCCGAAAAATCGGGTGGAAAACCGGGTAAAGGACTCACCGCCGAGGTGGCCAAGGCCGTAGTAAAAAAAGCACACAAGTCCGATTGGAAAGTATTTGCACGGGTAGAAAACGCGAGTGATATACGACTTGCCGTTGCATTGGGTGTGGATGGTATAGCGGGTCTTCCCGGTTATAATTGGACTGGAGAAGGCAGTACAACAGCCTACGACTTAACTGACGCAGATCTAAAATTATTGGCTAAAAAAGGAACAATTATTATTCCATTATTCTCGAGGGCACAAGGTATGAGCCTTCCTAAGCCACAGGTATTGACTTACCAAGCCGCACAATTGAATAAACTAATGGCTGCCGGTGTCAAAGTGGCAGTTGGTTCCGATGATATACAACGCACGATCCGATCCGAAGTGACTTATTGGTTCAATTTGGGTAATTTGAATACGCCCGCCGCGCTTAAAGCATTATGTGAAACAACACCGCGTGCTATTTTCCCCGAGCGCAAAATAGGCCGTATTGAAAATGGGTTTGAGGCCAGTTTTTTGGTATTAGAATCCAATCCGTTGGAAAATTTCTTGAAAATGCGCGCCATCCGTTTCAAGGTTAAAAATGGTGTTTTACTCAAATGATTATCGTACAAGATAAATTGGTGAGCGACGATGTGGTGAGCGAACAGTTTGTTTGCAACCTTTCGGCCTGCAAAGGCGCATGTTGCTGGGAAGGTGATTCGGGTGCGCCCTTGGAAAAGTCTGAATTGGCCGAACTGGATGCTATTTTTGAGCAGGTAATGCCCTATTTATCGCCAGCAGGTATTGCGGCGATTGAAGCCCAAGGCAAATATATTTGGTACGAAGAAGCGCAAGAATGGGGGACAACCCTAGTGGACAATGGCCCTTGCGCATATATGACGCTCGATCCCTTGGGTGTAGCGCAATGCGGTATTGAACGTGCTTGGCGCGATGGTGTAGTGGCTTTTCGGAAACCTATTTCCTGCCAATTGTACCCGATTCGGGTAGAAAAAAACGAGCAAGTTGGTTTTGAAGCACTCAATTACGACCGATGGGATATTTGCTCGGCGGCTTGCGAAAAGGGTAAAAAAGAGCAGGTTCCTGTCTATGTTTTTCTAAAAGATGCGATTATTCGCAAATATGGGGTAGATTTTTATGAAGAATTGGATGGTGCTGCGCAGTTTTTGAAGGAGCAGGGGTAACGGGGTAAGAAAAGAGATTTTTAAATTAATGCGAATAATGGGCTCTTGCACGCACTTGATTTTCAACATTTAGTCATACGATAACTCCGAGCCATCGTATGACTAAATATTGAAAATCAGGCACTTAGGGAATTCAACTCAGTTTCGTCAGCAATTTTCCATGTGACATGCACCCTGTAGTTCAATGGGAGAACGGATGAAACGGATTTTACGGATTAGAGCGGATTGTTTCAAAATAATCCGTTTAAATCCGTTTCATCCGTTTTGCTATCCTATCTTAGTTTTGATCCACAGGGGAAATTGCTGAATATTCGTATAATTAATTAACAAACTAAAATGCTAAATTTTATTTACCTAGCAGGAGGCATCGCGTTGATTATTTATGGTGCAAATTGGCTTGTAGAAGGAGCATCATCCGTTGCTAAAAAATTTGGCATTTCAGATTTAGTGATCGGTTTGACGATCGTTGCTTTTGGCACCTCTGCGCCCGAGTTGACGGTCAATATTTTTTCCGCCCTGAAAGGCTCCACGGATATAGCAGTAGGCAATGTATTGGGTAGTAATATTTGCAATATTTTATTGATTTTAGGTATCACAACCATTATTAGTCCGATTAAGATAAAAAAGAATACGCAATGGCGTGAAATTCCGTTTGCGCTTTTATCGGCTATCGTTTTGGGTATCGTTGCTAATGATATATTGTTGGACAATGCGACAAATGGGAATTTTGTTACCCGAGTTGATGGTTTGATATTGCTCTGTTTTATGGTAATTTTTTTGGTTTATACTTTTGAAATTGCGCGATACACGAGTGATAGTGAAACATTAGAAGCAGTAGTACCGCTACCCATTTGGAAATCGGCTGCTTTAATTGTTGCGGGTCTTGCGGGTCTGTTTTTTGGTGGGCAATACCTCGTAGAAGGCGCTGTAAATATTGCTAAACTGCTTGGAATGACTGAAAAAGTCATCGGTTTGACCATTATTGCGATCGGTACGTCACTCCCCGAATTGGCAACATCCATTGTGGCTGCGAGGGCAAAAAAAGCGGATATGGCCATTGGTAATGTGATAGGGTCTAATATTTTTAACACGTTTTTTATATTGGGTATGACTTCCACGATCAAACCATTACCGATTTCGGCATCATTGAGTACCGATTTAATGGTCAATTTAGGTGTTAGTATTTTACTGTTTATCGCAACTTTTGTCTTCTCGCGCAATGTTTTGGGGCGTAGTGAAGGGGTTATTTTTGTTAGTTTGTATGTGGGGTATTTGGCCTATGTTCTTTTTCAATGATTTTTTAAAAATATCCTTATCTTTGAACTTAGCCCACTCCCATTTCGGCTAAAAATTGCCTATTTTTAGACTTGAAACCGATGGACTAAATTATTACAAAAAAAATCCCGAATTCCAGCATTTCTGCTAAAATTCGGGATGATTTACACGATAAATTATATGTAAAAGCAATTTTCTACCTATTCATACCTTCCAAAAACTCTTCGTTAGAACTAGAATTCATCATGTGCTTACGCATAAACTCCATGGCTTCTTCTGGCTTCATATCGGCCAAATGATTGCGCAGGATAAACATGCGTTGTAGCGTATCCCGATCTAGTAACAAGTCTTCGCGACGAGTACTTGATTTGGTAAGGTCGATACTTGGGTACATACGTTTGTTGGCCAATTGGCGGTCTAATTGTAATTCCATATTACCTGTACCTTTAAATTCCTCAAAGATTACCTGATCCATTTTTGAACCGGTATCTGTTAATGCGGTTGCAATAATTGTCAGAGAACCACCATGCTCGATGGCGCGTGCTGCACCAAAGAATTTTTTAGGTTTTTGCAATGCGGTTGCTTCTACACCACCAGATAGCACTTTGCCAGATGCTGGCGCAACGGTGTTATAAGCACGGGCCAAACGGGTAATAGAGTCCAAAAGGATTACCACATCATGGCCGCATTCGACCATACGTTTTGCTTTTTCCAAAATGATATTGGCCAAGCGCACGTGGTTATCAGCGGTTTCGTCAAAAGTAGAAGAAACAACTTCTGCTTTCACGTTGCGTTTCATATCCGTTACCTCTTCGGGACGTTCATCGATGAGGAGGATAATCACATAACATTCAGGGTGATTTTTGGTAATGGCGTTGGCCAAGTCTTTCAACAAGAAGGTTTTACCTGTTTTAGGTTGCGCCACGATCAAGCCACGTTGTCCTTTACCGATCGGAGTAAACAATTCCACTAAGCGATTACCAAAATCTCTACCTGTTGTGCTCGTGAGCAAGGTAAATTTTTTGGTTGGGAACAGCGGTGTTAAGTAATCGAAAGGTACGCGGTCGCGTACATCTTTTGGCTCTAAGCCGTTAATTTTATGTACTTTTAGTAAGGCAAAATATTTTTCGCCTTCTTTTGGCGGGCGCATGGAACCAAACACTGTATCGCCTGTGCGCAGACCAAATAATTTGACCTGTGAAGGCGAAACATAAATATCGTCGGGGCTGGTGAGGTAATTAAAATCGGTGGAGCGCAAGAAGCCATATCCATCCGACATCATTTCTAGCGTACCACCACCATCAATAATTCCATCTAATTCTACATCGAATTTCTCTTTGATAATTACCGGCATTACTTCTTGAACTTCTACTTGTGGCGCTTGGCCTTCATCGTAGTCGCCGCCCAGTTGCTGAGCAGGTGCTTGCGGTGGCATATCATAATCCTCCTCTTCCATCATTGGATTAGGCACAAACTCATCGTCATAGCGATCATAACGGTTTGCGTCTTGGTCGTATAAGTTTTGGTTGCCGCCACGTTGGTCGCGGTAACCGCCTTGTTGCTGATTGGGTTGGCGGAATTGTTGTTGCTGTTGTTGTTGCCGCTGCTGTGGCATTTGTTGTCCACCTGGTGGGCCTTGTTGCAGGCGGCCGTAGCGGTCGCGATACATACCACCTTGCGGTGGCATTGGAGGTTGTCCTTGCTGTGGTCTATTTTGTTGTTGCTGAGGCTGGGGTGGTCTGTTTTGCTGCTGCGGGCCCTGTTGTGGTGGTGGTGAGACTTGTTGCAAACGACCATAGCGATCGCGGTAAGTTCCGGGTTGGAGCGGCGCAGGTGGCGGATAATTCTGCTGCCTCATATTCGGGTTCGGCTGTTGTTGCTGAGGCGGATAAGGGCGCTGCTGTTGAGGTGGAGGGTTTTGCGGTGGTCTTTGTGGTTGTGGTTGGGGCGGAATGGGTAGCGGAGCATTCCGCGTCATTTGCTTTGGTCCGGCCACGGGTTTTAGAACACGAGGCTCTGGCTGTGGTGGTAGCTGTGGCTGTTGTGTTGGTGACTGTTGTTGGGGCGGTGGAGGTGGTAGCGGAGCAGATGTGTTTTGAGCAGATTCGTCTTTAGTCTTTCGACCTTTTTTAGCGTCATTCTGTTCAGCCTCTCTTTCTGCTGCGGGCTTACGCACCACAATTTTACGGCCTGGAGCTGGTTCGTCAACTTCTGGAACGAATTCTCCGCCTTGTCCTTTTGCGGCCAAGGCTTGTTCATCAAGGATCTTATAGACCAGATCCTGCTTGGTCAGGCGATTAGCGCCTTTGATTCCGAGTTTGGTGGCAACATCGCGCAACTCGGTAACCAACTTCTCATTCAACTGCAAAATGTCGTACATCGACTTTCTAACGATTAAGGTGGGTGTGTAATTTCGGAAATGTAGAGGCACAAACGGTATAATTCCGATTGAACCATTGTGTATGGGCGAAGCAGGTTTAAAACCCTGCAAAGCTTACTTCAGCATGGCTTGCGAGCATAATGCTTTGTCACATTTCCGGGTGAGAAATAATACAATTTTCGGACTTAACCAACGCGCAGGATAGGGCAATAAAATATCGGGAGTGTGGTAAATCCGGTAGATATCGTGGATTTTTTTTCTAAAACGTGAATTTTTTTCTAAAATAAGACGTTTAGAAATATTTGTAACGCTGCAAAGGTAAACCTTATTTTATATTTAGCCTACCTTGTGGCGTTTTTTGAAAATATTTTTTTATTTTATATGCTCCAACTAGAAGTAATACGCGAAGAAAAGGCCAGAATTGTGGCCGGATTGCGCAAACGTAATTGGAATACAAGCCAATTAAAGGCCATTGACCAAATTATTGTTTTGGACGACCACCGTCGCTCCGGGCAAAAAGAGCTTGATGATGCACGCGCAGAAATGAACAAAATGGCTAAATCTATCGGCGCGCTTATGGGCCAAGGAAAAAAAGAGGAGGCCGAACAACAGAAAAAAGCAGTAGCAGTGTTAAAGGATAAAGAAAAATCCTTGGAAGAAGCACTCGCTGCTACTAAGCATGATCTCGATCAATTGTTGTATTCTGTTCCTAATGCCCCACACAAATCTGTTCCTAAAGGTAAAACACCGGAAGAGAATAAAGTGTTCAAAGCATGGGCTAAGCCTTTCCCTACTTTACCACCTGATGCGGTGCCACACTGGGATCTGGGTAAAAAATACAACCTTTTCGATTTTGAATTGGGTGTAAAACTAACTGGATCTGGTTTTCCCGTTTACCGTGGCCAGGGTGCTCGCCTCCAACGCGCTTTGATCCAATTCTTTTTGGACGAAGCCGTAAAAGCAGGTTATGAAGAAGTACTTCCTCCACACTTGGTGAATGAGGAAAGTGCGCGTGCTACAGGACAGCTGCCCGATAAAGAAGCGCAGATGTACCACTGCACCGAGGACAACCTGTACCTGATTCCTACCGCTGAGGTACCCGTTACCAATATTATGCGCGACGAAATTGTGAACATCAAAGACTTGCCTATTAAAATGACGGCTTATACGCCCTGCTTCCGTCGCGAGGCTGGCGCATGGGGTGCTCACGTACGTGGCCTCAACCGTGTTCACCAGTTTGATAAGGTAGAAATTGTACGCGTAGAACATCCCGACAATTCCTATAAGGCTTTGATGGGCATGGTGGCTCATGTATCTAAGTTGATGACCAAGTTGGAACTACCTTACCGTATTTTGTTGCTTTGCGGTGGTGATATGGGTTTTGCATCTGCCAAAACTTTCGACTTTGAAGTATGGTCTGCCGCACAACAACGGTGGTTGGAGGTAAGTTCTGTTTCTAATTTTGAAACATTTCAAACCAACCGCCTCAAACTCCGCTACCGCGATACCAATGGTAAAATAGAATTGGCGCATACGCTCAATGGATCGGCTTTGGCGCTTGCTCGTATTGTAGCGGCTTTGCTGGAAAATAACCAAACTGCTGATGGTATTCAAATGCCAAAAGCACTCTGGAAATACACAGGGTTTAAGAAAATTGGGTAGGTTAGGAACTAGTGAGACCTTTAAGTTCGTAGGAGTACAGAATTGGGCTATTGTCGGGGCTGGGGTTCGCCCCGACAATAGTCCAATTCTGTTTATGCAATACTTTGGGAAAGTTGAAGGCAATCTCTTATTGCCTCACCGCTGTGTTTTAAGTTTGTACATAGCAGCCCAAGCAGATACTGCTTTAGTTTCCAATTCGGTTGCACCACGGTTAAGCCTACCGCGCACTTGGACAATAACATTGTTACTGCCGACTTCTATGGTCAAGCGTTTATTCACATTTTTGTCCTCATGCCTAAGATTCACCGACCAAATAGAACGATCTCCACGCTTGCAGGTATTTATATAGCTACCCACACAATGCTGCATTGATCGGCCCTCCTTAAGTAGTTCATAGGCATTTCTGATTTGATGAAAGTGAAAAAAATGCCTTTCAACGACAATTTCTGTTAATGGGCGACGGGTAATATGCGCCCTAAATTCAATTTTTTCCAGATCCGCAAAGGCTTTTTCAAAGGCTTCCTGGTTTTGAGCCTCTTTTATCTGCCCTAAGAAAGCAATTGCATCCGAAGGGAAATCATCTGCTTGTTCAATAATGTATTTTTTCTTGAAGAATGCTAACGTTGACTTTATCATCGGGATGGTCAGTATTGGATCCTGAATATAAAGTTGGATTAAGATGCCATACCGAATATCCATATCCAAATGATCGCCAAGGGGGCTGCGAGCAAAGGCTTTGGCTAGTTTTTCAGTGCCACCCATACCCCTCACCCTGCCATAGGTCAGTGCCTGTGCCAATGTCATCCAGTGAGGTGCCAATAAAAAATAATGGGTCATTTTACCGTATAGCCCATGTGGGATACTTGGAGCAGTACGGAAATTTTTCCCGCAACCTAGATGCGCAAACCATTGCTTGTGCAATTTGGAGCCACCATTCCAGACCTGATAAAAAAACTCGGGCATCGGATACTTTACCAATACGTGGTCAATAAAACTACGTAATAGCGTAGTGTAATCCATTTTTTGGGGTATCACCCATGTTTCAAGCGGGCGTGCCAGGGGAATACCCAAGGCGTAGAGTCCTGTTTTTTCGACCATCCAAGCGCAAAGCGGGCTTACCGGATTGCCTTCGGTGTCGCAGGGACGGAACCCTGGAAATTGTTTTAAAAATAGATAGAGAGGATCCTTGTGTATCGGATCAAATCGGATAGCTTTCATGCCTGTGAAAGTGAATGAATGAAACTACTATGGCATGAAAGCGGAATAGATTAACTACTGCAAGTGCATGCCTTTAATAACCGTAACCTTGACGGGAGTTGGTGGCTTAAACCGATTGGAATTTTTGCACGCATGATAATCTGAATTGTGATGGTTGTGATAATTTATAGTGTCTAAAACTATGGAGTTGTTTTTTTAGTTCCCCAAGGGGAGTTTTTTTGTTTACGGGGTCTAATTGTTACTTTATCTTGCCTAAAAACAACACTTGTTCTGCTCCATTTCGATCCATTCGGATTTTTAAGGAATCAGAGGACTGGTACAATACTTTTAACAGTCGTTCTGTTGGAGGATTGGCAGTAGTGTCTTTAAGTATAAGGTAATTACTGGCACAGCGCCATTTTCCCGCTTCAGAATAGAAACCCATAGATTGAAATTGGTAAAGATTGTTGGGAGAGAAAGTTAGTTTTACTTCGTTCAGCGGTACATTGGTAGATTGCCCATTTTCGTAAAATTGTACGGCTTGCCAACTACCGCTCAGTTGAGAATCCTCAATAGTACAAGATTGGCTCATTAATATAATGCATGAAAAGAATATTATTAGTCGCATATCGTTATTAGTGTGTAATGTTTTGTATTTGGGAACGTAAAAATAAATTTTCACGTCCTTGAAGCCGCAAAATTATCCTTTGTTCACTTAATTATTTTAAATTATTACCAACTTGCTACTCAATTTGTAAAAACATTACCCTTCCTATACACAAATTGACGTTTATTTGTCCGGTAATACAAGCACAGATAGATGAGTATCTACCGAAGAAAGACATATTGGAAATGGTACCTAGCGGCAGCGGCGATGCTTATCGTAAGCGCTACCCTATGGTACACCAAATACCTCACCGATCGCCTTACCGTTCGGGAAGAGCAACAAGCTGTGCAATTTGCAGAGGCATTGCGTAATATTGCCAAAAGCAATGTGGATCCGCTTCAACAGGGCTGCGATTGTGATGTGGAATTGCATCGACTCGTCATTACCCAAAACACAACTGTCCCAGTTGTACTACTAGATGAAGGTTGGAACATTCAGGAGTATCGTAATATTGGCGATAATAATATCACCCAAATGGATACAACGGAGGTGCGTCGCGCCCTCAATGCTATGATTAGTAATTGGGCCGATACCATTGAAGTATCTGTCCCTCCTTATTATAGGACGTATTTGATCTATTCTCATTCCAATTTATTGGTTTGGTTAAAATGGTATCCTTTTTTGCAGTTACTCTTAATTTCGGCTTTTATTGGGCTAGGGTATATTGGGTTTAGTGCATCGCGGAAGGCGCAGGAAAATCAGGTATGGTTGGGTATGGCAAAAGAAACAGCGCATCAGTTGGGGACACCGATTACCGCGATCATGGGCTGGGCCGAAACACTCAAAGAGTTACATAGCGAAGATGCAGCAACATTGGATATGCTGGCTGAAATGAGCCACGATATTCGGCGCTTGGAACTGGTTTCGGATCGTTTTTCCAAAATTGGCGCGCAACCTGAATTATCTCCAGCCAACTTGTACACTGCTCTGGATCGCAACCGCGAATATATGCAGAAGCGCTCACCGCGCAAAGTGACTTATAATTTCCCCGACCCTAATACACATGAACCCGTTTCGGTACATATCAACATCCATTTGTTTGATTGGGTAGTGGAAAACTTAATCCGCAACGCTATTGATGCGATGGAAAAAGGGGTAGGTGATATTTCAGCGTTGGTATATCAAGATGGTAGTTATGTTTGTGTGGACATAACGGATACGGGCAAAGGCATTCCTTCTAGCAAACATAAAACGATATTTCAACCTGGCTATTCCACCAAAACCCGTGGTTGGGGGCTGGGCTTGTCCTTATCAAAGCGTATTATTAATGAATACCATAAAGGAAAAATATTTGTAAAAAAATCGGAACTGGGAAAAGGAACTACCTTTACGATCAAATTGCCCAATAAAGGTGCAGCCATACTGGATCCTAGAAAAGACACATGAGAGAAACAAAATTCATCGAGCAAAACAAGGATAAATGGGCCGAATACGAGTCCATGATCCAAAACGGAAGCGAAGAGCCGGAAAAACTGAACGATTTATTTGTTCAAATCACCGATGATCTTTCTTATGCCCGTACGTTCTACCCCAATCGCTCGGTAAAGGTGTATCTCAACCATTTGGCGCAACGCATCTTTAACCATATTTACAAAGGCCGAAAATTTCCGAAAGAGCGCCTCGTTGAGTTTTGGACACACGAACTTCCGCAGGTGATGTGGGAAAGTCGTTTTGCCCTCCGGTTATCTTTAGGCATATTTGTGTTGTCATTTGTCATTGGGGTGGTTTCTAGCATCCTCAACCCCGATTTTGCGAAGGTGGTTTTGGGCGAATCTTATATCGAAATGACCCTCCAAAACATCGAAAATGGTGATCCTATGGCCGTTTATAAAGACCATCAGCCATTAGGGTCGTTTGTGGGTATTGCTGCCAATAATTTGTGGGTGGCCTTTCTTACAGCCGTTGCGGGGGTAATCGCCTCTATTGGCACAGTGTTTCTCCTCATTTCCAATGGAATTATGGTAGGGGCTTTTCAGTTTTTCTTTATTGAAAAAGGATTGTTTTGGCCCTCGTTTCTAACAATTTGGATACATGGCACCCTCGAAATCAGTGCGATAATCATTGCAGGTGGCGCGGGGCTTGTCGCAGGATCAGGTCTATTGTTTCCCGGTACGTTTACCCGTACCCAAGCCTTCCAAATTTCGATGCGGCGTGGTATGAAAATTTTTGTGGGCATCGTACCTGTTATTATTATTGCGGCTTTTTTTGAAGGTTTTTTGACTCGATTTACCGAAGTACCCGATCCAATACGAGGGTTGTTTATTTTATCATCCTTGGCATTTGTACTGGGATATTACGTGGTTTTGCCAAGGGCAAGGGCGTATAAAGGCGATTTTTCAAATATAGAAAAAGACGCAGACCTACCACCAGATAGTATTAATCCAGTGCGGTTTACGAGTATAAAAACAACGGGAGAGATCATTAGTGACAGTTTCGATATTGTGAAAAAAAATTTACAATGGACTTTCGCGGCTGTTTTTACGAGTGCTTTTGCATTTACCGTGTTTACGCTTTTTCAAGGCAATCCTCCTACTGATTTTGTACAGATGGAGGATCTTATTGGTCGTACACTTACTGTTGCGGGATTATCTAGTTATATCGGTACCGATTACTCCCAATGGACACGGTGGGTAGCCTTGGTGCTTTTTCTTTTGGTTACTTTTGTGGGGTTCAGGATGACAGAATTGGAGATGACTCGTGCGCATAAATCGAATGCTAAAGGCTATGAAGTACTCCGCGGTTTTACATTAGTATTACCCATTATGTTGCTGTTTTGGGTAATGGAATTAGAATTATCAATTTGGCTGGCCTTTTTTCTGCGCATTATTTTACCGATTATAGTTTTGCCCATTGTACTTTCGGTGTATTGGATTGCCGCGATACGTTATGGCTCACCCAATCCTTTGGTGGGTTTATGGAATGGCGTACAATCACTCCGCTACTTAACAGGTTATTTGGTTTGTCTATTGGTGATTGGGCTTATGGCTTTATTCCTATTGTTTATGAAATCCGAACTTTGGACTATGTTTCTAAAGTTTTTTAGTTGGGCTGTTCCCGCCGGCGAAAATAATGTAGCTAAGTTTGCCAGCACGATAACGACGTTTACCACCTGTGTTATATTGTATTTCACCTGGTTGATGTTGGTTATTTCGGGCATACTTCAGTTTTTTTCGCACCGCGAAATCACCGAAGCCACATATTTGCACCAACAAATTGAAACCGTGGGTACATTACGTCAAATACGAGGTATTCCTAAAGAATAATATCAAAATGAAATATATTTTACTGTTTTGCTGCTTTTTTTATTGCTTTTCGTCCCTGCTGGCGCAAAATGAGCCCCCAGTCGAGGAGGATGTTCCAGTTGTTGCAGAAGATATGGATGATGCTCAAATGGAATATGAGAGCGAGTTAACAGATCACTCGCGTCAAGGTCAAAAAGAAGTATTTGGCTTAAACAAAGAGCGCGTAGTACGCCGTGCAATACCACAGGATCAATGGCAGCGTGCAGCAGACCAATTGAATTACAGTGATGATGTGCCGGAAGCAATCAAAAAAAGGGTAGCGGATCCAGAAAAACCTACGCCAACATCTTCCCCAAGATTTGAGTGGGACTGGGAATTTTGGAAAGGATTTTCTAAAGTTTTTGCAGTGATTGTTTTACTGAGTTTAGGGGGCTGGTTGATTTATAATTTAGTGCAATCGCCCAGCAATAATATCATTCGGGCAGAAGATGGCACCGAGATTACTTTAGCCAATTTAGATGAATATATCCAAGAAACGGATTTGCAACGTTTCTTGCGCGAAGCCTTGGAAAAAGGCAACTACAGTCAAGCAGTAAGGATTTATTATTTGCAGATCATCAAAGATTTATCTAAAAAAGAGGCCATTCTGTGGCGGAAAGAAAAAACCAACCGCGATTATATCCGCGAAATGCGGAATCACCCATTAAGCACCGATTTTCGCACAGCCACCCGTACCTACGAAGCCGTTTGGTATGGTAATGGCGAAATAGATAAGGCTATTTTTGGGCGTATTGAGGTGCAAATGAATAGTATTTTGGCAAAAATCGTTTAAATTTTATCAAAAACAACTACACCATGCGCTACCTTTCCATCGATTTTTACCGGGGCTTAACAATAGCCTTGATGCTCGTTGTAAATAATCCGGGCGATTGGAGTAGGGTTTTTTCGCCTTTATTACACGCCGAATGGCATGGTTGTACACCTACGGATCTGGTATTTCCCTCTTTTCTGTTTATCATTGGCGTGGCGATGTGGTTTTCCTTTGAGAAATTTGGGCGAAAGCCCAATACAGCAGCATTGATGAAAATAGCCAAGCGTACAGCATTGCTCTTTTTGTTTGGTTTCCTGTTGTCGTGGTATCCATTTATAGGTAAAGAGATCGCCAATTTGCGTATTATGGGTGTGCTGCAAAGGCTGGGCTTGTGTTATGGTATAGCAGCATTATTGGTCTTATATTGTTCCAATCGCGTACTGATTGGCGTGGCCATAACTGTATTGTTTGGGTATTGGGGACTGCTGTATTTTGGTGGTGATTATAGTTTGGAAAATAATTTGGCGCGGCGTATCGACTTAGCCGTACTTGGCGCAACGCACCTGTGGAAAGGCAAAGGAATCCCTTTCGATCCAGAAGGATTGTTGAGCACTTTGCCCGCCACGGTCAATGTGCTATTTGGATGGTGGAGTGCGCAAATTATGCAGCGTTACCAGTTGGATAAGATGCGGGTAGTGGGTGAATTATTACTTTGGGGGAATATAATCGCGTTGAGTGGCGTGCTTTGGGACTGGGGTTTTCCACAAAATAAAAGCCTTTGGACTAGTTCTTTTGTGCTCAACACCAGCGGTATTTCAATGATTTTATTGGCCTTTAGCGTCTGGGCTATTGATATAAAACAAGGACACCGATGGGTGTATTTTTTCTTGGTTTTTGGTGCAAATTCCTTATTTGCGTTTATACTTTCTGGGCTTTTGGTCAAAACGATGAGTTTGTTCAAATGGGTAGAAGGTACCGAAAAACGAAATATTTCTACCTGGATTTACCACACTGTTTTTGAGCGGATGGACAGTGGCAAACTAGGTTCGTTCCTGTATGCGCTCACCTTTATGAGTATCTGCTGGCTAGTGATGTGGGTCATGTATCGGAAGAAGTGGTTTTTAAAAGTCTAAGATTTTATACCATTTATGCCAATCAGCAATTTCCCATGTGACATGCACCCTGTTGTTCAATGGGAGAACGGATTTAACGGATTAGAGCGGATTGTTTCAAAATAATCCGCTCTAATCCGTTAAATCCGTTTTTCTATCCTGTCTTAGTTTTGATCCACCTGGGAAATTGCGGTATGCCAATGACAGGTTGGTTCAAAATATTGGTTTTCAGGGTATTAGGTTTACGAAACTATGAAGATTTTGTAAACGTTCACTGGCAAGTGTCTGAATATTAATTTATTAAAACCCTCAACCCATGATTCCCACAATTTCATAAACTCCACCTTCTTCCACTGCATTGGTTGCCTCAAATACCGCCCGTGCTTCTATCAAATGCTGTTCTACATCCTTATACCGCGCTGAAAAATGCCCGAGCAATAATTGCTGCGCACCTGCTGCAAGCGCAATCTGTGCTGCCTGCTCGGCGGTAGAGTGGTGCGAGTATATCGCCTCTTCGGTGTGTTCATTGGTAAATGTAGCCTCGTGGTAGAGGCAGGTGACCCCTTTTACGGCCTCAATAACGGGTTCAAAAGGCGCAGTATCGCTACAAAAAGCATAAGAAGCGGGTGTTTTTGGCGGAATAGTCAATTCTGAATTAGGAATGACGCGGCCATCGGGCAAGGTATAATCGCCGCCTGCCTTTATTTTTTTAATATCAGTAAAATGGATATTGTACGCCTCAATCATTTCAGGAATCATATTCGCGGGGCGAGATTTTTCTTTAAATAACCAACCCATACAAGGCATGCGGTGGTGGAGCGGAATAGACCATACTTCGGTATGTTTTGTTTCAAAAACCAATTGATGCACAGTGGTGTCCAATTCGTGTATCTCTAAGGTATATGGATAATGCACACGCGACACGCGACTCATGGTCTCAATGAGTTCGCGCAGTCCTTCGGGGCCATAAAGGGCGAGTGGTTCGGTGCGTTTTTTCATGCAAAAAGAAGTAATAACCCCCATTAGCCCAAATACATGATCGCCGTGTAGGTGGCTGATAAAAATTTGGTTCATACCATCGTACCGGACGCGGTGGTGGTATAATTGGTGCTGCGTAGCTTCGCCACAATCAATGAGGTAGGTTTCGTTTTCTATTTTGAGTATTTGGGCAGTATAATTGCGCCCTTGGAATGGCCCTCCTGCTGAAGAGCCAAGTACGGTGAGTTGCATGGTATTTTAAATGGTTATTTATTAAATTTGTGTTTATAATCTGCGATGGCTTTTTCCACAATTTCTAAAGCAATTTCCCTGTTTTGAAATTCTTCCACGACAACAGATTTGTTCTCTAATTTTTTATAATCTTCAAAGAAATTTCGCAGTTCAGAAATAAAGTGTTGGGGCAGTTCTTCAATATCGTTGATATGATTGACACTTGGATCGCCGGCTGCAACAGCAATAATTTTATCATCTGCTTCGCCGCCATCAATCATTCGCATTACCCCAATTACTTTGGCTTCCACGATACACATGGGTACCACATCTATTTGAGAAATAACTAAAATATCTAAAGGGTCTTTGTCATCACAATAAGTTTGTGGTATAAACCCATAGTTGGCAGGATAATAAACGGAGGAATACAAAACACGGTCTAATCGCAGTAATCCGCTGTCTTTATCCAATTCGTATTTCGCTCTGCTGCCTTTGGGTATTTCGATAATACCATCTACTACGGCGGGTGATTTGTCGCCATAACTTACATTGTGCCAAGGATTTATGTTCATGTTTTTTATTTATAAAGGTGTGTTTATGCTAAGCGTTGCTAGGTTGTGTACATAGATTTATAGGACGCTTTATAATTGTCGTGCATAAAACCAACAGCGCTGAGATACAATTGTTTAGAATCCCTAATGCTCGGTGGGCGCGCTCGAAAATTAACCTATTCACCAAAATTCCATTGATACCCTAAAGGTAGGGCTTTGGGAAGAAAGGCCAATATTTGTTGTAACTTGTTTTTTGGGTTAAATAGTTCCAACGGCTGCGCGTTTTCTCTTGAAACAATAAGAAAGACAAACGGAATTGGAATTGCTAAAACTCAAAGTGTCCATCTTTGATGATGCACGCTCAGCGGGGGAAAGTGGCCTATTGGAGGGTATAATTCAAGATTTGTAGTGCGAATTGAAAATTACTATATATTTGGTTATCAATGTTTTATCTCAAAATCGTGTCAAAGTCAAAAAAAGGGTTGCATAACACCAAATAACTAGCGTTACACAACCCTTTTAAAAATTAATCGAAAACGTAAAAAAATATCACTCTTTAATCACCACCAGTGTCTTGGTCACCATACCATCGGCTGTTCTTAGCATAATTCGATACAAACCCGGCGCAAATTCCGCCACTTGTAGTGTGCTAGTACGTTGGTCACCTGCAATCACTTGCTGCTGTACCAACCTACCAATTTGGTCAAATACCAGCAACGTGCCGCCATTGGCATCCACGCCTTCCATACTCACAGTGACTGCATACATGGCAGGATTGGGTGCAATGCTTAAGCCTAGATTCGTCTTTTGCGTCAAAGTAATCTGATCTTCCAAATCTTGGTTCCGATCCTCCAATCCTGTATTGCTCATGCCGCTGCCACAATTCACAGTGACGGAGAACGAACATTCCGAACTTTGGCCATTCGGTGCAACTGCACGGAAGGTACTGGTCGTTACACCCGCTGGGAACGACGAACCATTGGCCAAACCAGTCACTAAGAACGGTGTCAAAGTACCCGCGCAATTATCCGATGCGGTGGCACTACCATAGAATACCGTTGCCATACAAGGTGTGCCCGTGCCATTTACTATTACGGGTGCGGGGCAAGTGATTACTGGCGGTTGGTTGTCCGTTACCGTTACGACCATTGTACAGCGACGCGTATTGCCCGATGCGTCGGTGGCTTGGAATACCACATTGCTGTTGCCAACGGGGAAAGTAGATCCACTCACCAATCCACTGATTCGGACTGCTGTACCTGTTGTGGGTGCGCAGTTATCCGTAAATGTAGGATTGGTATAAGTTGCCATGGCACTACAAGTGTTCGTTGCAGTGAACAAATTCATTGCCGCTGGGCACGTTATGGCAGGTGCTTCGGTGTCGTTGACGGTTACTCGGAAAGTACAAGTTTGAGTATTTCCTGCGCCATCGGTAGCCCTCCAAATTACGTTAGTGATCCCTCTTTGGAAGGTCGCTGTGCTACCAGAAGCGTTAGTGCCGCCACTGATCCATATTGGTTGTCCGGCAGGTAAGCCACAATTATCGGTACCTGTTGGCGTAGGATACGTGACCACTGCGCTGCACTGGCCGGGGTCTGTGCTACGGGTTTGATTGGCCGGGCAGGTGATACTGGGTTTTTGCGTATCATTGACCGTGATGGTGAAAGAGCAAGTCGCCGTCAGGCCCGCCCCATCGGTGGCTTGCCAAGTGATAGCGGTGGTGCCTTTGGGGAAAGTGGAATTGCTCAGGCCGCCCATGAGGTGAGAAAGACCTGCGGGGCCGTCTAAGGGGCAGTTGTCCGAATAGGTCGGGTTGGTATAGGCCACTACCGCCCCGCAGACATTCGCGTCGGTGCTGCGGATGATATTGGGTGGACAGGTGATGCCCGGCGCGGTATTGTCCACTCTCGTCACCGTGAAGCTACAGGAGTTGGCCAGCCCGTTGAGGTCGGTTACCGTCAAAGTTACCGTCAGGTTGCCCGCACCGGAGACCGTGGTGCCCGCCGTTGGGGACTGCGTTATGCCTTGTACGCCGCAGTTGTCGCCCGTCGTGGCCAGACTGGTGTAGTTGGGCAGGGTCGCCGTGCAGTTGGCCACCAGCGCCAGCGTTTGCGTTGCCGGACAGGTGATGCCTGGCGCGGTATTGTCCACTTTCGTCACCGTGAAGGCACAGGAGTTGGTCAGTCCGTTCACGTCCGTTACCGTCAAAGTGACCGTCGTGGCGCCCGCACCGGAGACCGTGGTGCCCGCCGTTGGGGACTGCGTTACGCCTTGTACGCCGCAGTTGTCGCCCGTTGTGGCCAAGCTGGTGTAGTTGGGCAGGGTTGCCGTGCAGTTGGCACCCAGTGCCAGCGTTTGCGTGGTCGGACAGGTAATGCCTGGCGCGGTATTGTCCACTTTCGTCACCGAGAAACCGCAGGAGTTGGCCAGCCCGTTGAGGTCGGTTACCGTCAAAGTTACCGTCAGGTTGCCCACAACGGAGACCATGGTGCCTGCCGTTGGGGACTGCGTCACGCCTTGTATGCCGCAGTTGTCGCCCGTCGTGGCCAGACTGGTGTAGTTGGGCAGGGTTGCCGTGCAGTTAGCGCCCAGCGCCAGCGTTTGGGTGGCCGGGCAAGTGATGCTTGGAGGCGTGTTATCGGGTGTAAAAGTCGCCATGACGGAAGAAGTGGCGGTGCAGCCATTGGCGGCAGTATTCGTAACCATATAGGTGCCTGCCGTACTTGCCGTGATGGAAGAGCCGTTCCCGGCAGGATTGCCATTGAGTGCCCAAGTGTAATTGCCAGGTTCGGATACGTTCAGCGTCGTGCTTGGGTTGTTGCAGTCCAAGGCCAGTCCGTTGCTGCTCTCGATGACGGGTGCTGACGGCGTGACGCAGGTACCCGGTACGGTCGTGCCCACCGTGGTGCTGCCGCTGCGGCAACCATTGGCAGCCAGAACACTCGCCAATATGGTCTGCGCCGAACCAGTCTGGTTGTAGGTGGGCAGGGTGCTGCTCCAGTTCGTTCCGCTGTTAGTGGAGTATTCCAGCGTGCCGCCCGTGCCACTCACGGTGCCGATGGCGATGCTGCCGCCGGAGACCGTGCAGTTGCTACAGGTGCTGTTGGTGATGGCCAAGGCTCCCGTCGGAGCGGCTGGTGTGGTACAGGTGCCGGGGTTGGTCACGCCTACTTGCGTGGAATTGCTGCGGCAACCATTAGCAGCCAGAACACTGGCCAATATGGTCTGCGCCGGGCCAGTCTGGTTGTAGGTGGGCAGGGTGCTGCTCCAGTTCGTTCCGCTATTAGTGGAGTATTCCAGCGTGCCGCCCGGGCCGCTCACGGTGCCGATGGCGATGCTGCCGCCGGAGACCGTGCAGTTGCTACAGTTGCTGTTGGTGATGGCCAATGCTCCCGTTGGAGCGGCTGGTGTGGTGCAGGTGCCGGGGTTGGTCATTACACTACTCGTAGGGCTGGAGATACTGTTATTGGTATTGCAATTGCAGCGGGTCAATACGGTTACGGCGGTAGTTTGGTTATAGGTGGGCAGCATGGTACTCCAACTGCTGCCGCCATTGGTAGAATATTGCAGGGTAGAACCGGTGGGGCAGGCGGTAGCAGGCGCGGCAATTACACCGCCGCTCAATGCACAGCCGGTGCAGGTACTTTGGCTGCTTACTGCTGCGGGCGGCGCGGCTGCGGTTAAAGTGGGGCAAACGAATACCCCACTCTCATAAGCGCCCAAATCGAACGGGGCTGCACCACGAGCAGCGCCGGTTATATCCGTTGAAGGGGTGGTAATAGCAGGGTCGCCTGCATTGATGGCGGGGCTGCCTGTTTGCAGGCGCAAGCCGTCATCGGCGGTGCGGTGTATATTATCTGCACCATCGGGGTCTGCGGCGTTGACAAAGAGGGGGTCTGCATTGCCGTTTGTGCCAGGGCAGTTGCTACAGCCCGTGTACCCGCCCTGTACGATGGAGTTGCTAACAGTGGGGGTGCTGAAGGAATTATAAATCTCTGTTCCATTACCCCATAAAATGCTGTTGCGGATCATGGGGTTGGAGGAGGATTGGTTTTCCATCCCGCCGCCGAAGTTGGTAGCCGCCGAGTTACCGGTAAAGGTGGTGTTGGTGATGCTGGGGGAGGAGGAGAAGGTGTTGGCCATCCCGCCGCCTTGGTTAGCCGAGTTGCCGGTAAAGGTGGTGTTGGTGATGCTGGGGGAGGAGGAGGAGATGTTTAACATCCCGCCGCCGAAGGTGGTAGCCGAGTTACCGGTAAAGGTGGTGTTGGTGATGACGGGGGAGGAGGAGGTGTTGTACATCCCGCCGCCCCTAATTCGTGAAATTGTTTGTGATTCTATGGTAATGCTGGTGTTGACGTTTGCATTCCCCCCGCTTACCGTAAATCCGTCTAAAATAGTAGTAGCTGCATCGGATACGGAGAGTACTACGTGGTAGGCGTTT
>JBEAVK010000134.1:0-22545 GCA_041160955.1 Bacteroidota bacterium
GAGTTATAAAGATGATTTTTTCAGGTTTTTTGTAGAAGGAAAGGTTGTAAAACGGTAAGGAACTGTTTTAGGATCGCTCATTAAATAGAGGGTGTAAGTCCAGTTTGATGTATATTTGTGCACAAAGATAAAAGAAATTACCAAAAGAAAACTTTGAGTTTATTCAAACGATAGAAGGTAAAATATGACTGCATCTAAAAAATTATTTCCTGCAAAATTATTACATTTGGTATTCACAGAGAAATGGGATATCCTTTGTACGTTCGTAAGAAACTAGTTGATGGATGCTTTTGAACCCATGAATCGAGTAGGGAGAGGCAACGAAAGCCGCCCCAGCCCTCTCACACCTCATTGGCGGAATGCTCAATAACGCCCTTGCGGCTTACTACACGCCACGTTGCCTAAGCATGAGGAAAACTTTCATCTCCTAAGTTTTGCTAATTCATCACAAATGAATTAGGTTACTGAGTTTACCGAAGTATGGTTACTGAGTTTATCGAAGTATATTTGTGCCGAACTTCGCTCGAAATACCATTCCAGGCGCACACAATGCATGGTCGCCTATGCTGCCCAAGCCCAACCCGCAAAGCCAACGCAGGTCAGCACAGCATCCATGCCCCAGTTATGAGTAATGGTAGATAATAAAATCTTGAACTCGAAAATGAAAGAAGATCCAAAAAGATTAGCGCCTTCACTCGAAATAGCGAGAGAATTATACTTGAAAAGCGGCAATCAATGTGCCTTTTATGGTTGTACAAACCTAATAATGGATTCTGATGGAAATTACATTGGGGAATTATGTCATATTGAATCTGCAATGTCAGGAGGCGAACGATTTAACCCAGATCAATCGAATGAAGATAGAAGGGCATTCTCGAACTTGATGCTAATGTGTCATAAACATCATGTAATTACTAATAATACAGATTTGTGGACAGTTGAGAAAATGCAAAAGCTTAAAAAAGAGCATGAATCAAAATTCTCTAATATTGCGGATAAGATAATCGCCCAGTTTACAGATTTTACAAAATTAATTTCAATTGAATATTCTAATAATTTATATTTAATTAACGAGGTGCTCAAATGGGGCAATGAGCCGTATATGCTACAAGAAACACTTCTCGACATTAATACATTTGCCAATGAATTGAGCAAAATTCCACTAAAAACCAGATCTATTTTATCTATTATTTTGGAACGTTCAACAGCAAGAGGCAGCGATATGCAGTTTTCACCGGTTGAAATTGAAGAAGCATGTCACATTGATTCAAATGAGGTAAAAAGACATTTGTCAATTTTAGATAGTTATCACATGATAGGAGAGAGAGGTTATGATGACTTTGGACAGTCACTTTTATATTTAAGAGATATAGTCGAGTGGCCTCTGTGGAAAACAATAAAAGAATTTTGCAGTAAAACCCATATACCAATTAGTTCAATAGTATCAGATTTGAAATTCAACAACTTTGATAAATAAAACTTTACTCATAACAAATGATAAATGCCAATACGTCGCTAAGCACAACTACCGCATTTATCGCCACGTTCGACAACATTAAAAAAGAAAATCCGTTCATTGATTTAACAAAACGAAGTAATTTAAAAAAAATAACATTATACAAAAACATACTATTAAAAACTTTACCCGTTCAGATTTCAAGATAAGAAATAAAAAACACCCTATGAATTAACATGGAACAAGCGAAAGCAGACACGACAAGTAAAAGAACAAACCAAACGTATTTTGAGAACCAACACGCTTTCATTGTCGGCATAAACGACTATAAATATGTGTTAACACTACAAACGCCAATAAATGATGCTCAAAAACTCGGCAGTCTTTTAGAAGAAAAGTATGACTATAAAACTCACCTTTGCGAAAACCCAAGCGGTCAAAAACTCAAGAAATATATCGAAAAAATAGGAGAAATCGTAAAAGAAAAAGATTGTGTCCTTTTCTATTTCGCAGGTCATGGCATTGCTACGGATAGTGAAAAAGGTATAAAAGGGTTTATTGTGCCAACAGATGCCCGAATAAACGATTATAATACCCTAATATCCATGTCGTTTATATTAGATGCTTTTTCAAAACTCAAATGCAAACACCTTTTGGTTATTTTAGATTGTTGTTTTGCAGGGGCTTTTCGTTGGGCTGAAAAGCATCGGGCAATTGGCTGGAGTAGCGAAAAACTGTTTCAACAACATTATCGCTATTATTCCAATAACCCCTCATGGCAAGTCTTAACCTCTACTTCGCATACACAAAGAGCCTTAGATTATTTGGGTGGACGAGAGGTAAACGACTCTCAACACTCACCTTTTGCACAGTGTTTAATAAATGGTTTGCAAGGTCAAGCCGATTTGAATAAAGATAAAATCATCACACTTTCAGAATTATACACTTATGTTCAAAGTCGCATACCCACCATAACAGGGTTTGCTAATAATCTCCAAAATGTAGGGCTTTTTCCATTAGAACAACATGGAAACGGTGAATTTATGTTTATTCCAATAAATTTTGACCCTTCGACATTAACGCCATTAGATTATGAAAACCCCTACATGGGCTTACAAGCCTATAGTGATGACAAAGCCCATTTGTTTTTCGGCAGAGAAAAAGCCATACAAGAATTATTAGAAAAAATCAAGAGCCATAATTTTGTCGTTATCATTGGGGCATCGGGAACAGGTAAATCTTCCTTAGTCAAAGCAGGTATTTTACCCAAATTAAAGGAAAAAGGCTCAATAATTGCCCAAATCCGCCCCAATAAAGACCCAATGGCAGAACTTGCTAATTGTGGAAATGATTTTGATGTTTTAGTCATTGACCAATTTGAGGAGATTGTGACGCAATCAGACCCGACAAAAGCCGCTGAATTTGTCAAAATACTGACGGGGTCTCCTACAAAGAAGATTATTCTAACGGTGCGGATTGATTTTGAACCACAAATAGATAAAACAGGTATCGAAACCGTTTGGCAAACAGGGCGTTATCTCATTCCGCCTTTTATGCCCGAAGAACTGCGAGAAGTGATTATTACCCCTGCTGCCCGTGTCGGACGTTTTATTGACAGCGAAAAATTGGTCAGTGAGATTGTGAATGAAGTTGTACATTACCCTGGGTCGTTGCCTTTGTTGTCTTTTACTTTGAGTGAATTGTTTGAGCGTAGTAAAAACGACCGCTATCGCACGATTCAATATGATGATTATAAAGATTTGGGCGGTGTAACGGGTTCGCTTCAAAATAGTGCAGACCGTCTTTATAAAGAGGCATGTACGACGGATGCAGAAAGATTGAGTTTGCGGAATATTATGTTGCGTATGGTTTCGATTGCAGGGGGCGAAACGGCAGGGAAACGGGTACTTGAATCGGATTTGGCTTATGATAATCGGGATGAAAACGAGCGCGTAAAAACGGTCATTGATAAACTGGTTGAAGCACGATTGGTTGTTAAAGGCTTGGATAACAATGGGAAGTCCTACATTGAGCCTGCACATGATGCTTTGATTCGGGCATGGTCAAAACTTTATGAATGGATACAATGGGCAGGCTTGAATTCCCTTTTGCTGCATCAAGACCTTACCAAATCCGTTTATGATTTTCAAGAAGGCAGAAGTGATTTATGGCATAATGATAAACGCTTGAATCAATTGGAAAACCCTCATTTTGTGATGAATTCGCTTGAAACGAAGTTTGTAGAGCGTAGTATTGCTTTGAAAAAGCGGAATCGAAACATCACGATTGCGGTTGTGTTAGGGGTGATAGTGGCTTTGGCGGGATTGGCTTGGTTTGGGTTTAATCAAGCGAATATTGCTACTAAACGACAAAAAGAGGCTGAAAATAACCTTAATATGTATAAGCAAGAGCAAAAAGATAAAAATAATCAAAGATTGCCCGTTCTACTCCAAGAATCGGAAATTTTTGCAAAAGCAGAAGAATATGCCATAGAAAAAGTATGGTTAGATAGTATTCAAAACATTATTGAGCAATATAATATAGAAAAAGATTTAATGAAAATCTCTTTTGATTCTTTAAAAATTAAACTAGACCTTAATTCAAAAAACTTAAAACAATTAGTAAGATGAAAAAATACATTCCATTTTTATTTATGTTACCCCTCACTATTTCAGCGCAAAATTCAGATTGCCTACGCATGATGAAAGAAGCAGATGCTTTAGCAAAAACTAAAGACTTTCAAAAAGCCATAAACAAATACACAGCTGCTGCGACCTGTGACGCTAAACTTCAAAAAGAGGCTTATAGAAAAATCAACGATGTATTTGTATTGGTGGAAAAAGAAAAAGAGGCCGCTATTAGAAATGAAAAAGAAGCAAAACATCAACGACAAATTGCCGAAGCACAACGAGATTCAACTGAGCATCAAAAGAAGATAGTTGAACAACAACGAGACCAAGCACGGCGAGAGGCTTATGCGAATGCTTTAACAACTCTTGCCCTGAAAAGAAGTACAGATGACCCAACATTAGCTTATTCTATCCTTAATTTAGCACTTAAAACAACACCTGTTAACCCTTCTGCTATGGAAGTTAAAAATGACTTGCTGGGTAGCTATTATTTTTATGGGAAGGCTTTTAATACTGGTCAACCATATATAACACATCTGCTTTTTTCTGCCAATGGTGAAAATATCTTCTCTGGAGGTTGGAATGGAAAGGTGCTCTATGGAAATACCACAAATTATAAACCTGTGGTTTTTAATGATTATAAAACTAGAGTAAAAGCCTTGCATTTATATAAAAATGATACCCACTTGCTAACAGCTTTTGAAAATGGTGGTTTGACGATAAGAAATGGAGAGGGTTATAATAAGGTTATTTTTGACGATATTGTAGTATCAAAAAATATCACATCAGCAATACTTTTTGATGATGACAATATTGTTTACGGTGATAAATCGGGATGGATAAGAGTATTGAATATCAATACAAAGATGGTCAGCGATAGTATTCAGTTGAAAGGTTACGTCAAAGGTATAGAACGTATTTCAGAAGGTAAAGCTATTGCTGTGGGAACTGAAACGGATTTTTATGTACTAAAAGCTGCTAAACTCAGAGTGAGTAGCCATTTCGATTTCTCAACTACCGTCAATGAAAATCTTTGGCTTAGTTCTATAGCCATGTCCAAATCAAGTCAAATAGTGCTAATTGGAGCTGGTAGTAAAGCGTTTTTACTGGATACAACAGGGCAACTCTTGCAAAAATTTATTGGCAATTCGTTAATAAACAGTTGTAAGCTAATAAATGATGATACACAAGTAATGACCATAGATGGAAACGGTCAAGGGCTTATCTGGAACTTAAATGGAACGATAAATAAGAAGTTAATTACAGGAGACCATACTCAATTCGCCGTTTCATTTGAGCCAAAGCAAAGCATGGTAGCTACAGCAGGTGAGACAGGTATCATTCGGTTATGGCATTTACAAAAAGAACTCATAAAACGCATTAGTGATGCCGATAAAATTGAGGTAAGTAGCATTATTTATAATTCAAAAGAAGGGCATTTTGTTACAGGTGGCTCAGATGGACATATTCGAATATGGGAGAAAACAGGCAATTTAGCCAATACTTCAAAGGTTTTTCAATCGGGCATAAGTTCAATAAGCTTAAATGCCTCAGAAAAATATTTAGCTATATCCTGTTCTTCAGATTCTATCGTTTTAATGGAGAAAAGAGGAAACCAATGGACTCTTTTCAAAACATGGAAATCTTCAACATCTTCTACTGCTCCTATTCGTTGGCTTCTCAATGAAGATTTATTAGTAGTTGGCGGCAAAAATTCGGTTACCGTTTATGATACACAAGGTCAAGTGAAAGAAAACTATGATTTTCCCTATCCGATTACAGATTTATCTACTCATTCAAAAGGAACATATATAGCAGTGGCACATGATAAAACAGTTGTGATACTTGATAGAGGTAGTAAAAAAAGAGATAGTATAAACCTACAATACCCTGTTGTTTCTATAGATTTCAAACCCAACTCTGATACATTAGTAACGGCAAGTGCAAATGTTCTTCGTTTCTGGGATATAAGTTCTCTAAATGCTCCCAAGCAAACCATTTCATCTATTAATAAGCCTATTTGGAAATTTAGGTTCTCTCCCAGTGGTAATAGTTTTTTGGCGACCTACTGGGATAATTCTGTTCGTGTTTTTGACAAATTTGGTCAAGAAATTCAAAAACTGATTACAGATAATCGTATTCCTCGTGATGCTGTATTTACACCTGATGGGCGGTATATAATGGCTGCTGGAGAAGGCGGTAGCGCAAGTGTTTTTTTAACACTTGATGGTCTAATTTCCGAAAAACGAATTTATCTTTTTTCGGAAGAAGAAATACTGAAAAAATAAGTTAGGCTTTTAAAATCAGAGTTTAAAATGAAAAATTATAGTATAATTTGCTTTTTTGCGTTATTACCCCTCAGTGTTTCCACCCAAAAACCCCTACCTTTGTAAAAATAAAAAGGGCAACCTTAAAATTACATAGTAAGAAGTACAAAAAAAACGTCGTCAAATCGAGTAGGGAGAGGTGACCACTAGCCGCCCCAGCCCTCTCACACCACCGTGCACACGGCGGTTCATGCAACCATACTTCGGTAAACTCAGTAACCATACTTCGATAAACTCAGCAACCATGTAATAAAGATTCCGTACAAAATGGTAATAATCATTAAACGACTGATAACCACGCTGCTTTAACCGTTCCTCCGTAACCGTCATACGCATCACGGGACTGCACGATAGTTGCCAACCAGCCTTACTCGACCATGCGTAAAGCATCGCCCAAGCGTGGTTTACGCCTAATTGGCGGAATGCTCGATAACGCCCTTGCGGCTTACTACACGCCACGTTGCCTAAGCATGAAGAAAACTTTCACCTCCTAAATTTTGCTCATTCATCACAAATGAATTAGGTTACTGAGTTTACCGAAGTATGGTTACTGAGTTTATCGAAGTATATTTGTGCCGAACTTCGTTCGAAATAGCATTCTGAGCACACACAAAGGGTTTACGAAAATACGCTGCAATGCCAACGCTCAAAGCAAACGCCGCAGCACACATTCGTAAAGCCAAACCGTTAGGCACAAGTAGAAAAAAAGAAAATGAAAATCACAAAATTTATCTGGTTAACTTTAATAACAACATCAATAGGCTGCACCGGTGAACCAAATACTTGTAAAAAGTACTTTCAGAAAAAGTATTTAAATGCAAATTTGGAACACGAAAAATTATTTGACGAGGGTAAATTAGAAGAAGCGATAGCAACGGTTGAAGCATTTATCGAGAAAGACTCAAATAATTATGTTGCAATAAATTACTTAGGTGCATATAAATACAGTTTATGCAAAAGAAATAGATGTACTCCAGAAGAACTAAAAGAAGTTTACGATTTGTACAAAAAGTCTATTGAACGCTGCAATGATTATCGAATCGGATATTTCAATATAATTGAGGTGCTGGCAGAGATGTCAAAAACGAAATACGAAAATAATTATGAAATAATTGAATACTTGGAATTCTATAACTCTAAATGGAAAAAGAGAAGCAATCTGTTGACAAAAGGAGGAGAAGCAAAATTTAGATTAGGAAAAATTGAAGAGTCATTAAAATACCTAAATGAAGCAATTGAGTTAGATTCCAGTGAGGCAATGGCGTATATTTTCAAAGGAAAGTGTTATGCGAGTAGAAAAGAATGGAATAAGGCAATGGAGTCTTTAAATATTGGGTTGTCATTGGATTCGCTAAGTTTAGGCTTTCACGAAAGAGGATTCGTTAATGAAGAACTTGGTAAAATTGATGCTGCAATTCAAGACTATCAAACAGCGATTTCACTTTATGACGAAAGATTCGAATCATATATAAGCCTTGGTCAGATTGAAATCAAGCGAAATGATGTTAAATCAGCATGTAAGTATTTCAGGAAAGCAGAAGAATTGAAAAAAGACAGTGAAATAGTAAAAAAATGGTTAGACAAATATTGTGAGGAATAAAAAAGAAACCTCTGACTAACAAAGGCTAAAACGTTCATGTCGGGCAGAAGCCTGCCACGCCGTACGTCCAACCGTTAATGGTAAGCGAAAAAAACCAACAACCTTCAACAAACCAAAACATTAACAAATAAAAATAAATATCATGTTAGGGCTTAGAACAACAATTTACAAAGTTTCAGACATTCAAAAAGCGGCTGAATGGTATTCAAACGCATTTGAAACTATTCCTTATTACAACGAACCCTATTATGTCGGTTTCAACATTAAAGGTTACGAACTTGGACTTCAACCAGAAGATAACCCTACTTTTGATAAAGTTGAAAGTGTCGTTTCTTATTGGGGAGTAGAAAACATTCAAGCGACTTTTGACCGACTAATTGAATTAGGGGCGACCGAAAACCCTTGTACGATAATAAGATGTATAAAGGCGTTGGGTTTATCACAACGGGTTTCGCCCATTGATACCACAAAATAAAAACAAAAAGATTTATTTTGACACAAGTACTTATAATATCTTTTTGAGATTACCTTTACCCTTCTAATTTAAAATCTTTAAAAGCCATCAACTTAACTACGAGCAGTAATAAAAGGGACGTTAGCCACGGCTATTACTATAAACGTGGCCGCCGCTACGCTGTTAACTTACTAAGTTGACGACATTGGACTTCAACTAACCCCCTCAATATGCTTGGAAACCAAGATTTTATCCTAACCCATTATTTGCATTAATAACTAATTAATATGAACGCAATTTCGAAATATCCACTCTTAATCCTTTTGCTGGTCGTCCAAACCGGTTTTTCGCAAGTCGCTTTTGTTGACAAACAACGGGCTCAAGCTTTTAAAAATGCCAGCCAAACCATCGTGGTGCTGGCTGCCGAAGACGCCAAAACCTCGAAAAAACTGGCTAAAAAGAAAGGCGCGGACTATGTTGCGGTGTACAAAGGTATGGTTGACACCTACAATGCCCGCCTTAAAGGGGCTTTCGAGGCCGACTGGCGCTTCAATACGGTTCGTTATATGAACCGGTCTGAGTTGGCAGGTCTTAAATCGGGTGCTTCATCCGATGAAAACACCTATTTTATCGCATGTGTCGGAGCCGACGAAATGCTGGCCGAAGCGGCACTCGCTACCGCCAAAAGCAAAAAAAACAGCTTCGATTTTGACGATTTTCTCATCCGCCATGACGAGGCTTCCAGTCTCGATATTTTACACCTCAACCAATTGGACGATTATTTTTTGTCAAAAGCAGATTGGGATTTGCGCCAGGAAAAAAAGATGACAGCCGACAAGCGGCTTGGGAAATCGCCGCAATTGGGCGACTACCTGCGCCACCGGATGCTGCCTTTTGTTGGGTTTTACCTCTCGCAACACGCCCTCCCTACCGCCTCCGACCTTCACTTTGGCCTGCATTACTTGCAGGAGGATCTGGACAAAGCGGCCACTGGTGGAAAAAAAGTGGAAATCAACAAAATGCCGCCGTTAGCAAAAGGCAATCTACTGGCACAAAAAACGCTGCTGATCGGGCGCGATCTGACCAACTTCCCCAACGGGAAAACGAATTTGACGGAAGCCGACATCAAAAAAGTGTATCCCCATCCCTTCAAAATCGTTGGGCAAGCCGAGATCGAAAAAGCCTTTGCCGAACGTAACGGTGCCTACTGCGCCATCCTGCCCGCCGTGCGCTGGTCGCCCACTGGATACCCCGAACTGCTCATGTTTTACGTGGTGGACGCCGCCGATGCCCTCACCATCATCAGTTTTGCGGACACGGGCAGCGGCTCTAATCCTATGACCGCCAACCAGTTTGAACTCAGTCAAGAAATGAAGGCGAAACATTTCCAGGAGATTAATTCGAAGGTGGAGGAGTAGCCATGGTTTGTGGGGTTGCAGGGGGCCTATCCCTGAAAAAGTTGTCGTAAAAAAGCGATAAAATTAAAGAAAGAATCGGTATTTTATTCAGACAATTTTAAGCGCAAGGTCTTGACGGACTATGCTCGGCAAACGCCTTTGCGGCTTACTACACTCCACGTTGCATAAGTGTGAGGAAAACTTTCATATAGAAAGTTTTCATTACCAATTACAAATACTTATATTTGTACCGAACTTCGCTCGAAACATCATTCTGGGCAAACAAAAAGGGTAAAACGACAATAGCACCTAAACGCCGCAACTGCGTTTACCTAATCGTTAGCAGCAAAAAAGGATTAAAACAACATATGCAATTGACCGATAGCAACAACCAATCTAGTAGATAAAAGACACCATCAATCCATTGCCACCAAATATCGACATTCAAGGCCAAGGCTCGGACTGCGCGTTAAAATTTGTTTCAATACAACAATCATAATACACATTTTTATACCTTCGCCGTATGCAAAATAACGGTATTAAAATCCTAGAAACTCAAGTCCTTTCCAATAACTGGTACACCCTGCGCAAGGTCATTTTTGAGTACCAAAAGAAAGATGGAAAGACCATTATGTTGTTGCAATATGCAGCGATAAATGGGTTAGTGGGGTGATTTTGCTACCCACTTACTTGAAAAGAGTGTTGATCTGCGCTATATTCAAGACTTGCTGGGACATGAAAGTAGCAAAACAACAGAGAATTATACCCATATTACGAAAAAAAGTTGGGATAAAATAAAAAGTCCATTAGATAGCTTGCATATATGAATCACTTTACCACATATTTGCAACGCACTTAAATGGTTTGACCATATATTTCCAAATTACAATGACCACTTTATACGCTTCTCCCATTTACATTTATTGCGCGTTTTACATGTTCGAACGGGTTGGTTTGTTGTGTTTGCGACAATGTAAATTTTAGTGACAAAGCGGGTTTTCATGCAATAGAGGGGGTATTGGGAGGGAGTGACGGCAAACCTTAGTTAGCAGCCAAGCATAAAAAAGAAAAATGACCACTAAAATCAGACAAGGACAATTTGAAGTGATAGATAGTTTTGCTATCAGAAAGCGAAACGAATTCTATCTAATCGGAAATTTGAAAGAAGGAACTGTTCAAGAAAATTGGCTTGTAAATGTGCCTGTCAATCGCTCCATTGCTTTAACCGTTAGAATTACAGCAATTGAGGAGATTGAAATTTCAAGTGAAAAAAATAAGTACAAATTGTTAATAGTTTCAGGAGATGAAGAAACACTTGATTTGCTTCTTGCATTGAAAATTAGTAGTGAATATTTGGACATAATAATTGAAGGTGAGAATTAATGAAAGCTAAAACCTATATAGATAATTATTGTTTTGGAATTGCGAATTTCCGATGAAAGTATGGGCGGAATAATTGGAGATTTAATCTTAAACGAAAACTACCAACGATACAAAAATCGAATCCAGTCCAAAACGGAGGAAAAAGGAATCGCTAATGTTTCAGATTTCAATTTCAGGTTTTTGATTGATGATTACGAATTAAGTCCAGAAGGAGGAATTGGAATAACAGATTTTATAGAATTCGATGAAATCATAATCGAATCAGCAGATAATCAACAAGATCAGAAAGATGACTACAGTGGCAAAAAAAAGCACATACCTTGAAATTCTTCATTTTGGCCACACCCCAAAAGCACATCAAATATCTTAGTGAGGCGTACTGTGGTTCATCTCACGATTATGCAATTCTGAAAACGGAGTTACCTCCCAATGAGCAACTATGATCCGACAAGCATAACATTCATGTTTATCTTGGTTTCTTGAGAATTAAAAAGGATTATGCAACTGAACACATCAGTATTCCTTTCAAAAAATCAAAGAAAATAGAACTTACAGAAGAGCAAAAAACATCAATAAACAAAAGAGTTCAGTCAGAGTTAAAGTCGAACATTCAATAGGCGGATTAAAGCGTTATCGGTTTTTATCCGATCGTTTACGCTGTGGAAATATTCAATTGTATAATATTGTCGCAGGCGTTTGTGCTGGACTATAGAATTTTTGCCTAACTGATTGATTATCACACCACAACAACCCTAAAATTGTAAAGCAATGTTTGTACGCATTCTTTTTGTTGTCACATCTATTTTATGGTACTTCGATGTTCAAGCCCAGACGAAAGCGGAGCAGGTACATTCGATCGACTCCATGCTGCTGATATTAAATAGTGCGGCAGTTACTTCCGATACACAGTGGATACGCATGTTGGAAGATATTATGTATTCGCGTATGCCGTTTGAAAAAAGAGGGGAGCTGACGCCCTACCTTTTTAAAGCGCTGGATAAGGCACGCAGTATCAAGGAACCTTCCTGGAAAATCAGGGCATTCCTGCGGCTCACGGCACATCCTAATTTAACGATTGAAGAAAACGAACAATATGCAGATTCGATCATGGCATTATTGCCGGGAATACAAAAAACAACGCTGCGGATGTATCAGGCGGCGAATATGGCGGAACAAGTTTATTACCAGAATCGAAAATATGTCAAATGTATTCTGGCAATCAAGGAATGGAACCGGCTGGCAGCACTGGCAAATAACTCGGCCGGTTTGTATCATAATGAAGCCTATGTATATAGGGAAATGGGGCGCTATGACCTGGCTAAAAAAATTTTATTGGACGAGCTGGCGATCATACCCAACCACGATAGCATGTTGCTCACTAAAAGTTTTGCTTATCTTAATTTGGCCTCTGTCTATAATAAAGAGAAAAAATTAGATTCATGTATCGTGTTTTCGCAGCGCGGCATTCAGTTGATGCGCGCATTTAACCGGATCAAGAAAAATCAGGACGGTAATCTGGAAATTAACTTCCGGTCATTAGCAGATTATTTCCTGAATGCGGGTCAACCTGATTCGGCAGTCTATTACTTGAATGTTGCCGCCGAATTTTGTAGCAAAAAACCTAAGCCTAGTTCTGATTTTCGCGGGCTTTGGTGTAATTATACCAAAGTTTATCTATTTAAAAAAGACTACGACCGCGCACTGACTTACCTTAAACTTGCGGAAGATCACTACAATACGTATGGCGGTATCAGGTATGTATTTAATTTTTTTGAATTGTACGGACAGTGCTATTCAAAACGAGGCAATAGGAAGATAGCCATCAAGTATTTTGAAAAGGCTTATGCAGAAGGTTTGAAAGATGTGGAATTCCTGATCGGAAACGGCGAATTAATCGCGGTGTGCGATAGTCTTAGCCATCTCTATGAAAAAACAGGCGATTACAAACAGTCTATTCAATATTTAAAAATCGGGCAGAAATACCGGCAAAAACTGCTGGAGGAAACATCGCTAAAAGATATTGCCAAATACGAGCTGGCACAAAATGAGGCCGAAAAGAGCATTTTAAAACAACAGAATACCCATCAAACCCAAAAAACATACGCTGCTGTACTGGGGGTTATCATTGCGTTAGGCGTATTGGCTTTTGCAATTTACCTGCTTCGACAAAGGCGTAAATTGTTCAAGGAACTGGATATAGAAAAACAGCGCAGTGAAGCCCTGCTCCTGAATATCCTGCCGGCTAACATTGCCATGCGGCTAAAAAATGACCCGCGTGCGATTGCCGACGCTTTTGAGGAAGCCACGGTTATTTTTATTGATATTGTAGGGTTTACAACTCTCTCGGCCCAACATACGCCGCATGAAATCGTCCGTTTGTTAAACGAAGTTTTTGTCTGGTTCGATCAGCTTACCGGGCGGCTGGGACTGGAAAAAATAAAGACAATCGGCGATTGTTATATGGCAGTCAGCGGGTTGCCTAATTATAAAGCCGATCATTTAACTTCGTGTATTGAGATGGGGCTTACCATTCTGCAGGATCCAGGGCGGTTCCGTTTTTTCGGCCAGCAAATTCAATTCCGCATCGGTATTGATACCGGCCCGGTTGTAGCGGGTATCATTGGTGAAAAACGGTTTTTATACGATTTGTGGGGTGATGTGGTCAATACCGCCAGCCGCATGGAATCAAACGGCCTGCCCGATACCATACAAATAACCGAACGGGTCTATGAAAAAGTGAGAGACCAATACAAATTCCAGGAACGCGGCCTGGTAGAAATTAAAGGAAAGGGCAAGATGAAAACCTGGTTGATTGCACCGGAAAAATAAGCCTTTATCACATGGAAAACAGTCTGCTCCTTGAAATGCTGCAATTGCTGCGCCGCCCGGAAATCCTGGCGTTGCGGAAATTTTTACAATTGCCTTATCACAATTCGAGGGTGGATGTAATTTTATTGTTTGAATATATCAGCGCTAAAAATTCCGTAAACCTAGAAACGCTATCTGACCGAAAATCCATTTTTCAAAACTTGACTGCTACTTACTTCAGACCATACCTCGCGGTAAACGCCCTTGCGGCTTACTACACGCCACGTTGCCTAAGCGTGAGGAAAACTTTCACCTCCTAAGTTTTGCTCATTCGTTACAAATGAATTTGGTTACTGAGTTTATCGAAGTATGGTTACTGAGTTTATCGAAGTATGGTTACTGAGTTTATCGAATTATGGTTACTGAGTTTACCGAAGTATGGTTACTGAGTTTACCGAAGTATGGTTACTGAGTTTACCGAAGTATGGTTACTGAGTTTACCGAAGTATGGTTACTGAGTTTACCGAAGTATGGTTACTGAGTTTATCGAAGTATGGTTACTGAGTTTATCGAAACAGCATTCCGGGCACACACAAGGCATGTACGCCCATGCCGCACAAAGCCAACCCACAAGGCTCGACGTGCGGCACGCGCACACATATCCTATCATCTTCACAGTGTACAATCTATGCCATGTTATCAATATTTTAGGAGTAGAAGACCTCATTGAGACGCTGAAAAGTTGTTTTTGAGCCAAACGCTCCTGCATCTTTGTCCCCACAAAGCTCTTTAGTTAGAATAAGCAGAACTTAGTACTTCAAATCGGCCTTCATCATACTCGAAATGGTCGCTAGGAAAGTCCACTTGCGTGTTGTTGGGGTAAATTTGGTGGATTGAGGCGTATTTTAACGACCAGTGTTGGCTTCTATTTTAAAAACAAAAATCAATAAAAACAATGAACAAGATAATCCTTTTGCTTTTCGTGAAAAAGCCCCCTGAATGACTTGATAATATAATACAAAGCATACCAAATGACTAAATGCATAGCCTTATCAGTGTCCCAGCATGCAAACGCCACAGCTGTTGATGAAATAAAATATGCACTCGATGCTGCCCAAATCGTTTTTGAGCGGCAACTGCCGTTGCCCCACCACATAGGATGTGTATTATTTGCAGACCAGCAAAGCGATTTGATCTGGCTGGAACAAATGATTCTTGAAAGCAGTGAGCATAGTACCAGGTGTATTGTCGCTTGGGGGGGTAAAAGTCCACTTACGCGCCTTCAGATCTGGCAATTGCTCATTACCGGAGCGAAAGATGTTGTTTATTGGCAAAATAAAGAAACTGCATCCTTACAAATCACCTTTCGTTTAAAACGGTGGCTACACGTAGAAAAATACCTGTCTGATCCGGTAATAAAGGAAAGGATGGTCGGGAGCAGTACGACATGGCTAACTACACTTCGCCAGATTATTGAAATATCAATCTTCTCGCAAGCACCTGTATTGATATTAGGGGAAAGTGGGACTGGTAAAGAAATGGCTGCTCGACTAATACACCAATTTGACAACCGCCCATATAAACAAGATTTAACATTACTTGACTGTTCTTCCATTGTCCCTGAATTATCGGGCAGCGAGTTTTTTGGACATGAAAAAGGAGCATTTACGAATGCCATCAATGCACGAGAAGGGGCATTTGCAACAGGAGATAAAGGCACACTCTTTTTGGATGAGATCGGCGAACTCCCTTTACATTTACAGGCAGAACTATTGCGTGTTGTACAAGAGGGTACATACAAACGACTTGGCAGCAATCAGTGGAGAAAGACGGATTTTAGACTTGTTTGCGCCACAAACCGCGATTTGCAACAACAGATCGTAGAAAAAACATTTCGACAAGACTTATATTACCGTATTTCAACCTGGGTATGCTACTTACCACCCCTGCGGGAAAGAAAGGAAGATATTCCGGATTTAGTGCAGGCATTTTTAAATCAATTGATTCCAGATGAGCGAAGACGCCCCATCATTGATCCGCAGCTCTTCTCTTTTTTAAGTACGCGCGACTATCCCGGAAACGTACGAGAATTGAGACAGGTCGTTACCCGATTAGTCAACAGATATGCCGGATCAGGCATCCTTTCACTTGGAGATATTCCTGAATGTGACCTGCCTAAAACCTGGATGCAGGAGCAACCAATCAGCAAACCAGAATTTAACCAATACATACGAGCAGCTATTGAGGATGGGCAGAGTTTGAAGACGATTTTACAAAATATTTCAAACTTAACAAAAGAAATTGCCATTGAACAAGTCAATGGCAATTTGCAGGCAGCCTCTAAATTATTGCAGGTAACAGATCGTACCATGCAGGCGTATTGTTCAACAAGGGTTAAATAACTTCATGCTAGCCAAATGCAACGTGGTATGAAAACAGACGCTACATAACGTTTTGTTTGCTAACATGTCTGGTCAATCTTAGAAAATTATTTGCCAAGATTAACTGTGTCTCTTCCATGGGTAATTCTAAAGCATATATTTTTTCTAATTCCACAGCAGGGTGAAGCCACGGGCCGTCTGTTCCGAACAAAATTTTATTCGCACCAGCCCGTCGCACTGCCATTTCTAGCAAATCAAATCGTTTTACGCCCGAAGTATCGGTATAAACATTTGGATGACGCTCCAGCAAAGGGATAAAGTTCAGTTGAGCCTGCCAATCATCGGCAAAACTACTAAGGTGTGGAATGATGAAATTGACATCAGGGTATTCTGTTGCCAACAATTCAACAGCAGTAGTTTCACCCATCACATCATACAATATCGGAATTCGGAACGCTCTGGCGGCTTCACATACTTCACGGGTCAGGCGGCCGTCATGCCTGTGTGCTTTGATACCACAAAAGCCAAATTTTAGTACGGCTTTTTCTACCATGGCAAAAATGCGGCCTTGATCTGCCACACTATGTACAAAAGCAAATCCAGAAAAACGCCTTCGATCGGAGTGCACAATGCCTGCTACTTCCTCATTGGCATTTGCATAACCTACACTGTTGAAAGCTGCAAACAAGTTGGTTTGCTGAATTCCCGCTTTTTCCGACCACATTAAGAAACGACTGAGCGGTGCCGCTGTATCCCAAGGGCCGCTCAGTCCATCTCCTTTGCCAGCGTGACAATGGCAATCAATGATACGCATGGCTAGATTCCTATTTCGCGAAATACCTCCTCTAACACGCTACTTTCCATTTCTTCCTGCCAATTGGCATTTGCATTGACCATTCTGTTGGGGTCGCGCATGATTCCAGCACCCTGAAATTGCCCGGGCCTCCCAGCAATAGCAGCACCATACAGATTTTGGCCACCATTATTTTGAAGATAACCATACCCATTGTACGCTTGTCCATCAAAACCAGCATTTGCACCGAAATTGTTGCCTGCCAAAGTGCCATCAACGTTTGCATCCATTTGTCCTGGTCTGCCTTGCCCGGAAGCGTTGACGAAGTTTCCATTGGGATCCTGATAATTCCCATTGAAATTCCAGTTGTTATTATTCGCATTTATATTCCCGCCAAATTGTTGCCCTTGGGCGCCTTGTCCTTGCAGATTGGCATTCCAGTTGTTGCCCTGACCTCCGCCAGTAAGATTAAGATCCCGCCCCTGTGCGTCATTGTAATTGAGGCCAGCATTCCACTGCCCATTCGGGTCGCGGTTAAACTGAAAGTTAATTTTACGTGGGATAACTTTGCCTACTTGTTGGCCGAATTGTCGTTCGCAACCCGGGCAAGGTTTACCCGGAATCAGTGCTTTAATACCTTGAATCCGTTGTGCCAATTTTGGCATCTTGGTCAATTGGCGACTGAGCCAACCTCCTGCTTTTCGCAGTGCATTGGGTCCCCTGAAAGAAAATTCAAACTCATTGCTGCCGACATTTGGTGCATAAACCATACCCGTAGAGACCTCACCGGTGAGGGTATTTACTTCTCTTACAGGTACTACTGTCTTTCCGGTTAGGGGTGCTTGGGTTGTATTTATTGCACCCAATATGCGTTTAGGGTGACCGAAAATAGGAGCATTAGAAGGCATCAATTGGATACGAATAACAACAGCATGGCTGCGTTGGCTGCTGTTACCAGTTTCATTATTGAGTGCATCCATTTCTTGCATTTCCTGTACTTCTTGCAGGGTTTCCGTCATTTCCTGCCAGGTTTGCGATTCTTGTTGATGAAACATATTATTTTATTTTTAAAATTATATAAAAAAATAGATAAAAGGATCAGATCGGTCAGTATGAAGACCGGACTGCTTGTCTTGTGCCGGTTAGGCTACGTGGTGCGGTCATCGACAGACGCCGTTGGATAAGCAACGCAGGCTGAATAGCACGTTCCTCTACACTGCTTCTATGCGCATCGGCAGATAAATCCACCATCGTGACGTTTCGGTATGCATTGATATAGGTCGAAATTAAATCCCTGAATTCAATTGCCCAAATGCCAGCATCTGTTGCATTAAACATACTACTTGGATCGTTCCAGTTGCCAAAGCGGATGCTTAATACGATTTGCTCTCCGGCATTTGCCAGCTCATAGTAGTGCAGTGTTCCAACCGGATCCCAACCTTGTATTGTTTTTACAGTATCCAAAACCCCTATATGTGTTTCATAAGGCATCATTGGGCGACCACCAAGGAATGTTTGCATTTCTTGTTGTGACAATAAATATTGCATAGTCAGCATTTCGTGCCTAGTTGTATAAGTCATGTTATAGTAAGCATTGTGATTGCCCTCAGCCAATAGAAGGTGAACATCACGCAATGAAATCAGGAGGGGAAATGCATCGGCATTCCGAGTTTTGTCGTCGTATTCTTTAAAAAACAAAGATGCCTGGTGTAACAGACTGTGAAAGGCAGATAAAAAATGCGAGCGATTGTCAACGCCGACTTGGCGGGGTACTGCCTTACCGATTAATCTGACGTTGTAGGCATGCTGGTATTCAAAAGAGCGGCGGTGCAAAGAAGTCCGATGCTGCTCATCCTGTATAAAACCCCACAAGAGGTTACTCAACGGCAATAATGGACTCGTATCAAAGCGCATCATAGGCTCCACTTCATTCAAGCCTCGGATATTCTGATACCGCAGGCTGATCGCCCCCATGGCTTGTACCAGCATTGCCTGTTCTGTCCAATAGCTCCAGATCAGTTCAATAGCCAGAAATCCATTAAGGCGGCTTTCAAGGCGATCTTTACACTCACCATCACCGGGTAGATAGTCATCCGCTAATTCTTTGAGCGGTTGACTAATTTGCTGATAATAAGGCAGCGGGTTCAAAGCGTAGTTTCCTGCATTATTTTCTAATTTGAGGGCTTTGCGCAAATAGGTATCTATAGCATATTTGACCAGTGAATATTCATCCACATTCACAAATGGCAATCTGTTTTTCGCATTTTCGCGCATTACTGCGTTAAACTCAATGTTGTAAGGTTGGTAACCGGTGACCGGTTTACACAGGACAATATTCACAAAATCTTGCAAATTTTTGAAATTAATCCGCCTGTCTTTAATGGCTCTCCATAAATCCTTCGACGGCGTATAGTCAAAGGAGGTTGGTTTCAAATCAACCTGAAAGGGCTGATCAGCGGCAACTGGATCTGGCACCATAACACTTTGATTGAACGACAAGGATTGAATATCCACCCTAGCCCACGTTATCGTTACATTATACGATCCAGCGCTGAGATGGCTCAAAGAATCAATAACAATTTTTTGCGTTCGATCCAAAATATCAGATAATATAAGTTCTCCTTTTCCCAAAAGAGCATTCTTTAGATCGAAAACTTCAACTTTGATTTTATCATCTTTTTTAACTTTAGAATCGGGTTGCGCTGGATTTTTTTTTGCCAACTCTGCATCCAATTCATTTAGATTGACAATTAAAGAGAATTGGCTATTCTTCTTCCAATCGTACAGATATAAATATATCATTAAATTTTCCATTATTATAAATTTTTGTAGAACCAAGTATTTTTGATTCAGTGATTTAATATTGTTGTTTCAGCTCTTTTTCTTGCCCAATTTGACAAAATTTGTGACAAAAACTGGCTTTCGAGATCATTGCTAATTCTATTGTCTGCACGAGCTTGTCCCACAACTGCAAATACTTGAGAAGGAGGCATTTGCTCGTCTGAGAGGAACTGTGGATATAATTTTCGCAATAGGCTAGGTTGTCGCTGGCCAATTGGAAATAGCGCAGCCAATGCCTGACCATTTGTCCGCTGATTTTTGTGATTGATAATCAGCTTGGTGAATGTTGGCAAGCAAGCCATAATTTGTCGAAGGATTGCTTTGGTATCCTCTTTGCGATCGGTAATTGGGTAAAGCCGAAACCATAACTGGCGAAACCGTTCCCACTGTGGGTCGGGATATAATTGTTCGCCAAAAGCGATGCTAATCATTACCCGTATCCAGGGGAATGGGTGTGGGCCGTCGTCTTTGTATCGGAACATAAAGTAGGTTGGTAATCCTACTACGCTCATCAATCCTTGTGTCGCCCCGATCCCCAGGTGTGCTAACGCCCAAAAATCTGCAAGGATTTCGGAGAGCCATCTGCGTAGTAAATCCCAGCCTTTCTGCTGCTCAGGCGCTACCTTTGTTTGATTCATTGCCTGCCTGATGGAGGGCATTAGATCTAGCAATGCAACACCCTGATGGCCTACCTCGTGAACAATAGATGCAGCAATACCACTACCTACCAATCGTTCGCGGGGTACTTGGATAATTGCTACCGGGTTGGTGTCGCCGCCAGGTAGTCGGGTGCGTGCTTTGCGGATAGCGGCGCCATGACCTCTTTCTACAAAACACATCAATGGCGGAGCGCGGTACAATCGAAGATCCAATTGCAATGCATCAGCGGCAAGTACATCCAAACCAGCAATCCAAACCCCCGTTTTATATTCGGCACGTTGACTTACAACATCAGCAAAAATATCAAACTGATCCAACAGGCTGTTGAATCGGAGTTTTAAACGCGTAAATAGGCGCTGCAACTCCTCATCCGAAATATTTAAGGCAGATTTTGACTGCACAAGTTGGATAAAACTATTTACTTGTCGGGTGAGTAGCAATCGCTTATCACCCCAGTGCTGTGAAATCGTACTCAGTGCAGCCTTAGAAACACCCGCCGCAAGCACCATTGGCATAGACACCGAAAAGGGTTCGGTTTGATTCAAGCGGTTCAACAGCGCATAAGATTCATTGGCTAAATACCTTCGCGTTGAAATTACAACATGAGACATAATACATACATTTAAATAGGCGTTTAAAATTCCTGCATGTTTGCCCCCGATCCTTGTTGTCCCCACTGATTGGTATTGACTTCATAATCACGGTGGTTATAAACGCCCTTGTCAGCGTTGGATCGGTAAGCACCTGGCATCGGATTGAGCAACCCGGGCATAAAGCGCTTTGCGGCGGTAACAACGCCTTTACGAACAGCGTTTTGCGGCTGTACGAAGGCTTTGGAATCTGTTTGAACATTGCGGGCAGCGGAGCCAGAAAAGCGTACAAGTGCCTTGCTTAATTCAAATTCCTGATCCTCGGCGCTTAATCCCTCCAGTTCCAGTCCAAAGGCACGGGTTGTAAATTGTCCAATATTACCTCCGATTTTTGCACCCACTGGTCCGCCAAAAAAGCCTCCTACTACACGCCCTGCCATCGGCAATGCAAATTTGGCAACCTTTTTTAGCACACCACCGAGCATACGACCTCCTTTTGACTGACCAAAATTTCGAGCACCTTGAGGGCTAGCCCGCTTCATTAGTCTTCCGAGGAACTGATCTAATTCTTCTTCTGATTGGACTTCGAGCAACTCAGAAGCCAACTCATTTTCCGTCATTTCGTCGAAAGGGCTTTCACCCATTTGATACGTATTGGCTTCGTATTCATTTCCCCAAATGTTTTCAAATTCGTTGTACAGTTCCAGCGTATTTCCTCCATTGGATGCGGCAAACTCCGATTGATTTCCATCTGGATGCTCGTGATCTGTTTCATAATTCATTTCGTACGTCTCCCGTACGGTTCTTCCAATGTTGTGCATGATAATAGACTTTTTTTGGTTGAATAAATCAAGTGAACAAGGTTTCTTAGACCCATGCCAAATACCTTGCAAAAGCAGTGCCGCCCCGTAAAAAGGACTGTTTTAGGCCATTATTACGAAATTCATTTCGGAAATTACAGGAAAACTAAAAAATAGCGCGAAATGAATTTCGGGATATATTATGATCAACACAAAATGGTTTAGGAACGCGTTAACGCCTTTCCTGCTGCTTTCCTCGCCACATTGCCTAAGCCTGGGGAAGATTTTCATCTCTTAAGTTTACCGAAGTATGGTTACTGAGTTTACCGAAGTATGGTTACTGAGTTTACCGAAGTATGGTTACTGAGTTTATCGAAGTATGGTTACTGAGTTTATCGAAGTATGGTTACTGAGTTTATCGAAGT
>JBEAVK010000209.1:0-3495 GCA_041160955.1 Bacteroidota bacterium
AATTGAGTACGTGAAGAAGCGCGGTAAAATATCCTATTTACGTTAGATTAAAACCAAATTAAAAGGTAATATCTTGAATTCAATTCTTTTTCCCGATTTTGTCACGTACTCAATGCACTTAATTATGGCAGTAAAACCATATCAAAGCGCCGATCAGTGTTTAAATGGAAAAGAGTAAATCTCACCTCACTTAACCCCGTTTTTGTAGAAAGTCGATCAACTTCAGGATTAAGTTCATCTCCCTCAAAGACACGTTTGTATTTTTTTATATTCCAATCTCTCTGCATCCTCTACTTTTTCATAATAGATATAAAAATTGGAGAATCGTTGGCTAAAAGCATGATAAGCAGCCATATATGGGAATGCGTCATCTTCTGGAGAATTATCTGTAAGTATTCCAATACTTTTTTTGTAATCACGATAAAAAGCAGAATCTGCTTCTAATAATGATATTGACGCTAAAACTCTATTTAAGGTTGCCGAGTCTTTAACATACCTCTTAGCAAGAGTAAAGGTGTTGGAGCAGGAAATAAAAATACTACGAGAACAAAGAGAAGATTAAACTTTTAATGACATTGTAATAATGAGGTAGCCTATCACTACCTTTGCCCCCCAAATACAAGGATACCACCCATCCTTGTCTCATTAAAAATTTATATGCGCACAAAAAGTTTCCGGAAAGATAAAATCAACGTCATTACACTTGGCTGTTCCAAAAACCTGGTCGATAGCGAAAACCTAATTACCCAATTACAGGGTAACGATTACCACGTGACCCACGAAAGCGAGGACGATGATGCCAATATCGTTATCATCAATACCTGTGGTTTTATTGACTTGGCCAAACAAGAAAGTATCGAAACGATCGTCGAACATGCCGAACTAAAGAAGGCAGGTTCGATTGATAAATTGTATGTAACAGGTTGTTTATCACAGCGTTATAAAGATGAACTGGAAGTAGAAATACCCGAAGTAGATGCCTATTTCGGTACGATGGAAATGCCGGCTTTGTTGGCGCGTTTGGAGGCGGATTATAAAGTAGAATTGTTGGGCGAGCGGATGATTACGACGCTGCCACATTATGCTTATTTGAAAATTTCGGAAGGTTGTAACCGCACCTGCTCGTTTTGTGCTATTCCGCTTATGCGTGGGCAGCATATTAGCCGTCCGGTGGAGGAATTGGTATTTGAAGCCAGTAATTTGGCCAAACGCGGTGTAAAAGAACTCATGCTCATTGCGCAAGAGTTGACCTATTATGGTCTTGATATTTATAAAAAACGCGATTTGCCGCGTTTGCTCAACGCATTGGCAGCAGTGGAAGGTATTGAGTGGATTCGATTGCATTATGCTTACCCTTCTAAGTTTCCTTTGGAAATTTTAGATGCGATTCGCGACCAACCAAAGGTGTGTAATTACTTGGATATGCCCTTGCAGCACGCCAGCGATAATGTACTCAATTTGATGCGTCGCCAAATTACGCGCAAGGAAACGGAGGAATTAATTGCCGAAATCCGCGCAAAAGTACCCGATATTGCCATTCGCACCACATTTTTGGTAGGACATCCAGGAGAAACAGATGCGGATTTTGAAGAACTTCTGGATTTTGTACGCGAACAGCGTTTTGAAAGGGTAGGGGTGTTCCAATATTCACACGAGGAAAGCACCCGCGCTTATGAACTTGTGGACGATGTACCAGAAGACGTAAAAGCCGAGCGCGCAGCCGCACTGATGGAGGTGCAAGAAGAAATTTCATTGCAGAAAAACGAGGCAAAAGTGGGCAATACCTATAAAGTACTGTTTGATCGCAAAGAAGGCAAGTATTTTATTGGCCGTACAGAATCGGATTCGCCAGAGGTGGACAATGAGGTTTTAGTGGAAGCCAAAAAGAATGCTTATATCCGCTTGGGCGATTTTGCCCAAATCAAGATTACTTCGGCGGAAGAGCATGATTTATATGGGGTTGTGGTGGTGTAATTTGAGAAGGTTCAGATTGCAAGACGCTGGCTTGCAAGCGGAGGCTCAATGTCGTATATCCGTTCAAATCCGATCAATCCGTTTCATCCGTTTTCCTATCAATTAACATAGGCGTCGAAAAAAAAAATTAATTACCCGCTGCTTAATCTTATTTGGGGGTCAACTTTAGTGAGGAAGTCCGCACCCCCTCTTGCTTAAAATCTATCAATTGCGCATCAATCCAAGACCGCGTCTCTTGTAATAATTCCACTGCATCGTCGCCTTGTATGCTGCTGCCATACCTTAACCGTACATAAATACGCCGCTCCTGAAACCGCCTCAAAAAGTGCGGCACAAAGGTTTCTTTACCAATCCAATAATCCGCTACTGAGCCATATTCCATGGCCACAGGTACAATCGACAAGCCTTCGGATGCTGCCAACTGAAAAGTGCCGCGTTTGAAGTCGCCAGTAGTGGGCGTGCCATAAGTAGTGCCTTCGGGGAATAAAATCACTGGAATGCCTTCTTTTTTGATCGTATCGGCAATGGCGCTCAATGTGTTTTTGCGACTAGTCATACTTTCCCGTTTTAAATACAAAATACCCGTCACTTTGGCGCCATAACCCAAAACCGGCCAATTTTCCACCTCTGCCTTGCTCACAGGATAGGCGAGTACATCGTTGAGGATAAGGATCGGATCCAAGTATGCCCTGTGGTTACTGAGGATCAAACAAGGGTGAGTAGGTGGCGTGCCTTCAATGGTGAGTTCGATGCCAATGGCTTTCAGCAAATGCCGCGCCCAAACACGCCTCCTTTTCATGGAATAATCGGGGTTATAGCCTTTGATATAACTGACCACCATGATACTGCCTACAATCCAAATGGTATAAACGGCCAAATAGATCAACCTAAAAATTGCACGTATTTTTCTCATTTACTTTGTGTTTTTGCACGTGGTTTGTCAAAGTTACTGTTTTATCGTTCCTTTGTCGCGATGAAACCACCGCAACGTATTCTTTTCTCAGTTACTAACGACCTTTCGTACGACCAACGTATGCACCGTATCTGTGGAACATTGGCGGATGCGGGTTATGAGGTTTATCTGATTGGTCGTCACCTGCCCAATTCGTTACCACTCACAGAGCGGTCATTTCGGCAAGTTCGTTTGCGTTGTTGGACGCACAAAGGTTTCGCCTTTTATGGAGAGTTTAATATCCGACTGCTGTTTTTTTTAGTAAAAACTCGTTTTGATGCTGTTTGCTCCATAGATTTAGATACTTTGCCTGCTGGTTGGCTGGGTTCTTTGCTGAAAAATAAAAAAAGGGTTTTTGATGCGCATGAATATTTTACAGAAGTACCCGAAGTAGTACATCGCCCTTTGGTCAAATGGTTTTGGACCTGTGTGGCCTATTTTATCTTGCCATTTTACAAACATGCTTATACAGTTGGGCCTGCGCTGGCCCATGTTTTTTCAAAAAAGCATCATATTCCGTTCACAATTATTCGCAATGTGCCTTATATTATTCCATTGGTGGAATTTCG
>JBEAVK010000255.1:0-7120 GCA_041160955.1 Bacteroidota bacterium
TAAGCCAAGCAGGAGCATGGCCAAGGTGTATTTAAGGATTGTCATGTTGTGTATTAGGTTTATGAATGATGGATAGCACCCAATTTAACATTTAAAATTTAGCGTTGGATATTTAACATTGAAAAAATATTAATTTATAAATTTATAAATTTATAATTTACAATGTTTTATTTTTTTAATTTTAAATGTTAAACGCTAAATGTTAAATTTTAAATGTTAAATTGGATGGCAATTGGCCGTTCTTTTATATCTGTACCTTTACTGCGCCAGCAATCAATGAGGATGCTCCGTCGGCGTACCGCGCTACTACCCAATAATAAAACCGAACAGATGAAATAGTAGCCTGCCCCGCCAAGTTATTTGGATTACTTATCGTGTATGTACCTCCAATGGTGGTATTAACAGGAGTAGGAGGGATCGCTTGATTGGCAGTTAATACATCCGTGACGGGGAAGTACTGAAAAGTATTGACTTGAGGGATATTTTTCAGATCTACATCATAGTCTGTGAACTCCACGTGCATTGCATTGCCCGAAGTAGATACAGCGTGGCTATATCCCGGATTGGCCGAGGGTACTGTTTTAGGAAAAGGCACAAATGCGTATGAACGCTGCTTATTACTGTCTTGTATGGCGCGATATACCTCAAAACCGATCAAGTCGGGATCTTTTGTATAATTCCACGACAATTGTACCACTTTTTCGGCACCAGCCTGCTGCCCCGCAAAATTTTGGATTGGAGCACGTAACCCGTCGTCTATTTTTTTGATCTTTACTATTTCGGACGACGATTGTAGTGCGGCATCATCGATAGCCAACAAACGGTACTCGTACCATTTGCGTTTGTTGCCTGTGTTATCAACGTAATATTTCTGAGGAGCGGTGGCCAAAAAACTGGTCATCTGTACCCAACCAGGAATACCCGATTGCTTGCGTTCAAAGCGGTATTCTACTACATCGTGACTGCTACTCAACTCAAAATTGAATTCGATACCTGTTAGCGTAGCCTTGTGGCTGGTTATGATTGGCGGCGATGGTGGCACTATATCGGGGCGCAAAACGGTAACTGGAGCAGACATTTCCGACTGGTTCTCGCGGTGATCGATGGCCTTTACACCGAAATAGATTTCTTCGGTAAGCGTTTCGAGGCTGATCTGATGCGTAAAAAAGGTATCTTTTACCCATACCGAGGTGATTTGCTGGTAATCGCCACTTTGTACATTGGAGAAAAACACCCGATATCCCATAGCATCGCTGCTGCTGCTCTTTCGCCAAGTGAGCGATACCATACCCGATCGCGTACAACTGCCCTGTACAAGGGCTGGTGGAGCAGGTGGGGTATTGTCCTTAGGCTGGCCTAAGCGAGAGAATGTTTGGTATTTGTACCCATTGGTGTCATTTGTTTTGATGACATAATAATTGGATGGTAATGGATTATTGTCCACATAACTGCGCGTACTTTTATCCAAAAATTCAGCGTTAATTTTAACAAATGGCCCTTCAGTATCCTTACCGCGCCATACCTCAAACCCATCCATATTCCCTTCCAACTGGGTAGGAAAAGTCCATACGATTCCAACCGACTGCTCAGTTTCGGTTACCTGATCGATATGCCACTGAAAAGCCAACCGCGATGGTTGCCCTTTGACGTGTAGGGTATCCGAAACAGGCCCTTGCTCGCCAAACGGACTGCGACCTATTACCCGATAAATATAGGTGCTTGTATTGTCAGCTAGCGAATCCCTAAAACTCGCTTGATCTGGTACTCCTGGCGTGCTTACACCTGTGTTGAGGAACAAGACGGGACTTTTATTTACTTTTTTGAAACTCGCACCACTATCCTCGGAGCGCTCTATATCAAAACTGGTATAGTCCGATACCGCCGGAGACCACTGCAACAGTACACCTTTGTCCTGCGGGATATAGGAGAGGTTTTCGGGTTTGGGCAGCGCAACTACAGCATCTTTCTGTGCAGATATTTCAAAGAAGCCTTTGTTCTGGAAAACATCATCGCGGTGGATGGTTACAAAATAGACGAATTTATTGCTGTAAAACCCACCTGTAGTATAAGCAGCAGCTCCGCTTTGGGGGTTTATTACGTCCTTATAACCAAGCGCCATTGCCGTGGCTACATCAAAGTCCTGATCGGCGGCAAAAAGGCTCCAACCAAAACGCGTACCCGCTTCCTTGGATTTACTATATACATTGGAGAGTGTGGCACCGCCAGCAGGTAATATATCGAGGCTATCGCCAAAAAGGCAGCCCGCTGCTAACCCTGCCGTTTCATTGGTTTGGGAAAGTGCTTCCAAGCTGCTAGAGTTGACTTGAAAAACACCAAAATCCACTTGACTCTGGATATACTGCTCATGGTTGAGTGGCGTACCGCCGGATTCTAATGTAAAGCGGCTTACCCTATACCCGTACTCGTTACCCATTTTCCAGGTAGCGTAATCGGCAGGTGCCCAGCGCAGACGGGTTTCGGTATCACTGATGACAATCGCCCGAAGTACGATACTGGCGGTGTCCTCGTACGCCGCTTGGCTCGCTGGGTTATAGGTTTGTGCAGGCAAGTACAGCGACATGGCTGTACATAAAAGTGCTAAAATTTGTTTTTTTATTTGCATGTTGTTTGTGATTGGAATGTTCAAATTTTTATTTTACTACCTTATATACTTCCGTTATAATAGGGTATGGAAAATTTATTCCTGTCAAGTCCGAAGCCTCTAGGTCATTTTTCAATCGTTCGGAGAAAAAAACCCCTCTTTTAGTTATATCATTTTGGCCTATATAAATCAGATCAAATTCAAAGTGTTTTGGGTCACTAATCGCTAGTTCTTGAAGCCCCAATTTTTTGAATCTATGAGGGTTATCCTCTATAACAAAACTTAACTTTTGCTCCAAAGTTGAAAAAACAATATCTCTTTCAATATCAACTACAACCCAACGAGTATCTGGAGGAGTACCAGGGTAGCTATCATATACCCTAAATTTACAAGCACTCAGTACTGCTGTATTTGCAATATCATGGTGGATAAAAAAGTAATTACAAGTCTTTTCCCGACCAAATATGCTCCAAGTTACCGGAAAAACTGAATGTTTAGGCAAATTATACTTTTGTAAAAAGGCAAGCCCTTTATCAGTTACAAAAAAACCACATTCTTTCCACGATATATCTGTCTGGAAATCAGGAATGGCTGCAATCGCATTGTAATCCAAGTGAAATTGGACAGGAGGCAATATATCCAAGCCTTTTTGAAGGTTTTCGTCGTACGCCTTCTCAAATTTTCGAAACTCAAGCGTTGAATGGTATTCTTTTTTTTTAACGAATTTACTGACTACAAAACCTGGCCTCAAATAAAGTGAGTGAATCATGATAAAAATTAATATGGATCTAAATTTTTGAAAAAATCATCTAATTGGGTTTCTTGCTGAATGGCTGATTCAATATTATTTTTTAAAACATCAACCAATTCCTGTAATTTGTTTTTTGAGGTAATAGCGTCCCACGATTTTCTCGTTGCTTCAGCAGCTAAATTCGTTATGGCTTTTTGAACCCATCTATTATAATGCACATGATGTGGTGCTTGATTTCCCCCAGAGCCTGTATGAAAAATGCTGGGAACAGGATAACCATTGAGGATAGGGTTGTTCACATGCCAATTGGCTCCTATAGCTCGTTGAAAAAAATCTCCTACTTCATCGCTACTTGCTACTGCCCAAGGAATTATGTGGTGTGCTTGATCTGTGTCTGTAAACCTACGACTAATGGGTATTGTTGAGCCATTCGGCGACCTAACCATCGCTGTGAATAAATGAGGAGGCTCTACCAAGTCCATTTCGCTCATCAGGTTTTTAAGTCGGTCTCTAGAGGAGTTCCACACTATTTTACCACCTGAAATAGTAGAGGTTAATAATCGACAACTTAACTGCCCTACAGATGATTCACTTCCTTTATTTCCAGCAGTAAGACAGGAGCCAACCCCAGTTTTCCAAACTTTACTTACAATATATGTACCCTTATTCCCCAAGTACTTGGCACCTGTTATCGCCCATCCAGCTACTGGAACAACAGAAGCAAGGGAAGTTACAGCATTTAGATAATCACCCTCTGCTAGATAGATTAACCCATTAGCGCCATCACAAATTTCTCCGGCAATGGGTATTAAGCCACAAGCATCTAAAATATTGTGGATCACATCCGCACAAATATTAAAAGTTGCAAACGATTTGCCTACCCACACCTTTCCGCTTTCACAACAAACCCAAGACGAAGATGCCAAGTCCCTGCTTACTAAGTCATATTCTTTAGAATAATAAGTATCAAAAGACTTAAACGACTGATCGGCAAACTCATTATACGCTTCCACCCGTTCCCTAATATTAGTAGGTAGAGCATACATGGTTAACTGATAACTGGGTGTCAACATTACTACTTTAACAATAGAAGCAATACATACATCCCAACAAGCCTGCCCTCCAGAAGCAGAGCCTTCTTCTTCGGTTTGGGCAATATGCAACCCCTCTAATTCATCTGTTTGGATGGAGACTAGGTCTTCACCATTTTTCGATGCAATTGTATTTTGCAAATGAAAAGCACCTGATATATGACAACCAACCAAACCTACTTTATTGTCAATATTAATAATTGAAACAAAAAACTTTATATCTGCGCTTGAGTTTTGGTAATCATTCCATATCGTTGTAAAATTTTCACAATCTCTAGGATATTTAAAATAATAAACTTCTGGATTCCCTAATGCAACACCGAGCCTAGATTCAATATTTTGCTTTTGCCATTGTAATGCAGGCATTATCAAATCATCCATTGCTACCACAGCATCATTTGCTGAAAATTTTACTGCTACGTTTAGTTGTTGAAGCGAAGGTATGATTCCTGTTCCATTGGATGTTAGATAGATAGAATCAGCATCATTAACAATAAATACTGGAGTTAGAAAAATATTCTTTTCTAAATGATCTTCTACAAATTCATCCAATGTTTTTACACAACCATTACAATATGCTGATGATGTGTTTGAGTTATTGCAGCAACCAATAAACTTGAGTATTATGTTTCGAAGTGAATCCATTGCAGCCATTTCGGCCAATTGATACTTCGTTGAACTTCTATTAAGCAGACTATAAGTGTTTTTGGTCGTAAAATCTATTTTATCACCAATATCGCTCCTTAAATTTCCTGAAATATCATCCCAACAATTAAACGCGCCCCCCTCCGGTAATTTAACATCCACCCAAAACCGCGTATAAACCCCAGTTTCGTCCGTTTGCTTGCCAAATATAAGATAATAAGGTGTTTCAGAAGCAATTTGTGTACGCATTTTTTCAAAAGCAGCGGGATAGCCGTCCGTTACTTCCGAGTGCTGGTAAAAACCAAAGCCATATACCCGGAACGCATCGCGGAGCGGGCCTTCGGGTATGGCGAATACGAGGTCTTTGGCGTGTTGCTCTAGGCTGTCTTGGTACAGAGCGGTATTTAAGCCTGCGTCGTCTTTTTGGATATAGTAATCTTGCGCTTGGGCAAAGAAAGGTAGTAAGCCAAGCAGGAGCATGGCCAAGGTGTATTTAAGGATTGTCATGTTGTGTATTAGGTTTATGAATGATGGATACCCCCCAATTTAACATTGAAAATTTAGCGTTGAACATTTAACATTGTAAAATATTAATTTATAAATTTTCAATTTACAATGTTTTATTTTTTTAATTTTAAATGTTAAACGTTTAATGTTAAATTTTAAATGTTAAATTGGGTGACACACACCATCCTCTGTGATTTGATATTTAATCCACCAATAACGGTAATGAACGCACTCCATTGTCGGTGAAAAGTGTTAAGAAATAAGTGCCGGAAGTACAACCAGTCACATCCAAGTACTGGGAAAAAGTGGCTTCTGGCAGCTCCCACTGGGCTTCGCGGAGGGTACGTCCATGTATGTCCGTGAGTACTGCACGTACTGTACCCGCTTGAGAAAGCGTGCCGGATACGTTAACCAAACCAGTAGTTGGGTTGGGCGCAATATGGATATCCAAGTCAGGATTAAGCGGTTGCTGTGTGGATACTGGAGCTGTAAATTCCCAAATGTCGTTGTATGCGCCATTCAACGATGGCATTGGCGAATTCGTTTGGTAACCTAACCCAAAATACCCTTTGTTATTAATAGCAAAGCCAATAGCTGAATTTCGATAAACATTATTTCCTAAAAATTTACTAACAACCTTGGCTTTATTATTAATAGGGTCGTACGAAGCGACATGCCACTTTGAACCATAGCACATATAAGCAATACCGTCAATAACAAAAACAGGAGCATTTGAAAAACCCAATACAGCACCATCTGGACCAAGTTTTTTAGTCCATGCATTGTTTTGCGGGTTATACTCCCATAAATCAACAAAAGGTGTTACGGTACTACCAATATTTTTGATACCACCTACCATATAACCTTTACCATTGATAGAAAACGCAAGCGATTCGCGCCGTGTTTCAAAGCTACCATTGCCCTTGTTTTCCCAAGTATCGGCCACGGGGTCGTATTTCCAAAGATCATTCAAATGATGCTCGGTAGCAGGAATATCAACACCTGCGCCAATATACGCGGCATTGTTCACCTCGAATGCAAACGCACCATAGCGCGCTCCTCCTGCAAAATTATTGAGTTGTGTCCACGTATCCGTTGCCGGATCGTAGCGAAACATATCGTTATACAAGGAATCAGTAGTACGACCCAGTCCCACGTAGCCCATTCCGTTTACAACAAAGGTGATCGCACTTACGCGTGGTTTTCCGGGGAAAGTAGCAATCGGCTGCCAAGTGTCCATAGATGGGTCGTATCGGTAAAAATCAGGCACTAATTTAACACCATTTACAATGGTATCGCCCATACCGACATAGCCATAATCACCTATCGAAAAACTAACACTATTGGTTATTACTTTGTAATATGGAAAATCTTGTTTTTGTGTCCAAACACCTTGTGCTGGTAATGCAAGGGTGACGGTGAGCAAAAGAAGGGGCGTAAGTAATTTAAAAATAAGATTCATGCGTATAAATTAATGGTTAAGATAGATGAAATAATCGCCTGTATTTTGTGCTATGCCGGGTA
>JBEAVK010000321.1:0-3510 GCA_041160955.1 Bacteroidota bacterium
TGCTCAAAGAAAAGCAGATGTTTTCGCAAATTGACGCGTATGTTACAGCGAATACCGATCCGGGTTTGCTGGTGATAGAAGGTCGCCCAGCAAAAGGCGTTAGCCCGGAGGAGGCTTTGGCCGCTATTTGGAACGAATTGGAGATATTGACCCGTGTAGCGGTGGAACAGCGTGAACTGGAGAAACTCAAACACCGTTTTGAAAGTACCATCGTGTTTTCGGAACTGAGTGTAATGAATAAAGCGCAAAACCTCGGTCTGTTTGAGATGCTCAACGGCGCGGAGTACATGAACAGCGAAGTAGGGCTGTATATGGCCATGACCCCCGATGATATTTTGAGGGCAGCGAAGAAATACTTACGCAAAGAAAATTCTGCGACTTTGATTTATTTGCCGGTGGAGTGAGGGTTTTTAACGCATAACTACCACTTTTCGTGTAACCGCTTTTCCACTATCAATAATGGCCGAGAAAAAATATACGCCGCTAGGCCAATCACTTGTATTGGTATAGTTGGTGAGTCCAGGTGACAGATTGGTGAGTTCTTGGATCAGTTGCCCCGCTGCATTATATACCCTCACTTGTGCTTTATTGCCATACGGAATATACATTTTTAAGGTATTTCCGCTTACTGGATTGGGAAACACTTGAAATGCTGCCGGATTATCAGCATCACAGGGGTGCTCTAGGTCTTCGCCTAACCTGAAATTAGGAAAATAATTGACCGCAAATGATGTCCACTTGGGTAGTTCTAAACCCCGCTGTCTAAAATTGCAGGCCAGTCCTTTTTCATTGGGTGATTCAATGATATGGACAAAATGGTTTCCATTACCTGCAAACATATAAATCTTGCCATCAGGGGCGGTGCGCATTTGAAAAAAATTGGAATAAAAAAACTGGTCTTGGTAGAAGTCGTAGTTTTCTATCAATGTATAGTTTCTATTCGCCATACCTTGCTCTTCCATATCAAACTGGTACAGAGCAAAAGTATTGTTAAAATAAAGTAATTTGGAATCGGGTGAAAAAGCCAAACCTGCTACATTTTCCTGATAGCCCTCTGGCGAAGGGGGCATAGCGAATACCCGCTTGAGCCGCAATATACCTGTACACCGATCAAAATCATAGATCTCCATATCACCACCATTAGGTATAGCCCTACAATATGTTTTCCCATCTGGTGAAAAATCAGCCTGCCCATTATTGGTTTCGGCTTGGTATTCATCACCGGGTATATCTTCAAAATAAGGATACCAATCCAAAAAGATGCGATAGGTTTTTGTGAATGGGGTGTAGGGAGGAGGCATGGTTTGCAATACGGGTGGCGCAACACCATTAGGGGTAACCAGTATCGTCCAAAACTGACGGTTATTGCCCCTTGGTAACACAATCCACCAATCACGCCCATTACTATGCCTTACCGATGAAATATAACCAGATAGGCTATCCTCGATCAAGAGTTGGTTTTTGCGCACTACTTTGCCCAAGCCATTGTTAGCCGTCATATCCACCTCTGTTAGCGAAAGAGAATTGATAACGGCATTGCCAACGGTAATATCCATTAAGTTTAGGTGGAAATATAGGTAATTATTTGCTTGCTCTGGTAGCGGCAAGATCAGGTTTCCACTCCTTAAATCTATCAATGAATAAAATCCATCGCCACAAAATTCACCCGGATTAATACTATCCCCATTTTCCATGAGGTTAAAATCATGGCTAAAAATTTTGCAGCCCGTAGTGTAAAAAGCCAAATTGCCCTGCGCATCATTACCCACTGCTACTGCATTATCGGAGTACATATCCACCATAGATAGTTCGCGTGTGCCACTTTCAAAATTGAGATACATACCACCATACGGGCTATTGTTAATTGCTCCGGGCTTGCACCCAGGGCAATATCCGATCAACCAGCGGGTATCATAATTGGGTTGGCTATAACAAATCGAGATAGGTAGTAATATTACGATGAGTGCGGGTAATAGTTTCTGAATCATAAAAAGTGGTGGGTATAAAGGATGAAAAAAAGTACTGGTGCATAAAGGTTTTAGTTTTATGCACCAGTAAGCGCAATACACTAATGGGTAATGATAACTGTTTTACCCCATCGGTTTCCATCCAAAGCAAGACACCTCACCCAGTAAACGCCGCTTTCCAATTGGGCAGTAGGTACCACAATATTATTAGCCTTGGAGTATGTACGTGTCCAGGCAACTTGACCACTCACCGCAATTAACTGTACTGTACCCGAAAACTCAGCAGAAAATCCTATTTGGAGCAGGTCATTTGCTGGATTGGGAAATACTGTAAATGTGCCGTTTATGGTTTCCGTACTACTCCTGCCATTTTGTGGACGGCAATATGGATCGTATCCTTCCAGTACAAATTGATTGGCTTCGTGAGAGGGTAGCATTGCACGGGCAGTACTCACCGAGCTCCCATAAGCATCGGGGCAAAGGTGTGCTATATTTCTCAATGTAACGTAATCGGCATCGATCCACTCTTGTTCCATGCAGTTTTTGGCTACCAATTGCAGGAGTTTTTGCTCATTGAACTAGGATTACCATCATAGCGGAACTCATTTTGGGCAAAATAAGAGAACGATAATGCTGATATATCCCAAGCGGTAATGCCTGTAATATTATTAATAAATTTGCATCTAGACATAAAAGATTCAGCCCCTTTATAACCATTCATTAATAATAGCCCCTTATTGCCATTTTGAATAACACAATCGGACCACTTTACAGATGCGCCTGCATTGATTTGGATACTGTTCCATAGGCCGACACATCCATATATGATAGATGGGTTGCCGCTTGACAATTTAGACATAGAAAAGGACTTTTTGATAATAATATTAGCCCCAGGATCCATTAATAATGTGCAACTTCTCATCGTTAAAGTATTAAAAGTGACGGTTCCAGTCACCCTTATCTTTTTATCGATGAGTAGTGTCGCATTAATGATATTCCCATCGGTATAAGTAACATCGAACGAAGGTAAGGGATTACATGATTGAGCTTTTATATTTCCATTAAAAAATAAAAATATGGACAAAATTGCCACAAAAAAGAATCCAATTGCCCTAAATGCAGGCAAATGTTTTGCGATCAATACCATATTCGGCAGCGAGTTCGGTACGTGTTTTAAATCGGTGGTTTGACATATTACGAAGATAAATTGTAAAAAAGATCTGCAAAAATAGTAAAAAAATAAACAATGTAGGTACCATAATAGTGTTAAATAACAAAATAAAATTTTATTATGCTAGAATATTGGAGGGTTCATCATAGCCAGGAAAAAAAACACCCCATAAAGTTCCTAAAAACCCTATGAGGTGTGATAGAGTGTCGGCGTGACCTCGAACTCACGCCGACACTTCGCTCAAAACCCTGCTTACAACTACTGTTTCATCACCTTCACCGCACCAAATCCAGCGGGTGATTCCAAGCGCACAACATACGTTCCTGCTGGTAAATCGCTCATATCCAAGTCGAAATAGTTAATACCTTGTGC
>JBEAVK010000437.1:0-9883 GCA_041160955.1 Bacteroidota bacterium
CGTTCGATCTTTGGGCCAATAACCAATACATCGGATTTTATCCTTTAACCGCACTGCCACTTACCATCCAACAGTTCCCATACAATGGCGGTGCCAATGATGTGGTAAAAGTGTGTATCAATGATAACCCAAATTGCTGTAAAATAAAGGAGTTTCCAGTACCTGCCTGTATCACTACACCTGCTAATTGCGATATTTTTGATCTAATTGTTATTACTGGCGACTGTACTGGCGATTCCACTTATGCCGCAACAATTAAATTCCAGACCGCTAATTCAGGAAATACCCAATTCAAACTGTGGGTTAACAACCAGTACCTAGGCAATTTCCCATTATCGGCACTACCACTCAATATTTCCAATATGCCTTATAATGGCGGAGTCAATGATGTAGTAAAGGTATGTATTGTTGATATGCCCGATTGTTGCGAAACCAAAGAATTCCCTGTTCCTTCCTGCTTGTTCAACGCTGATTGCCATATTTCTGATTTAAAAGTACTTACTACGGGCTGTCTTTGTGGTCAGTTCTTTGCCGTGCTTACTTTTAACCAAACGGGCGGCGGCGCACAAGGCTTTAATATAGTGGGTAATGGCACAAATTATGGTAATTACGCCTATACGCAGCCCCAACCTATTATTCTTGGGCCGCTGGACGGTGACGAAACTACGTTCTACGAATTTGTCGTTAGAGACCACCTGATTTCAGGCTGTAAGGATGTATATGAATTGGGTAAAATCGAATGCCCTGATTCGCCTACTTTTGAAGCGCCTGGTGTAAAAGCACAGTTATTTCTTGCTCCGAATCCTGTTACAGACGGGTTGTCGGTGAGCGCATCTATAGCGGGTGGCGCCATCAATGGTTCGGGAACAGTGACTATCCTCAGCGCGGAAGGACGTACTGTGCGGACGCTTCCAGTAAGCAATGCTGCGGCATTTAGCCTTCAATTGGGTGATTTGCCTGCCGGAACTTATCAATTAGTATTGGATACGGAATTAGGGCGTTTGAATGGGGTATTTAGTAAAATGTAAGTAAAATTGGCCACTTTATCCCGTTTTAAACAAATAAGGAACGATAAAAGGAATCAGCCAAAAGTGCTAACTTATTCTTTTATCGTTCCTAAAGTGGCCAATTCAATTTATATTTGCCCAAATTTGCTAGTTATTCCATTAAAATTATGCTCACCACCAAACGTTTATTTCTGATGCCGGCTACCCAAAAAATGTTGGATGCCGCTGTTGACCAAAACTGGGACGAACTTTCTTCTTTATTAGGAGGGGTTTATTTTGCCGACAACTGGACGCATTTTCCCGAAGCGCTGGTTTTTGCCCGCAATTATATGCTGGAGCATCCCGGCGAACAGGATTGGTGGATGTATTTTATCATTCAGGGCTTGGATGCGCGGGTAGCAGGTACTTGTGGTTTCAAAGGCAAACCTACTCTTGAAGGCAGCGTCGAAATCGGTTATGAAGTGGCCGAGCGTTACCAAAACCAAGGTATTGCCACCGAAGCAGCAGCCGCATTGGTAAAAAAAGCATTTAGTCATCCAGAGGTGACCAACGTTATCGCGCATACATTACCAGAAGAAAATGCTTCCGTACAAGTATTGCGCCACCTGTCTTTTGAACTAGACGGCACCGCAACGGATGATGAGGTTGGCTCTGTTTGGAGATGGCGAAAACAACGGGATTTGATTGTTTAGTTTGTGGCTTTCACACCACTACACCTTCCCTTTCAAAAACTGCCCCGTATAACTTTCGGGTACATGCACCAAACCCTCTGGCGGCCCTTCGTACAGTAGCCGTCCGCCTCCTTTGCCCCCTTCCGGACCAAGATCGATGACCCAATCTGCCGATTTGATCACTTCCAAATTATGCTCCACGATCAGTACGGTATGCCCTTTTTCTACTAACGCATTCATAGCGTTGAGTAATTTTTGAATATCGTGAAAATGTAGCCCAGTTGTAGGTTCATCAAAAATAAAGAAAATATGCCCCGATGCGTTATCGCGGATCAAAAACGAAGCGAGTTTGACGCGTTGCGCCTCACCGCCAGATAAAGTGCTGGACGATTGACCCAATTGCACATAACCCAAACCCACATCAAATAAGGGTTTTAGGCGTGCAATAATTTCTTTTTGGTCGCTAAAAAACGTCAACGACTCTTCAATACTCAATTGAAGCACATCAAAAATATTTTTCCCTTTGTACTGTACATCTAAAACTTCATTCCTAAATCGGCGCCCCTTACACTCCTCACATTCCAAGTGTACATCTGCCAAAAACTGCATTTCCACCACTTGTTCGCCTTCTCCTTTACACGCCTCACAACGGCCACCTTCTACATTAAAACTAAAATGTTTGGGCAAAAAACCACGCACTTTGCTCATGGACTGGTTGGAAAACAAGTCGCGAATATAGTCGTATGCTTTTACATACGTCACTGGATTGGAACGGCTGCTGCGTCCAATTGGGCTTTGATTAATAAATTCTACCGCCGTAATACGTTTCACCGGCCCTTCCAACGCTTCAAAATATCCCGGTTGTTTCCCAGCGTTATCCGGCAAATGCTTCATCAATGCGGGTGCAAGTATATCGCGAACAAGTGTGGTTTTGCCCGAACCCGATACGCCACTCACCACCGTCATGGTATGGAGCGGAAAACGCACGGTTACATCTTTTAAATTATGTTGCCGCGCACCGCGTAAAGTGATAAAATCTTTAGCAGTCCGCCTTACTCCTGGCAAACTGATGGACATTTCGCCAGACAAATACTTGGACGTAAGGCTTTCCGGTGCCGCCGTGTGAATCATGTCGTAATTACCTGCAAATACGACATATCCGCCATTAATACCCGCTTCTGGACCCATATCCACCAAAAAATCGGCTTGTCGGATCACTTCTTCCTCGTGTTCAACCACCACTACCGTATTACCCAAATCGCGTAATTGTTTCAAAACGCTCACCAATCGCGCCGTATCGCGCGGGTGTAACCCCACCGACGGTTCGTCCAATAGATACATGGAAGAAGTAAGGTTGCTCCCAAGGGTACGTGTGAGGTGGATACGTTGCGTTTCGCCCCCCGAAAGGGTATTGCTCACGCGGTCGAGGGTCAAATAACCCAGCCCTAGGTCAACAATAAAACGCAATCGAGTATTGAGTTCGATCAGGATCCGTTTGGCCACCTGTTGCTCGTATTCGGTGAGTTGCAGTTCCAAAAACCACGCTTTGAGTTCTTCTAGCGGTAACAATACCAATTCACTGATATTTTTACCCGATGCTGGCGGCCCCACCCTTACACATTGTGCTTCGGGGCGCAAGCGTGCACCACCGCAGGTCGTACACAAGGTGCGTCCGCGGTAGCGAGAAAGGATAACGCGGTTCTGAATTTTATAAGTTTTGGTTTCAAGTTCCTTAAAAAACGCATCCAAACCTTCAAAATAGGCATTGCCTTTCCAGACTAAAGTTTGTTGGGCAGGTGTCAATTTTTCCCAAGGTTGGTGTACTGGGAAGTCGAATTTATGGGCATTTTGGAGGAGTGGAGCCAGCCATTCGGAACTTTTTTCGCCGCGCCAAGCAATAACAGCCCCGTCGTACACCGATTTTGTGGTATCTGGCACTACTTTCTCCGGGTCAATGCCTAGTATCTTACCGTACCCTTCGCAACTCGGACAAGCACCATAAGGGTTATTATAGTTGAACAGTTGAGGCGTTGGTTCTGGAAACTCGATACCATCCAGTTCAAATCGGTTATTGAAATGCACTGGCTCGGATTGCAATACACGTATGCTGCATTCGCCTTCGCTTTCGTAAAAACAGGTATTTACAGAATCGGCCATGCGCATCCAGTCGCTTTCGTCCGATAGCGGCAGCGCAAAACGATCCACCAACAGCGATAAAGTTTCGCGGTAAGTATAAGCCGCACCGTCCAAGCCGCCGAGTTCATCGGTGATAATTTCAGGATGTGCATCTTCCAGCACTGCTTCAATTTGAAATATTTCATCGCCAGCAGCCACACGGGTATAACCTTTTTGCATCAGCAATTGGAGTTCCTGCCGGAGCGAGCGTTCTTTATATTTTTTGGAAAACGGCATTAAAATATAACCACGCGCACCATCGGGAAGGGTTTTTAGGTGGTCAATCACATCTGATACTTCGTGTTTTTTCACCACGCCACCGCTGATTGGGGAATAAAACTTGCCGACACGTGCGTACAGGAGGCGCAAAAAGTCCATAATTTCGGTCATAGAACCTACCGTAGAGCGGTTATTGCCCGTAGTTACTTTTTGTTCGATGGCAATGGCGGGACAAATACCTCGGATATAGTCCACATCTGGTTTTTTCATGCGGCCAAGAAACTGGCGTGCATAACTGGACAAACTCTCCACATAGCGGCGTTGGCCCTCCGCGTAAAGGGTATCCATCGTGATACTCGATTTACCGGAACCCGAAACACCGGTCACTACAATCAGTTTATTTTTAGGGATTATCAGATCTACATTACGAAGATTATTGGTGCGAGCGCCTTTAATGGAAATATGTTTTGTATCCACCAAATCACTCGTTGATATTGTATTTGTTGTTGAGGTTATTGCTTGCGCTTTCTTTGCCATTCCCTTAAAAATCAGAAGTAATGAGTAAATCTAAATTGGTATTTTTTATACCAAATCGTTCTCCTAAATATACATTTGTCAAACACCCTTTGTAGGTATAAACCCCGTTCCGAAGCCCGGAAAGAGAAGTAATCAGGTTAAATATGCCGCCAGATTCGGCTTTTAGCAACAATGAGGTGAGTATATTACTAATCGCATCCGAAGCCGTACGCGCTACCCTCGATGGGATATTGGGTACGCAATAATGCGTAATTTGGTGTTTCACATACGTTGGATGATCATGCGAAGTAAACTCAGAGGTTTCAAAACATCCACCTTGGTCGATACTCACATCCACGATGACCGAACCTGGTTTCATCCGTTGCACAATATCTTCGCTTACGATCAATGGTGTGCGCCCTTTGCGGGAATGGATCGCACCAATGGCCACATCAGCCGATAGCAATTGCTCCCGCAGATGTACCGGATTCACCACCGATGTATGCAATTGCCGCCCTACTTGGTTTTGCAGGCGCATAAGTTTATACACATTATTATCAAAAATGCGCACCTCTGCACCAAGGCCAATGGCGGTACGGGTAGCAAACTCTGCCACTACCCCCGCTCCAATAATGATTACTTTGGCAGGAGGAACTCCGGCAATGCCACCCAACAACACACCTTGCCCACCACGTGCGGTAGCCAGCAGATCGGCAGCAATATGAATCGCACTGATACCTGCTATTTCACTCATGACGCGTACGATCGGATATACCCCCGTTTCATCGTCGCGGATATACTCCATAGCCAGCGCAGTGACGCGTTTTTTGAGCAAGCGCGACAAATAATCAGGACTCATGGTGGGCAACTGGAGCGGAGAAATCAGCACCTGATTGGGGCGCATCATATCAATTTCTTCCAGTGTGGGCGGTGCTACTTTGAGCAATAAATCGGCTTTGAATACTTCTTCGCGGCTGTGGACAATTTCTGCGCCAGCCTCGGAATAGTCGTGATCCGTGAATTTTGACTTTGTACCCGCGCCGCTTTCCACAAAAATGCGAAAACCGTGCGCCGTCAAAGTGGCTACAGAATGCGGCACTAAGCCTACTCTGTTTTCCTGCAAAGTAGTTTCTTGGGGTATCCCAATTGAAAAATGCTCCTGACGCGGCATCCTTGCCAACATTTCAGGTTGCGTCGATTGTCGTGGCAAAACGAGGTGTTCCATAATGAATTGGCAAAATTACAATAAATATTTTGTTTGAGAAACTTTGATTTTGTTTGATTTTCTGTAACACATAGATTTTATAAATCGCCCAACATTGGTCGGATCAAAATCTCCTCTACCACTGCCATGTGTGACATATCATACGCGCCCCAAACGGTACGGGCAATATCATCGGCAGTCATTAGGCGTTCGTAAGGCAAATCAACACCTTGCCAAGAATCGGACCAAGTAGCCCCTGGCATTATAGTGGTTACTTTTACGCCCTTTGGCTTCAGTTCCTCCCGCAGTGCTTTGGAAAAACCATGCAATGCAAATTTAGCGATACTATACGAACCACCATTAGGGTAAGCCATAATGCTGGCTACCGAGCACATATTAAAAACGTGGGTGGCAAACCTAAAATTGGGCAACAAAGAACGTGTCATGTGGTAAGCACTATACAAATTGGTCTCGATCAATGTCTCTAATGTGCCTTCTTCTTCCTCAGTAACTTTACCGGGTAGGAACAAACCCGCATTGTTCACCAATACATCCACCTCAAAAAAATGTTCCCGTACAAAAGCTCCAAATTCGAGCACTTCCGATTTTTTACTAATGTCGGCAGCAAAAGTAAAGAGTTTGGTCTTTGGGTAACAGAGTGCCCAATGCGCTTGCGCGGCTTCTAAATCTGCTTCTGTACGGGCGCAAATAGCCACATCAAAGCCGTTTTCGGCAAATTTTTCGGCAATTGCCCTACCGAGACCTTTTGTGCCGCCGGTTACTACTGCTTTATACATAAGTATGAAATTGATTGATATTGAAAAGTTATATTTATTTTGGTTGCAGAAGTGCTGCTTTTATTTATACTACTCGACATTCTACAAAAGGAAAGGAACAGGTCACGTTTACGAAACTAAAAAAAGTTTCGTAAACATCACTTTCCACCATTTCAAAAGTGTATTAAACCTGTTTTTTAAACCTGTCCAATAGTATAGCTTTTATCTTTGGTTCAATAAAGACAACTGACCCGTCAAAATGTTTAGCCGTTAAATTAGGGTTAAACCTAAACAAAGCCCACACAATTCTTTTACTTTTGCACCACTGAGGAATGAGTAAAGAATAACTTATCACTTTTGACTGATTCCTTTCCGCTCATACTGCCTATCTTTTTCTTTAAATAGCCCCACTATGCTGCGCATATTCCCGTCATTCTAAAGCAAGGTTTACTTGCTTTTTCATTATGGTCATCGCAGAAAAAGATACTTGTCTGAGCAAAAAGTTATCTACCCAAAAGTAACAAGTTATTATTTACTCATTCCTAATATGAACGCTAAAAGAATTCGACTCATCATCGGCATGATGTCCCTCGCTTTGGTAGGGGTAATTAGCCTGCAAATCTACTGGATTGGCTGGAATATTCGGCTCAATGAGAACCAATTTGACAAATTAGTCTTGGGTGCGATGAATAAGGTGGCCGACCGACTACAATATTACGAGAACTCGGCGGTGATTGAAGCCTTGAATAAAACGCGCTCGGCGGGTAAAATTCGCGAAGCCGCTCGTTACCTCGAAAATGGCGATGCCTACCGCCGAGTGGACACTTCCGTTATTCCGCCTTCTAAAAATACGGATACCGTACGCGATAAAACCAATTTGGACATGTGGGAATACATGAAAGTAAGCCAATTGGTGGATACGAAACCGCTTGCCGAACGTGTTCCACTCGATTTACTGGAACAATGGGTACAAGAAGAGTTCGATAATGTGGGTATTCGTGCGCCCAAACAATTTGGTGTTTATTCTAAAGCGAGAAGTAGTTTTGTTATCGTGAACGGCTATTTTGTAGTAGAAGACAATAGCCCGCAAGTGACGCAAGGTAATGCTGCTACTTTGTACAATTCGCAATACCGCGTGGCTTTGTTCCAATTAGACGAGGACTCTCCGGGTTACTTATCGCTTTATTTCCCCAATCGTACCAGTCTGGTTTTGGGCAGTGTTATTCCTACACTATTGCTTTCTGTGCTGTTTTCGGGTATTATTTTGTTCTGCTTTTGGTACACAATCCGCGTTATTTACCGACAAAAACAACTGTCGGAAATGAAAACCGATTTTATCAATAATATGACCCACGAATTTAAAACACCGATTTCGACCATTTCTCTGGCCACTGATAGTATTTTAAATCCGACAATTATGGGTTCGCCCGACAAAATTAAACGTTTTATTGATATTATTAAGCAGGAAAACCGCCGGATGAACAGCCAAGTGGAACGGGTGTTACAAATGGCATTAATTGATAAAAAGGATTTTGAACTTTCGCTTGATGAAATGAATATTCACGATATTATTCAGCAGGCAGTCGGCAATTTTAGCCTACAAGTAGAAAAAAGAGACGGGGCAATCACCACAAAACTAGATGCCGAGCAGCCTATTATGGAGGGCGATTCGACGCATATCGCGAGTATTATCCACAATCTTTTGGATAATGCGAATAAATACAGCCCTGAAAAACCGCAGATCACTGTCAGCACCCGTAATGTGTCGATGGGTATTGAGGTGACAGTTACCGATAATGGTGTTGGTATCAGCAAAGAAGCGCGTAAAAATATTTTTGACAAATTTTATCGCGTTTCTACGGGCAATATCCACGATGTAAAGGGATTTGGCCTTGGATTGAGCTACGTAAAGGCCATTGTAACGGCACATAAAGGTTTGATCGATGTACGCAGCGAACCAGGCAAAGGCAGTAGTTTTATCCTCACATTCCCTACACGGGTAAGCGAGCAGCCGTTGAAGACGGTTTATTTTCCGGTAGAGGGGTAGTAGAGACGTTGCACTGCAACGTCTGTACCGCAACGTCCGCACCGCAACGTCCGCACCGCACCGCAACGTCCGCACCGCAACGTCCGCACCGCAACGTCCGCACCGCAACGTCCGCACTGCAACGTCCGCACCGCAACGTCCGCACCGCAACGTCCGCACCGCAACGTCCGCACCGCAACGTCCGCACCGCAACGTCCGCACCGCAACGTCCGCACCGCAACGTCCGCAACGCAACGTCTGAAGCTATGCCTAATTATAAAAAGTCCATAAACCTAAACAATCTAAGCAACAACGGAACCCTAAGCCCCTTTCGATGGTTCATAGGGCATGACAAATCCTTATTGGTCCCTGATGCGCACAGCGTGGCACTATGCACGCGACCAGCGCAAGCAATATGTGCTTATTTATGCTATGTTTTTGGCCAGCAATGTGCTCACCGCTTTTGAGCCTATTATTTGGGGCTGGTTTATCAATGCCTTGCAACGCGATGGTGTACAGGCTATGGTAGCGGCCGGCTGGTATGTGGCGGCTTATTTGGGCATACATTTTTTCTTTTGGCTATTGCACGGCCCCGCCCGTATCGTGGAGCAAAAATTGGCCTTCCAGTTGAGCGGAAATTTCTTAGACGATCTGTACCGAAAAGTACTGAGCCTCCCAGTCAAATGGCATCAGGATCACCACAGCGGAGCCACCATCAATCGGGTACGCAAGGCATACGAGGCTTTGAAGCATTTTTTTCAAGGCGGTTTTAACTACATCACCGCACTGCTGAAATTCGTGTTTTCTTTCGCCGCCATGTTGTGGTTTTCGCCCTTGTTTGGCACCGTGGCCGTGGCGTTGGGGCTGCTGACCGTTTTTATCATCCTGAAGTTCGACAAGCCTTTTATTGAAACACTGGACGAGGTCAACGAACGCGAACACGCCGTATCATCGGGTTTGTTCGACAGCTTATCCAATATCTTGACGGTCATTACCCTGCGCTTAGAAGGGCGTTTGCAAGGGAGTTTGTTTGAAAAAGTAGGGGCAATTTTCCCGCCTTATCGCCGCAATACCCTCATCAATGAATGGAAATGGTTCATCGCTGACTCGCTAGTAGCCCTCACCTACGTCGTTATGATACTAGGCTATATTTGGCAAAATTGGCAACCCGGTGTACCATTGATGATCGGCGGATTGGTGACGCTGGTGGGCTACGTGCAGCGTTTTACAAGCGTTTTTCACGATGTGGCTTGGCAATACACCGATATTGTGCGCTACAATACCGACGT
>JBEAVK010000040.1:0-8049 GCA_041160955.1 Bacteroidota bacterium
CACAAAGCGTTACGTACACTTTAGAGTACACAACGCTTTGTGTTCTTTGTGCACTCGTACGCTATTCTGTGGTAGAAAAAGCGATCACTCTACGCTTTGTGTACTCAAAAAAGAGCGAAGCGATCACTCTACGCTTTGTGAACTTTGTGCACTTTTGTGGTAGAAAAAGTGTACGCTACGTTGTGGTTGAAAACATACTACGTGTATAAAAAACTTATTTTACAATGTACTGAATAGTTACCGTTTTTAAGCATTTTTACCATATTTGTAATTAAACGAGAGCGAGAAAATAGGCGAAGGGAACACACTCACTTTGAATGGTTTAAAAGACCTTTGCCCCGAATCGAAGAAATAGGAAAACGCATTTCTTCGACCATACAAATTGTAAAACGCTACTACCCAAGAACTTTCGCCACGCCGCTTTTTCGTCGACGGATTGGTAATAGTCCAAGCGGCATCCAAACGGTGGTAATCCGAAATGCGCGCATTGTTGCGATCATCGTAAATGGGCAAATACGAATTGTCATTTTTGTAAAAACCCACCGGAGCCGTATAAGGCCGCCCTGTGCTATAAACAAAAGTAAATGCAAGTGCATTGTGCTTTTCATTTTGAAAACTCAGCACTAGATTTAGGTTATGCGGCTTGTCCACATTGGTCCTGAACCACGCGCCACTGTTGAGGCTTTGCCCGGCAAAATCACTTTTGACCTGCTGAAAACTACGCGCATAGGTATAAGACATCCAGCCTGTCATTACGCCTTTCTTTTTATTGACTAATAATTCTGCGCCATACGCTTTTGCCCGTCCTTGCACCATTTGCGTTTCTACAACCGGATTAATACTCAACGCCGCACCACTCAAATAATCGTAAATAGCACCTTGTTTGCGGTAATATGCTTCCACCGACCATTCCCACATGCGGCTGGGCTGGTCGCGGAAATACCCCACCGAAAACAAGTCACTTTGCGCAGGTGGCACATAGCGATTGGAGGTTTTCCAGCGCACATCGGGCAGTGGAGTGGTATTATTGGAGACCATTTGGAGGAATTGGTTCATGCGGTTATAACCTATTTTGACTGAACTATGCGCATTGATCTTGTACCGCAAGGCCAACCGTGGTTCCCACCGACTACGGCGTGATTCTATTTCATTTTTACCAAAATTCAAGGTATCCGTTATGGAATAGATGGTTCGTGGTGCATCGGCGGCGTATATGGGGAAATGTGCGGTGCCAAAATTCCAATAATTGACATACCGCAACCCTAGTTCAACCAAAAGATGGGCGTTTATTTCGTATTCATCGGCCACAAACAAGGCCAAATCCATTGATTTTTCAGTATCCAAGGTGACACCTTTCAATGTCGAGCCTTCCCTCGGTTGTAGGGCTGCTGGGTTCAATTGGTATTGCGTGCCGGTGATGCCCATATTGATCCGCTGTTTACTGGAAGGCACGTAGGTCATTTCTACTTTGCCATTGAGGTAGTCCAATCGGGTTTTGAAATCGAAGCCAGCCCCCTCTTCTGTTGCGCGCGTACCCGTGCGATACAAGGAGCGCACCACCTGCGTATTGAGGTTGAAACGTTCGGAGAAAAAATGGTTCCAACGCAAGGACATATTATTGTGGCCGTATTTAATCGTCGCTTCTTTGGGTACAATATTACCGATGCTATACAGTTCAAAAACCCGATACGAGTCATAACTGATATAATTTGTTAGGGAAATATGATCTTTGTCGGTAGGCCGCCAAACGAGTTTATTGGCAAAATCCAGAAACTGTGGTTTGCTATTGGGCAGCCGCCGTTCAAATACATTTCGGTACAATACTTTGTTATAAAAACGCAGCAAATACTCATTGAACGACACGCGCCCGGAGGTCATAAAAGCCAATTTGTTTTTAATGATAGGCACTTCTACGTGTACCCGATTGGAAATAAGACCAATTCCGCCTTTAAATGTGCTTTTTTCCATGCTGGGTTCGCTCATTTTAATATCGAGCACACCTGCATTCCGTCCGCCGTAACGAGCGGGAACGGAGCCTTTAAAAATTTGAATTTCGCGGATGGCATCGTTGGGTAAAACCGAAAAAAGACCCAGTAAATGCGTAGGGTTAAAGATGGGCATATTATCAATCAGCATGAGGTTTTGATCCACCGAACCACCGCGGATATTGATCCCATTTGCGCCCTCTCCTACCGATGAAATACCGGGTAGCGTTTGTAAACTTCTAAAAATATCAATTTCGCCAGCGGCAGGAACAATTTTTCCAACGGCGCGCATGCTTAGCACATTCACCCCCAAGGCTGGTGTTTCAATCGTGCGTACTGCGCCTTGTGAAGTCACCACTACTTCTTCTATTTGCGTATTAATATTTTCCATTTGGGCTTCAAATGGCATTTCTCCCGCGACTTCTATTTTTGAAAAAAACGACTTATAACCCGGCAATTGAAACCGAATACCATGGGTACCACAGGACATAGGCATCCTAATTTGGCCAAGGGAGTCGGTATAAACCTCCGTACTGAGGCCATCCAATTTGAGTAATGCCCCTGGAATTGGCTCCGAACTTTGCGCATCTATCACCCGAATTAATAAGTAACAAGGTGCTTGTGCTCCCACATACACAGGCATGCACAGCGTGAGGATAAAACAAACCAAGCATAGAGATTTTTGCATAAGAACTTTTGGGTACTTTTTACCAAGTTTAGGATAGCGTGATGGATGAGCGGCCAAAACGCAAAGTAAGAGCAATCGCCCAATCTCCCATAAAGTCCAACGGCAAAGTTAACTCCAATTCCTATTTAATGCGGTATTCCGCCTTTTTAATATTTTGATTGCTTTTTTCTGCCTAACTTTGCACCAAAAGAACGACAAAACAATACATTTCCTCTTTTTTGAGGAAAAAAATCTGTTGTTTTTTCCGTTCTACACACACCAACTTTATCTTTTTCAATGCTAAATATCGGAAACAAACGATTAACATTTTCCATTATACTATTTGTGCTTGTTATGCTGGAAATTCTCAGCATGGCTGATCTACTCATCAAATACGACCGCGTCACCGTATCGCTGTTTGCGTTTGTTATTAGCTTGGGCATAGGTATTTTGGTTATGTTCAAAGCCCCGACCCCAGTAGCCCCCAGCCGCCCCATTCCTACGTGGGTATTGGCCTTGGGTTGTGTTATTTTAACCTGGGTAACGATCCATAACGCACAGATTCTGCTACGAAAAGTACCCGTTGATTATCAATTGGCGGATATGCTCCCGATCATGCAAATCATGTCGAAGCGGTTCTTGGACGGCCAACAGGTATATGCTATTATACCCGAAATTTGGGGTGATATGCAGCCGATTTATTTACCTGCCATGTGGATGCCCTATATTCCTTCCGTAATGTACAATTTTGATCCACGATGGATCACTGTATTTTTCACACTGTTAGCGGTGGTTGTCCCTTTGTTATTATTGCCCAAAAGACATAAAAATACCTGGTTGAGTTTGTTACTCATCCCTGCGCTGGCGGTATTATTTCGGCAATTTCTTAAACTTGATGTACAATACATTACCCTCTGCGACGAAGGTGTTGTGGTAGGTTGGTATGTGCTGCTGGGTTGGGCACTTTGGAAAGGTAATCCCTATTTGATCGGGACATTTATGGCCATCAGTGTTTTATCTAGGTTGAGCGTAGTGGGTTTTATTCCGGCGTATATGATTTGGTTGTTTTTCTTCCAATCTCGTGCAAAAGCCATTCGGGTAGCCATTGCAGGCGGTTCAGTAGGGCTGGTACTAATGGTGGTTTCGCAGGCCATTTTCCATATAAAAGTATTTACAGATTTGCCGAGGCGTTATTTGGAAGCCATTATGGGCACCGAGTTTCAAAAACTACAAGGAGCCATTCAGGAAGGTTTGGGTATCGCTAAAATGCTCCCGCAATCGGCATTTCCGGCTTTGGCAATGGCCGATAAGGTATTCGCCTTTGCAATACCATTGCTATTAGTGGGTATATATGCTCGTTTTAGGTCTCATTTTGATGCCCGTTGGTTTCCCATTGGAATGCTCAAAATTGGGCTGGTTGTATTTTTCAACCTGCTCATTATCCCAATTATAACCCTATTTTATGCTTCCACTTTTTTGTCGGTGGCGATGTTGGCCTTTTATTTACAGGATGATGGCCAACAGCACCCGACAGTGTAAAGCCTAGCCTAACGAATAACATTCAAATCACACCATGTCCACAGCGCGCACTCCAGCCATATTTTTTATTTTTTTCACCCTCTTGCTTGATGTCATTGGATTTGGGTTGGTCATTCCGGTATTACCAGGTTTATTGGAAGAAATGACGGGCGGCGACCTTAGTACGGCTTCCAAATGGGGCGGTTTACTGATGTTTACTTATGCCGGTATGCAATTCCTTTTTTCGCCTGTGATGGGCGCGCTAAGCGATGCGTATGGACGTAGGCCAGTCATTTTGGCCTCTTTATTTGCTTTTAGCCTCGATTTTGTGTTACAAGGTTGGGCACCTACTTTAGGTTGGTTCTTTTTGGGTCGTGTCATAGCGGGCATAACGGGTGCTACCTTTACTTCTGCTACTGCCTATATTGCCGACGTGAGTCCACCAGAAAAACGCGCTCAAAATTTTGGAATTATTGGTGCCGCTTTTGGGATGGGTTTTATTATTGGCCCATTGCTGGGTGGGTTAGTGGCCCATTATGGTGGATTACGCGCACCATTTTTTGCTGCTGCGGCGTTAGCCATGATAAATGCTTTGTATGGCTTTTTTATACTTCCCGAATCCTTAACACCAGAAAACAGACGGCCTTTCGACTGGAAACGCGCCAATCCCGTGGGTTCTTTGCGGCAACTGGGTAAATACCCTGTTATTTTAGGGTTAATAGGCGCACTGCTTTTGATTCAAATAGCAGGTCATGCCAATATGAGTACCTGGACTTATATCACGATGGAAAAATTCCGCTGGGGTTCTTTTGAGGTAGGTATGTCGCTGGCCTTTGTTGGATTGGTGAGTGGTATCGTACAAGGTTTATTATCGCGCAAGATCATACCAGCATTGGGAGCGAACAAAGCAGTTACTTGGGGACTATTTATGTATGGCGTTGGTTTTGTGCTGTTTGCGTATGCCACACAAGGCTGGATGATGTACGCCTTTATGATCCCATTTGGTTTGGGAGGTATTGCTGGGCCGGCGCTCCAAAGTATTATTTCCAACCAAGTACCAGCCAATGCGCAAGGTGAATTACAGGGCGGTCTGACGAGTTTAATGAGTCTTACTTCTATCATTGGGCCGTTGGTGATGACCAATTTATTTGCCTATTTTACACAAGAGCATGCACCAGTCCATTTTCCGGGCGCACCGTTTTTACTGGGTGCTGTGCTGACGTTTATGAGTTTGATTTGGGCTAAGGTGTCGTTGGGGAAGCCTCAGAATTAACAAACGAACTACAAGATATACCAAGCCCCACTGAAATTTCAGAAAGGGCATTATCGTCTATTTACTATATTTTAATACATAATGATGATTGGGAACTACGAAAAAGATACATGTCCAGACTAGAAGGTTATTGTTTGTATTACAAGCGTTTTTGCCCCGAATACGCTATGCTCTTTGATCGGATAATGGACCACGAAACCGGTTTTCAGAAATACGGCAGCATTATGATGCCCGACCCCAATAATCCCCAAAAACTAATTTACGTCCCTTTTAAGGATAAAAAAAGTGTAAATAGCGATAGAAAGGCAATTAACCTAGGATTTATTGATCTAGATAGGTTTTAAGGATTAAAGAAAACATATCATAGTTCTTAAAAATCAGGTATTTTTTTTGTATTTATTAAAATAGTACTTATATTTGCATAAGGATATTCAATTAGGAAGGAGACCAAGTTTAATATTGCAATCAAGTCCAGTACTTAAATCGTAATTATTCAGCAGCCCCAGAATTCCCTTATGGAATATATGTTATAGGCTAAATAGGATGAATAGTCCAAATCTCGTAGGGATTTTATGTAAAAAACGCACAAAATAACATACATTCCCTACGGGAATTTGGACAGATGCTGAATAGTTACCTTAAATCTTCATATTCAAAACACACTTCTATGAAATACACAACTACCATTTTATTACTACTTTTTGCCATCCTTCACCTCCACGCTCAGCCACAAAATGCAAAAGACGTGATTGATTTGGTCAACCAGCATTTGATCTCCATTGAAAAAGGTGCATATAGTGCTGACTATCAGTATGTATCTTTTATGAAAACAGATACTTCAAAAAACGCTGGGGAAGTGCAATTTTTCAAGCAAAGTGGCGTAATTGGGGATTCAATTGCTCGGTTTTCCTTTGTGCTTCCAACAGGAAACAGCCAATATTTTTTTGATGGCGTTAACTACATCACTTTAAATAAAAATAAAAAAACTATTCATTATCTACAAGTTGGGCAAAATAAAGGAATTGAACATTTTATATCGAAAGGTGATGCGAAAAGGAGCAATCTGTTGTCTGTACCCATACTGACCAATTCGCCCTATACGCCAATTAGCCCTAAAAAATGGGCCAAAGCAACAATGGAGTACAGCGAATTGGAAGGCAAGCAATATATCCGTCTCTATCTGCAAAATAAGTATAAAACGCCAATGAAACTCACACCCAACGATGCCGATTCCATCCTCTACACCGAAGAAATGCTGATTGATCCAGTGCATTATGACATAAAACGATTACGGTCATGGGCTGATCGTGGCACAGGAAATCCACAATTTTCTGAAATTAACTATGCACCAATAGTCGTGCTTCCCGATACATTAGCATTCGAGGATTTGTACCAATCAGAGGCACTCATAGCGCAAGGTTATGCCTTTCATGAGCAAAAAGAAAATACGAAATCCGAAAAGAAGATGATAGCAGTAGGCGACTCTATACCTAATTTCAAATTACTATATCCCACAAACGACAGTTTACCACTATTTAGCCAGTCCAACCATAGGTATCTACTCCTCGATTTTTGGTATTTAGGCTGCGGTCCTTGTTATGCTGCCATGCCAAGCATCAATCATATTTATCAGACTTATAGCAGCCGAGGAATAGGGGTTGCAGGGATTAGTTTTAAGGAACGCGACCCAGAAAAGGCACGGCAGTTTGCACATAAATATGGCTATACTTATCCATTATTGTTTGGTGAACGATCGCTCCAAGAGTCCTTAAAAATACGCTCCTATCCTACTATTGCAATTGTAGATTGCAAAACGCGCAAAGTGGTATATGCGCATTCTGGGTATTCTGAAACGATGGGAAGCGAAATTATGGGAGTGTTGGATGGGTTGTTGAAATAAAGAGCGCTAGTTTGCACTTCTATAAGCACAATACAGTAAATATAAACAATATAAAATAATTTAATTGTTTTATGAGGCATACTATAACCATTTTATTACTATTTTTTGCCCTCCTTCACCTCCACGCTCAGCCAAAAAATGCAAAAGACGTGATTGATTTGGTCAACCAGCATTTGATCTCCATTGAAAAAGGTGCGTATAGTGCCGATTATCGCAAAGTGGATTTATTGGAAACTGACACTTTGAAAAACTCGGGAAAGGTGCAGTTTTTTAAACGAAATGGGGTAATTGGAGATTCCATTGCTCGTTTTTCCTTCACGGTTTCAGATGAAAATGTTCATCATTTCTTTGATGGCATCAGTTATATTACTTTAAATCAAAACAATAAAACCATTAATTATCTATTGGTTGGGCAAAAAAAAGGAATTGAAGACTATATTTCGCATTATAATACCGCAAGAAGCAAACTATTATCTGTACCAATACTGACCAACTCGCCCTATACGCCTATTAGTCCTACAAAATGGACTAAAGCGACAATGGAGTACAGCGAATTGGAAGGCAAGCAATATATCCGTCTTTATCAGCAAAGTAAATATAAAATTCAAATGAAACTAACACCTAAGGATGCCGATTCTACTATCTATACCGAAGAAATGCTGATTGACCCCGTGAATTATGATATAAAACGATTACGGACATGGGC
>JBEAVK010000067.1:0-11334 GCA_041160955.1 Bacteroidota bacterium
ATATACGATCTGGTATTTTTAGAACACCCTTAATAGTAGGACATTTTTGTGAAGCATCGATGTTTTCACCTACCTACCCCTTTTATAGAAGTCCCTATTTTTTATCCGCAGTAATAAAAACAAGCATCTTTTTTTTGTTGTACCAATTTGGAGTACCTAAAGAAAAAAAGGAATCTGCGCTCATACTTTTTATACTTATAAATATTTTTGTCTTTTTAGTATTCTCCGCACTATACGACTTGAAAATTTCGGCATTTTTCGGTACATTTAGTTATGAATATTTGTTAAGCAAACAACATTTTAAGAACATGTATATCTTTCCTGCTTCCCAAATACTACTGTACATACTGTTTTATCTAATGAAACCCAAAAAATTAGGCAGCAATTCTGCACCGAGCACAAAACCGGGATTATTAAGATTAATCCTTAAAATATAATTAATTGTGTCCCAATACTTATAAGAATTTCATTAGAACCTTTACTTTTAGTATTAAGATTAGGATAATGGCACGATATTTGACCTATTAAAAATATATTTAATCAAAACATCCTTTTTAAAATTTTCGGTTTAATGAAAAAAGCATATACTATTTTTGCAATTATTTTAGCCACAGGTTATTTGTTCTCCTGTGTACATGAGCCCGTCACCGACCTTGATGGTTCACTTAGGGAATTACTCAATCAGCGGTCAGAAACAGGTACGTATCAGTATTTTATTTTACCAGAAAGCAACGACTTTGCGGCATTACCCAATCAAGACGCTAAGAACCCTGTTACGCAAGCCAAAGCAGATTTAGGGAAAATGCTCTTTTTTGAGACAGGTCTTGCCCTAGAATCCAAGTATCCAATATCCAAAATAGCCTACTCGTGTAGCAGCTGCCATATTCCAGAAAGAGGATTTACAGCGGGTCGTTTCCAAGGCATTGCCGATGGCGCGTTAGGATTTGGGCAAAGCGGAGAACTGCGTTCCAAGCACCCTTTATACTTGGGTAGTGAGGTGGACGCACAAGGTGCGCGGCCGCTACCCGTTATCAATACTACTTTTGTGACCAATGCGCTATGGTCAGGCACATTTGGGAGTTTTAATGTGAACGAAGGCACCGAATCTGTTTGGAATCAAGATACTCTAATTGAGATCAATTTTAAAGGATTACAAGGATTGGAAGCCAATAATGAGCGTGCATTGGCGGTTCACCGCCAAGTTGTCAATAAAGACGTAACCGATTCTTTGGGTTATACTGCGCTGTTCGATTTGGCATTTCCTGAATTTCCTGTTGAAAAACGTTATACCCGTCAAACTGCGGCTTTTGCCATTGCGGCTTATTTCCGTACGATCCTTACCAATGAGGCACCTTTTCAAAGGTGGTTAAAGCATGAGAAATCGGCGATGAGTGAGGAGCAAAAAAGAGGTGCACTATTGTTTTTTGGAAAAGCAGGCTGCTCCAATTGCCACGATAGTCCTTCCCTCAACAAACTACCACATGAGTTTTTTGCACTTGGCGTGAATAATTTGTATCAAGGTAAAAATTTAGTTTTCAGAACAGATGAAAATGACAAAAGGAATCTGGGCAGAGGAGGATTTACAGGTAGAACAGAAGATATGCACAAATTCAAAGTGCCGCAATTATACAATTTAAAAGATGTAGATTTTTACTTCCACGGTGCTAGTAAAAACTCATTACGTGAAGTGGTAGAGTATTTTAACAACGGAATACCTGAGAATCCATTGGTACCATCGTCACAAATTTCGGCATTTTTCCATCCACTGGGTCTTTCGGATAGTGAGGTAGATGATATTGTTGCTTTCTTGGAAAATGGTCTTTATGACCCAAATCTTACCCGTTATGCGCCCGTTCGTACGATGTCCGGATTTTGTTTCCCCAATAATGATGCGCTATCGCGGATTGAAATGGGTTGTAATTAATTGACCTTAGTTGCTCATAGCACATCACACTGACAAAGCCATATCCAATATACCAAATTAGGGCTTTCTTATAAAAATTTCAGGTGCAGCGCACCGTAATATTACATTTAATATTGCGGTGCGCTGCGCCTTTTATAAGAAAACAGTGTATGCCAATTGATGGATAAAGATGAGTACCTATCGCATCTTATTGATTTTCAGATTGCAAATAATGCCGATCTGCATAAAAATTACCAAATGGCACCAACGAAATAAACAATAAAATAGCAGCCTTCCTAATATTCCAGCCATACTGTTTGTAGCACAAATAGACAAATAATACGTACAAAACAAACAAAAAACCATGCACAGAACCAAAGGAGCGCACCGCCATTGGATGTCCCCAAACGTATTTTAATGGCATGGCAATAAACAATAAAATAAGGTAAGAAATGCCTTCCGCAAAGGCAATAAAGCGCATACGGCCTAGTGTGTTTTGTAATAACTGGAACATGAATGGTGCTTTTTATAAGATTTGGAAATCCTGAAATTTCGGCGCAAAGATCGGTGTATTTAGGGTAATTTCACTACAAGAAATGAGATTAAAATAAAGGGCTTATACCATGGCTGGGGTCATTTAGTTTTTAACTATTTGGATACCTTGTTTTTTGGTAAAAACTGACCTTTTTTGGCCGAAATGCGAACGGCCAAGTTTTTACAAAATTGAATAATAATGAAAAACACGTATAAATACCTGTTTTTGCAAATCACGTATTTATACGTGTATAAATGATTAAGCTGAACGATACCTTTGTGTCTCCAATATATCTAAATACTTTGACACAATTAGGTACATAGCATATCGGAAACCAGACCTTGATGATAGACAATTTGACGCAGGTATGTGCCATGAGCCACCATGAATGCCGGGGTGGCTTATCAACTCCTGAAGGACTTCCCCGCCGACCCAAAGTTCAGAACACTACGGAACGGTTTCAGTGCGCTCACCAATGTGTTGGCTAAGCATATCCCAATGGAAAAGATCATATTGAACACCACAGTGGACAATATCAAAAAAGGAGAGGCTTAGATGGAAAAGGAACCCTGTATGTCACCTATAGTGTCGGGGCGTTCAGCTTGTTGTGCGGGATCGTTCGCGGAAATGGTGCCAGTACTACTCATCAATGATGCCCCTACCAATAAGGAAGATGGTATTGGAAAAAATGTCGGGCTGCTCTATTCCCATAGCCTAGGCAATTGCCAACAAATCGGCCGATGCAGTTGGGTAAGATGAGATTTGTAACCCTAAGTGGCCACCAACGGAACTATTTTGATGAATTTACGGTGAAAAAAGAGTGAGTCTCTCTAGGGGCTAGATGTTTATGCTTCAAGTTATGGTATAAAAAATCCACAAACTTTATTTAAAATATTTTTATCATGCAAAAAAAATTGTTTTTCACACTTTTCACGCTGTCTCTCTTGGCCTATTGGGGCTGTAAAGGCGGCGATAAAAATCAAGTTGTCAGTAGTAGTGCACCTTATGCTGGCCCACCTTACACGGTACAATTGGAAGAATATGTAAATCCTAACTTACCCGATTTACATTCTTACTCACATGCTATTTATGGGGATAAAATTGTTATGATTGGTGGTCGTACCAATGGCTTGCACGGTGGTAACTACAACTTTGATCGCAAGCATAGCAATGCGGATATTTTTGTCATCAGCACCAACAACTGGGCTACCCCCGAAACGTGGACAGTAAAAAGCCTTCCATACACCAGCCCGCTATTGGCAGGTGCGGCAGCGGGTAACGAAATGAGACAATTCCAAGCCAATAACGCCCAGTTTTTCACCGAAGACAGTGTGTTGTATATTGTAGGTGGTTTATTTGGTTCCGGGCGACCTACTCAACTCGCACAAGCCAATAACCCGCAGAGCGATGTGGTTTTAGCACCCAAAACAAAAGCAGATAAAAACCTATCCAATAATGCCGATGCAGATAACAAGCCGTTCACTTTGCCTTATATGACAGCAGTTACTTTGCCAGCCCTCATCAATACTGTAAATAATGGCGTGCCGCTTCAATCTGGTAATATCCGTCAGGTAAAAAATGATAAACTGGCAGTAACGGGTGGTGAATTGGAGTTGATGGGCAACACTGTAAAGTTAGTATTTGGCTGGAATTTCTTCATTCCCAAGGGCGATCTTTATACCCACCAAATCAGGAGTTTTACCTACACAGATGACGGTAAAACATTGAGTATCAGCCCTATCACTATTTGTCCGACTTGTCAGGATGGAGAAGCCGACACCTCTGATACCGGCAACTTTCGCAGGCGGGATGGCAGTATGAGTGCCATGATTGATCCGGCCAATGGAGCATCGTTTCTGATGTACTATGCGGGGGTATTCAAAAATGGCAATATCAATTTTGACACCCCAGTATGGATTGGTGCTGAAAGTGCCAAAGAAGAAAACTTCACCATGTACTCCAATGTTTATACGTGTAAAGTAGTTCCAGTTTATAGCCCAAGCCGTATGCAATCGTATGCAACCCTGATGGGTGGTATGAAAAATGCCGTTTATACCGGTACACGAGGTCGCTTACCGATATTGTTAAACGCAACCAACTCGACCATCACATCTAAAGCCGATGATTTTTCGTCAATCCCGAATAGCAACCAATTCAGTACGGTGATGATAGACAAACAACACCAACTCAGCCAGTATTTGTTGCCCGATTCTTTCCCTGCGACCAAAGTACCCTACCCTTTTGCGGATACGACTGCACTTCCGGCCAATTCAAACCCATACAATGGCGCAGAGGCAGAGTTGCTTTGGACACTTGCACCCGCCAGCGGTCGGATGCCCAACGGTGTAGTCAATTACGATGAATTTATCAAAACATCTCCCGAAGGTGGTGCCATAGGTTACTTGCACGGCGGTATTTTATTCAGAGTTGCAAACACCTTTAGTTCAGGGCAGCAAAACAAACTATCCCGCGCCAGCAATCGGATATTTGCGGTTAAGATCGTACCAGTGAAACAGTAGAGGGGTTACTTTGGTAATTATGGGTCGTGACCATGCAAAAAAAACGGGGAGGTATCCGAGCATCCTTACGAGCAGGTAAATTTTTCTAATTCATTTCACAATGACTTTTACAAGAAAAAACGCCTGAAACAATGTGCGTAGGCTTCGGTTGGGCATTAATGTTGTTCCCGATGCTCCTGCCCTAAGGACACAATATCGCCATGCTTATCGTCACATGTATGATGATTAGTGAACACTTGGAGCCCCCCGTCCACTGCGTTGGGGATTTAACCCACCGTTGCGGCTGCTCAAATACATTATTGCACAACTAAAAATTTCAATCAATTGAACCAGCAAGAATACTTAAAAGAATATTTCAAAAAAGCAGTAAAATGCGTAGCAGAATTACGCTCAGAACTGCCTAATGTCACTATTCATATCGCACAAGGCGATGCACAGGCACAGGAAAATTATTTTGCGGCAGCTCAAGTATTTAATACCCGTTTGCAGCAAAATCCACTCGCCATTGTGTATTGCGAAAATGCAACGCATGTGTCAACGGCCTACGACATCGCTATTCGGAACGAAATTCCTATCCGGGTACGTGCAGGAGGACACGATCATGAAGGCGAATCCTCGGGGACAAATGTGGTGACCATAGACGTATCCAAAATGACGGCTATCGAACTCGATCCAAGTACAAAAATTGCAAAAATTGGTGCAGGAAATCGCTTTAATCGCCTGACGGCAGCATTAGCCAAAAAAAATTTTATGATCGCACATGGCACTTGCGCTACCGTCTGTATTACGGGCTTTACCTTAGGCGGTGGCTGGGGGCCCTGGACTCGAAAAATGGGCATGAATTGCGAACATTTGAAAGGCGCTACCCTGATACTCGGCGACGGCTCGAAGGTGGATGTTGACGAAGAGCCAGACGGCAATGTACCTGAATTGTTGTGGGCCTTGCGCGGCGGCGGCGGCCTCAGTTATGGCATCGTTACGGAACTGCGCATCAAAACTTTTGACTTACCCAAAGAACTGATCAGGTTCGAGTTACAATGGAATAGCTACACCGAAAATGGCGATTATCCGGGTGATTTTTATTCTACTTACGATATTTTAACCGCCTGGGAGCAGGTCATTCAAGCCACAGATACACTCAAACTCATTGGCACCAATTTAAAAATCAACGCCCGACCGGCCACAGATCACTTTGATTATTTAACCATCAGTCACAACTGTAGCATGTACGGTTATTGGGAAGGTACGCAGGATGAATTGGAAGCATTTATTATAGATAAATTCCCACGCGTGTTACCCCCTGTTATTATCATTGGCCGCCCTGCTGGTAGTAACTACGAACACACCGAAGTATTTATCAAGATGTCAGGCGCAAAAGAACCTTTCAAGCAGCCGGAAAACGCCCGCGAAGCGAGTGGCGAAACGTATAGTGCCCAAGCCTTTTACACCGACCAAAATAACCTGATGAGTCGTTGGGACCGTGAATCATTTGCAAAAGTAAAAAACCAAACCTCCAAAGGTATGCTGCGCGGAACGCCCTTGCCACCGGATGAGGATGATCCGGCACCGCATAAAATCACGTCGCGGTTGGTAGAAAAACAAGGCTTAGGGCCAAAAGGCTATGAACAATTGTTCCGAAGCCTCACCTCGCCTTTAGTGCTGCCCGAAAATCGCGGTTTAGGCTTATTTACTTACGTCACTTTGGGTGCCATAGTGGGCGATTATTATCGTAATAATACCGTTAAAGCCGAAAATAGTGCTTTCCCTTACAAGGATAAACTTTATACAATTCAATATCAAACTTGGTGGAATGAGTCGGACAAGAATCATCAGTATTCAGATCCTTCGCAAAGCAAGCCAGTATATGAGAACATCAATCGAGCAATGGATTGGATAGATGCCGCACGTAATTTCGATATTCCGAACACCTCAGGTGCTTTTATCAGTTTCAAAGACATTGCTATACCCACCCATGTTTATTTTGATAAAAATTACGAAAAGTTGAAAGATATTAAAAAAAGGTTTTCCAAAGACCCTCACAATCATTTTAGAACGCGCAAGACGATTATTTAAAAAAATATAAAATTAATTAATTTTCAATCTGTTAGCATGTTACACAAGTGACATACCTTCGGGGTTGATACATTTATCACTCATTCTTTATCATTCTTTGAAAATGAAATCAAACAAAAAAGCGCCTTCGGCGAATGACATTCCTTGCTGGAATGAAGAAAATGACATCGAACGCATTAAAAAAATGTTCGTTGATATAGGACAAGCAAGACGCATTCAACTCGGTCAAAAACCTGCGTTACGCGCTGTTTTTTCAAAAGTCCACGGTATTGCTTACGGCACATTTGAAATGGTGCCAAATTTACCCGAAGACTTGAAAGTGGGCGTATTTGAATTGTCCAAATTAGACGCCTGTGTCCGCTTTTCGAGTGATACACTACCTAAGTCACCCGATTTGAAAAGCACATGTGGTGTCGGTCTCAAACTTTCGGGCGTGGAAGGCAAAAAATTATTGGGCGATGGTACGACGCACGATTTTATTTTCCAAAATCACGATGTTTTCTTTGTAGATAATGCCAAAGACATGGCGGCTTTTACAACCGCTGGCGTGGTGGATAGAGATTACGATGCGTACATTGACAACCACCCTACTACTAAAAGGATATTAGCCGAAATGGAGAAATCGGTACAAAGCACCTTGAGTATTGAATATTGGAGTGTTTTACCTTATGCTTTTGGCGATAAAAGGGCGGTCAAGTATAAATTAGAACCTGTTGCGCCGATTGCGGGACTACCTTCTAATAGCAACGATTATCTGGCCTTGGATTTGCAAAATCGGTTGCGCAAAGAAGCGGTTGAATTCAAATTTTTAGTCCAGTTTTTTACGGACGAAGCGCAAACACCCCTCGATAAGGCAACCGTACGTTGGGAAGAGTCCGATAGTGCACCTATTCATATTGCCACATTGCGTTTGCACCAACAAGATATTACGACGACTGGCCAGGCAGATTTTGGGGAAAACCTTTCCTTCAATCCCTGGCACGCGCTCGAAGTGCATAGGCCATTGGGTTCGCTTTCAGAAGCACGCCGACTTGCCTATCAAGCCTCTGCCGAAAAACGGCACCAAGCGAATGGCATCCCCACGCAAGAACCAACGCAGCCCCTTCAACCGCAACCTAAAACGGTCGAATCACCTGAAATAGATAGAGATTGTATTGTTAGGGCTGCAATTTATCCTGCAATTGGGGTTTGCAGGATCGGTAACAGCGAGCAATATTTTATCGGCCCAGAAGTAACGCATCGAGATCCGCAACCTGCCAGTACATTCCGCGATTCGGAAGGCAAATTGAAAAGACAAGCGGCGCGTTTTCGGGTGTATGGCTTGAATGCGTTGGGTGAACCCGTCCGCGAATTGACGGCTGAAAATGCCGAAATTGAATGGCAAGTAAAATTAGCCAATCAAAAATCGGCTTGGTACCAATTCCAACTCGCTATGGATATTCCAGAAGCGAAGGATGCTCCCCTTTCGTGTTTGCGGAATGCAACAGTAAGCGACCGCAAAAAGTTAGTTATCGAAGACGGTCCTGCTACTATTTGCGGTAGAAATCTGAATAGTGAACCTATCGCGGGCACTTTCATGGATATACCGGTCTATCTCGGCGAATTACTTACCGATAACGCAGGTCGGTTAATTGTTTTAGGCGGCTTGGGCAAATCGGCCTCTTACGATGGCAGCAAAGCCATCACTTTTGCCAATAATGAGGGCTGGCATGATGATACTTCGGATGGACCTGTGACGGCAACGGTGCAGTTAAATGGTGTTACATTGAAAGTGGATCCGGCTTGGGTCATCACGGCACCGCCCGATTATGCACCGGATCAAAAATCCGTGCGGACGATGTGGGATTTGATGCGGGATACTGCCATTAAGGCCAATATGTTGCCGCGACCTGCTCGACCCTCCTTTATGCACGACATATTCCCGATTTTCCAACGCATGACGCAATTGCAATGGGTAAATGCAGGTTTTGCGGCGGGTTTTGGACACGGTGGCATTTTCAACTATACGACTCCTGAATGGATTGCCAAACTATCAAATCCAAGCCCTGCATTTCTAGAAATTCGGAAAGTCTTAGCCGATCATTTTCGGGTGCATACGCGCGACGGTGCATCGCCTTTACCGTTCCCTTGGTTGTATGGCGATGCGATGGACGTACCAAGTAGCAATAGCCCGAGACAAAATGCAGCCCTTTCTGATACACAATTGATGTTTTTGCAACAATGGGCTGCGGGAGATTTTATACCTGATTACGACCCCGATTACAAGCATGCGCAACAGATTTCAGACCTGCCTGTAGCGGAACAACCAGATATGTTGATAAAGGCATCCATGGAATATTGTTTAGCAGATGCGTTTCACCCAGGGTGCGAGATGACCTGGCCTATGCGCAATAGTGGCATGTATGCATCAGCCTTTCGCTTGAAACACGCCCCAAAAGGTTGGGTTTCGCCACCATTATCTGCCTATTTAGACCCCGGTTCAGTCAATAATTTACTGGGAATAGGTCAAATGGCAGGCGATATTACGCGTTGGATGGCAGTGCCGTGGCAAACCGATACTGCCAGTTGTCGCTCTGGTTATGATAGAAGTTATGACCCTTATTTGCCAACATTTTGGCCGGCGCGGGTTCCGAATCAAGTATTATCCGATGAAGCGTATAAAATCGTGACGAATACGAATAAACCACTGGGCGAACGGTTAGAAGCGTTTGCGGCTCGGACAGATTGGAACGCACCACTGAAAGTAGATCCTTCAACGGATCCGCTCAATAGAATGGTCTCTGATTTTGATACAATGGGGATTGTGGAAATGCGTAAAGGAGTGGATAATGACCCATTATTCCCAACAGAAATCGGTGTTCAAGTCCTCAAAAAAGACGTTTCGACAGCGTTAGATGAGACAGACAGTGCTGTAAATGTGACGAGTCATAAAGAGTCAAACACAACGGAAAGGGTCGTACATTTTAGACTATCGCACAGATTCGATAACGAAGGGCAATAGGTCTGGCAAAAGGAGCGGCTGTCTCATAAGTACGACGAGTCTAATATTGTCAGCTAGCGATATATTAACCACGGAGTGGTTGGTATATCGCTAAGTTGACGATACTATGACTTGAGGAGTTTGGCCGACGCTACGCTCAATAAAAATATTATTTTATTCGTATTTTTAACCCTGAATCAACGGATACCCAAATCCACACTTCCAAGTTAGATGGTAGATTATGACGTTTTTATAGTCGGTGCAGGCACGGCGGGATGTAGTGCGGCATTGAATTTAGCCCGTTTTTGTCGAGTTTTGATGATAGACCGACAGGCAGATCCTGTACCACGGGTTGGTGAATCTTTATTACCCGCTGCCAATAAATTATTGACAGATATGGGTTTAATGGAAGCATTTGTTCAACAAGGATTTTTGCCTTGTTATGGCAATCAATCTCGTTGGGGTTCGGAAGTCGTACAGGAAACCGATTTTTTGCGGGATCCTGCGGGACATGGCTGGCATTTAGACCGGCAGCAATGGGAAATATGGCTTCGTGCAACCGCCATTGCACGCGGAGCGACCCTGATCGCTCCTGCCCGATTGGAGCGCATGGAGTGGGCAGGCACCTATTGGAACGTCAGTATTACTTACAATCAACAATTAACCACTTACAAGGTACGTTGCCTCATAGATGCCGGTGGGCGTACGCCTGTGTTAGCGAAACGCTTGGGAGCCATTCGGACGATAACCGATGACTTAGTTTGTCACTGGATTCGGGGTTGCGATGAGGGCAATGATATAGGAAATGGGTTAAGTTATATCGAGTCAGCGCCCAAAGGCTGGTGGTACACAGCGCCTATACCACACCAACAACGCATTATTAGTTTTCATACCTTGGCGAACAAAGGGTTTATGGATAAGAGCCAAACCGTATCTTCATTTTTGGAGGCCGCCAGTTGTATTCAAGGACTGAATGAAAGAATTGATTTTCAGCAATTTACAAAAAATCCAAATCAATTGATTCAAGGTTATACCGCAGCCCAATCAGCGACCATTCGACCCGTTGTAGGCGAACAGTGGTTGGCAATTGGCGATGCAGCATTGAGTTTCGATCCTTTAGCCGCACAGGGTATTTTCAATGCCCTTTACACCGGACTGGCCGCAGCCGAGTCTATCTATCAATTTTTATCGGGTAATGCTCAAGATTTTTCAGAATATGCGCAATTAATTGATTCCATCGGTGCGGCTTATCAGACCCATTTGAAACAATGGTATGGTGCTGAAATGCGTTGGGAAAATGAACCGTTTTGGAACCGCTTTAGGT
>JBEAVK010000073.1:0-2866 GCA_041160955.1 Bacteroidota bacterium
TTTTGATCGCTGATAAATTTTAAAAAAGCCAGCCGGAGTGTAATCTGGCTGGCTTTTTTTGTCGAAGGGTTTTACTGATCGTTTCTTGTCGTACTGCAGGCGCAAAAAAATGCGCCAGCAGTACGAAATATCCTCAACAAATCCTCACCACACCAATTGTCTCAAATTGATTTATTCCGTTCAAAATGGTCACGATCGTCTTTATTGGTGCGGATCCTAGATCGATATAATAACTCAAAATATTATGCTCCCATTTATCAAGCCCGAAATCATGTACAAATCCTTTTTTTTCGCCCATTTTTTCGTTATGCTCCGTTAATAAATGATCCAAATAACCAACAATCGCTTGTTGCTGCGTACCTTCATCCTCTAATTTTATCTTGAGATAAAATGCCTCTGGGTAAAAGGAATCTATTTCTAAATCATAATGTAGGGATTTCTTTGAAATACGTGGAAAATCCACTTTATGCTTGGTGTTCAAAATCCGCGACATATCCGCCTCCTCAAAATACGGTGGTGGTGACTTGAACCAAAATACAGTATTCTTGCTATTTATTAATGGATCATCTACTCTTATTTTTTCTCCGTTTGTACCTCGAAAATATACATCAAACGTAAACGTGAATTGGTTTATATTAATATCCATCCTAAAATACTGTGCATTTTCTTCTGAATCTAATGGGTGAAGTAAAAGCCAACTCCTTTGCCATAAAGTGGTTTTGGAATCAAATAACTCAGGATCTACCTTGTGCTTGTCACAAATTAGTGCTAATATCTGTTCTTGCATTGCTGTTGCAAAGCCATCTGATAAACTCTTTTCACCGTTTTTTTCTCTATAAGAATTAATAAAAAATTCTAAATACATATTTATTTATTTTCCTATAAAATATGGGATTTATCATTCTAACATCTTTATAGTGTCTACTAAATTGTTAAGGCTACTGCTACGAGTCGATATGCCATTAGAAAACAATAAAAATCATTGACGATACCAGCACCATAAGTCAAAACATCTTCTAAAATAGTTCCTACAACAACCACAATGGCTGTTCCTATTATAGCATTCCTAATAAACCTAGCTAATTCAGGATCGCGACGTAAAATTAGTCCAATTTCTTTATCCCAAGTATCAGGGTCAGTTTCTTTTAGACGTTCATACACCCTTTCTAACCGTTTTCTGGTCGTTTCGGGTATATATACTGGTTCTTCAACTGGTTTTTGTTCAGGCCCCGCATCTTCATAGGTGATTACACCATCTATTACCAATTTAGATAATAGAGGAATATTGGGCTTCTTTGGGTTAAATAATATCCTTCCATCCGCTGGATAAACATTCCCTTTTGACCAGTTATCAAGGGGATTGAGTAGCTTGTCACGGCACTCTACGTTTGCTTTCTGAACATAACGCTCCACTTGAATCTTAGCATCAGCCACATTTGAGACCGAGGCTGGTTTTACTTCGTACATTTGGTAAAAAAAGGTATCAACAATATCTGCATAACCGGGGCCACCATTTTTCCCTGCACCGGGTATTTGATATTCTCCACAAGTCATAATTGGCCTGTAGATATAAATGTAATCCAACTGTACCATCCAGCTCTCTACTGTGCCATTCCATCGGGTAGAGCCCACCAAAGCCAAACGATTTGTTGGAGCGCAATCTTTAGTTCCTTTTGCACCAAAATCATCCAATTTTTTGGTCAGTTGATCTGTAATAAACAAATTAAAATTGGACATATATTCAAATAAGGTATCCACTCCATCAGGTTGAGGGTTTTCCCATAGGTGCCACCAAACTTTAATTTGTTCATTGCCTGCGTCAAAATCTTGCTTTATTTGGCCATAACTATCATAACAAATACTACTGTTTTTTGTAATTACACCTTTACTTGAAATTTGGCTAGTACCAAGCCCATCGACTAATAAAGTCATCGAATCTTCGGCACTAAAAGTCGTTCCAATCATCTCAATATCCATATTGCTATAATCAATTACTTGATTAGGCATGTTCTCAGGATTGGGAGTATTGGGTTTATTGACTTGAGCCAACAAATTGCAAGGTATGGCTACAAAACCTGAGGCGTGCATTAATTGCCGAATTTCCTCATCAGTAGGGCAATCTACGCACGCAGCCGTATTAGTTCCGTTGGATGCACAGCAAGTTACTACTTTCCGGACTTTTGTCATAAATAAATCCATAGCCGCTATTTCTGTCATCCTGTACAAAATCGGTGTATTTAATGTCCGAAAATGCGTTGTTGTAGCATTACTTAGATTCATTCGCAGTACTTGTTGCTCTAATGTTTTAAAGCACTCAAAATTTCCCGTTTCCGGCAGTTTCAAATCTACCCAAAAACGACCAAACACCCCATCCGAATTACTTTCCCTCCCAATAAGCAAGTAATAATCACTTGCCAATGCCGCTCTTGCTTTCAACTTATCGAACGCATCGGGATACCCATACCCCTTATACGCTTCCTGTGGCACATAAAATCCTGCCGAAAACACCTTAAACTTGTTCTGAAACCCTAAAGAATCAAAAAGCACGCAAAGTTTTTGTGCAGCGGTGTTCAATTCCGCTTGAAAAGGAGCAATATCCACGCCCGACGGGTCTTTTTGCTCCAGTGAAATGTAATACTGTCCATAAACGGGTGTGCTTAGCGCAGCAGCAAATACCACTACAAACGTAAGCAACAAAATATATATCGTACGCATGTTATTGAATTTTTTTAAGGAAAATGAAGAATTTTGTTGAAATTAGGATATAAAATGGGCTTTCGGTTTTGCTGCCGCTACCCAAATACTGATCATTGGCCTACCAAGTCACCGTAATATTCGCCAGCGGCGACATAGCCCCGTCGATATA
>JBEAVK010000102.1:0-18974 GCA_041160955.1 Bacteroidota bacterium
TGAAAACGTTTCATGTGAATACTAAAAGTTTTAATGAATAAATTTGTTTGGATTCATTTCATTATTGCCACAGTATTCGTTTTGGTAAGGTTAGTTTTAAAAAAAATAAAATTAATTTACCGCACCAACGTAACATCCCCTTGCAACACCTCTGTGCTTCCATTAGTATAAACCACCTCTGCTGCCCAAAAATATACCCCAATCGGTGCTTGTTTCCCCGATGCTGTACCATCCCAACCATTGCTGGGGTCATCTATAGCAATATTTTGGGCGGAGTACCATAAGCGGCCTGTTTGGTCACCAATACGAAGCCATTTTAACGCTGTTATTCCGCCGCCCGAAAACAACGAAAATAATTGATTTTCAGGCGTACCTGATGTTGGAGTGAATATATTAGGCGCATAAATAGATCTTTTTCGTTGTACCAATACCTCCCAATTATCCTCTGATTTACAGCCATTAGAATCTGTTAAAACGATATTAATATTTGTATTTTTTTTGGGAAAAACTTGGTATGTGCCGTCTATCTGGAACAGACAACAATTGGTAGGAGTCCAAGTAATATCCTGTAAAACACGTCCTGCTACAAAGGTGCCTGAAATGGTATCGCCCGAAAAAAGGTGTAAAGGATCGCCCATTTCAAAATCAAATTCGAGGCCAGATGGCAGCACAACCGCATCCTTCACTAAGCAACCTACAGCATCCTCTACTTCTACAAAATAAGTTCCATATTCTAGGTTTTTCCACTTGTTATCAGGGGCTGTTTGATCGCCCACCAGCACACTATATGGCGGAATACCACCCGTAAAATTAGATAACTCAATCCAACCTGATGCTTTTCCATAGCATTTTTCCCCTTCAAAGTTGAGGTCATATACAATTGGGTTTGGTGCAGAAAGTACGATATTTAAACTTGTATCTGCACCAAATCCGTTCGCAAGATAGATTTTGTAATTGCCGGGTTGGAGGCCATTAAGATTAAATATCCCCCCCGATCCTTCAATAATTTCGGCACCAGAAATGAACCTATCGGTATTTTGCCATTGCAATACAGCAGGGCTTAAACCCGCTAAAATAAGAATAGAAATAGCAGCATCGTCCGAATTGTGACAAGTGGCATTGATACCTGTTACAGACACTTTTAATACCGTGCTATCCGGTTTTTGGGCGTGTAATGAAAGGGGTAAATAGCAAAAAACGAGCAATAATAATAGGTTACGTAACATCGCGAGCGTGTCCAGATATTCCAATATAATCGGTGTATTATCTTTGAAATAGCAGTTATTGAAATAAAAAAAGGATAAAATACTACTCGGCGGGTAAAATGTTACACATCGGGAATGTTAAAAACTGCCACAAAAGTACAACAAAAAGCAATCTTTTGGGAAAAATTATATTTTATTAGACAATACAACCTTTTCGTTAGATATTGCACTGCCTTTTGGGCAATCGTTAAGTACTTGGACATAAGAACGATTATTAAACCCGTTTCATTTATACTTTTACATATTTTATGACAAAATCTAATTTACTATTATGCCTTTTGGTAGGGGGCTGGGCACTTATCGTGTCTTCTTCCAAAGATCCAAGTAATCCACCAGTTGCCCGCACGGGCGCTCCTTCCGAGACGACCTGCGCCGCTTCGGGTTGCCATAATGGTGGGACGTTTGTGGGTACTGTTTCCATTACTGGTGTGCCTGATACCATCTTACTCAATACCAGTTATACTATTACACTTACCCACAAGAGTAATGCCAAAAGATGTGGATTTCAGTTGACTTGCCTCGATGGTAACAATACTAAATTTGGTACACTGACTGTCGGTTTGGGTACTTCTGTGACGAATCAGGGTAGCTTGTCTCGGCAATATGTACGCCAAGCATCTGCTAAAATCATTTCTACAGTCGATAGCACTGCTAGTTGGTCATTTACTTGGACATCGCCTGCTACTGCTCCCGCTAGCAATATTGCTAAATTTTACTTCTCTTCGTTAGCCGCAAATTTCGATAACGAAAAAACCGGCGACAATGTATTGTTGGGTACGCGTACCGTTCACTATGCCGCTCCAGTAAGTGCTGTAAACGATAATACCGTATCTACGGGCATCAAAATATACCCAACGGTTATGACCGATGCCTTGCACGTCGATCTTGAGTCGGCAAATGAAGGCACTGTACAGGTATATGGAATGAAGGGTAATTTGGTGCATAATGCAAATTTGGGGAGTTTGGGAAATACGCTTATGGTTGACCATTTACCTGTTGGAACTTATATAATCAATGTTGTTGCAGGAGGAAAAACGCTTGTAAAGCGCGTTGTGAAAATGTAGGTAGGAACGGCTGTAAGTAAACCCAACCATCTGCTTAAATATTACGTTAACTAACTTGAACAATTATTTTTCACATCATAAACATTCATTGCCATGAAATTATCAAAATCATTACTTCAAGTTATTGCTGTAGCCGTTACTGTCGGCACAGCGGGTAGCGCTTGCACAAAAATCGAAGAAAATTACCAAGAAAAAAAGACGGAAATAAAAGAAAAATGTAATATTCCTACCCAAAAAACAGGTAGCCATAGTTCTGATTGTCCTGCCTGTGGCATGGGATAACCTAAAATAATCAAGTACTTGAGCGTTTAAGTACCGTTAAGTTGGAAATTGTTAATACCTTTACGCTTACGCAACCAAAAAACATTTCTAGTGTTTATTGCGTAGTGTTTTGCAATATTATTGTAAAACATTAAAGCATTTATCGTTTTTTCCATCTTTTTTATACTTATGCCGGTAAACGAACAACACGACATTATAATTTACAGGGTACGCGATCAGGGACTTGAGGTGTATTTGGTTAATCCTTCTAGCGAACATGCTGGTTCGGATAATTCTGCTATGCCCTCAGTTGGGTTATCGGATCAGCTAATGGCGGCAACCGGTGGTATTGAACTGGAGTCCTTTACCTGTAAGGATGGATGCGAACGCAAGGCTATTGCTATTGAAGCAGATTGGCACGAAATTCCTTCTTTGCGCGCACTTATGTACGAAGATTATCGTGTAGCTAAAGAAAAAGCCAAACAACACTTAAAAAACTTAGTACCCGACCTTGACAAGGGTGCATATATCGGTGTAAAAGATGCTTTTAAACGTGTATTGCCCGAGCAATACGCTTTTTTAAAGGAATTGAAGGATATTGTTTTAGATAAAAATCAGACAAAATACGTTTAGTTTCGGCTTCGCTCAACTACCAGTTTCGGCTTCGCTCAACTACCGATTTCGGCTTCGCTCAACTACCAGTTTCGGCTTCGCTCAACTACCAGTTTCGGCTTCGCTCAACTACCAGTTTCGGCCTAGGTTAACTACCGATTTCGGCCTCGGTCAACTGGTCACTGAGCGAAGCCGAAGTGCCCGGTTGACCGAAGCCGAAATCATTTAGTACTTATTAACGCCCTGAACGCACTCAACTGTGCATTCAGGGCGTTACTTTTGCGTTTCTTTTTTGTCTATGATAGTCCTTACGATGCATAAACAAAGAAAATAGAGTACCCTCACGCCTATTGAAAAGGTATTATCTTCGTAACTATGAGCAACTTATCATCCATCATCACTAAAATAATACAATACTCAACTATGTATAAATTTCAGTCCACACTTCTTCTGCTCGCTTTTTTTTGCATGGCAGGCATTACACTCAGCGCACAACCTGCTAATCCTAAGCAAGTACGCCTAATTTGCAATATCACAGATCCACCAGCACCCACGGATAGTTTACATCTTTACCAATATGTTGGCTTCGGTGCTAAAGTAATTGGGTCTGCTGCTCGTACCCCAGAGGGTACTTATATCTTTTTGATCGCTAAAAGTGCGCCAAAAACGTATGGAATTGGTTTTACCGACAATAATTTGGCACGTGTTGTTATGGGTGAAGAACCAGAAGTAAAACTTTGGGCCAATGCACAGTTCATCGAGCGCGCACGCGCAATGGGATCTGTCCATAACGCAGAACTAGAGCGTATCACAAAAGTTACAACTGCCTACCAAAATGGCAATTGGAACGACCCAATGGGCGTAAAAAAACGTAAAGACTATATTGACTCGTTAAAAAATGCCAAATCTTTCCTTTGGCGCTCGGCCAATATCTTAATGCCTCCTTATTTTCAGGGAAAAGATGTAAGCCGCGAAGCAGAATACTACGGCCTTAACTGGTTTAATCAGGTTGATTTTGCCAATGACCGCGGATACGATAATCTCCCAGAGGTATTTTATGCATTTTCCGCTTACGCATCACGTATGGCGAGTATGACTACCGAAGCCATGACCATTGAATGGGCAGATGCACAACTTAAACGTATTCCCGAAAGTTCGGGAGCGTACCGCCTTGCTTTGGGCGGATTAGTTAAAGGCTACCAACAGCGTCAAGTAGGCGGCCCATTCTCTTATTTTTCCAAAAAATATGTGGACAAGTACCGCAATGTCAATTACGGCGAAACGGCGGCGTTAGAGTATGAACTCGCCAAAGCAGGCACTTCCACACCTGGCATGGTTGCGCCAGATATTGCAGGAATGACGCCTGATAGTAGCACTTATGCTTTATCTAAATTGCGTGGTAAAGTCGTATTGGTGGATTTTTGGGCCAGCTGGTGCGGCCCATGCCGACGCGAAAACCCAGCAGTACGTGCGTTATATGCTAAATACAAAGACCAAGGTTTTGATATTCTAGGCGTGAGCCTCGACCGAGATGCTGCTGCTTGGCGCAAGGCTATCCAAGACGATATGCTGCCTTGGCACCATGTCAGCGACCTCAAAGGTTGGCAAAGTGACCACGCGGCTACCTACTCTGTTAGCTCTATCCCACAAACACTTTTGTTGGACCGCGAAGGTAAATTGATTGTACGTAATTTGCGCGGCGAAGCACTTAGTGCTAAATTGGCGGAAATTTTTGGAAATTAGGATTGTAAACAATATCCCAACCACGGAGTGGTTGAACCTGAATAGCCCCGAATGAAATTCGGGTTGGAGGTTTAATAACCCTGATAGGGTTGAACGTAATGAAACGCTTATAGTACGTTGAAGTTCAACCACTCCGTGGTTATTAAAACATTATCGCACTCTTAAACCCGAATTGCATTCAGGGCTATTCAAGTTTAACCACTCCGTGGTTGGAATATTGCTAAGTTGACGATATTAAACTCGATGTTACGCTGACATTATATACTTAGAGAACAATTATTGGAGATTTATGCTATCCATTTTCTTACGTGATACTGCCTTCTCTAATTATTACGGTTCTTATAGTATCTCAATACGAACAAGTTGTACTAATTTTGTGTCGTAAAACGAACAAATTTATGAAAGGACTATTTACTTTTTGCTTATTTTGCCTGTGTTATGCCACGCTTTGGGCACAAACTACTTTAGATGGTTATGTTTTTGAACAAAACAATCGAGGTTATATCAGCGATGCCTCGATCAGTATTTTTCAATTACCCGAAAATTATGTTCGCGGTGAATTCGTCACCGATCGTGAAGGCCATTTTACCACCACATTAGCACCTGGGAAATATCGTTTAGTGACCAAACGCGACCTTTTCTATCCTAAAATGGACACGATCGAGGTGGGTACTCAAAAATCGTATGCCAAAATAGAGATGCAACGTAAACCTGGTTATCTTTTTGACGCAACCATCTCCGAAAGCCGCGACAATGCTTCCCAAATTGTTGATGCAGTTTCAGGTACTCGTGTCGAAATTTATAACCGCACCAACCGCAAACCCGAACTTATCCTGCTCGATCATCCCAATGCTTTCTTCCAATTTACGTTTGAACAAGGCAACCACTATACCATTATGATCCGCAAGCCCGGTTATATTGCCAAGCGTATTGAAGCGCGGGTGAATGTAGAAGGTTGTATCATTTGTGTGGATGGTGTTAGGGAGGTAAACCCCGGCGTTACAGAAGTACTTACCGCTAACAATTCGATGGGGACACTCTTGAGCAATATTGAACTCGATAAGGTCAAATTGGACAAACGCATTGCCGTCCGAAACATCTATTACGATTTCAATAAATGGGATATTCGCAAAGATGCCGCGAAACAACTGGATAAAGTAGTCACCCTGATGCGCGACAACCCTGGGATCAGCATGGAATTGGGCTCTCATACCGACGCTAGAGGTGATGATGAATACAATGCTACTCTATCGCAAAACCGCGCAGAAGCCGCTGTAGAGTATATTATAGGGCAGGGGATAGATCGCGCGCGTATCAACGCTAAAGGATATGGCGAAACCCTATTGGCCAACCACTGTAAAAATGGCATTACCTGTTCCGAAGACGAACACCAACTCAACCGCCGTACAGAATTGCGCATTACCGCAATTACGAATGATGCCCTCGAAATGGCGCGTTGGCGTACTTTGGAAGAAATCATTCGCGACGAGGAATTTGATGCTGAACTGAAAAAATTGGGCGGTGCCACGGAAATAAGAATCAATGCAGATGGCAGACCAGAAGCCAATACATCAACACCATTGCCTGCAAAAACAGCTAGCCCCGACTGGAAATTGATTTCTTCTAAACTTAGTGCTTATTCCTTGTACATTATGGATTCCGAAACGGTATTGGATGCTAACACGACAAGTTTCTCTAATTTTGGACAGACCCTTATGTATCAAAAGGATAAAAAAGGTAAATACCATTATTATCTTGGCTCATTTGCAACGGCGGAAGCAGCATCTAAGTTTTTAACAAAAGATGTATTGGCCGATTATCCAAAGGCACAAGTGGTACAGTTTAAAAAAGGTATTCTTGTAAAATAAGTAAAAACTTACACCGACGCGTATTTTCTTTTCCGCCACCAAGCAAAAATAACGGCAAACAATGCCACAAACACCACTGATGTGCCAATATTTATTGCTTGCCACATCGGTTTTTCTGCTTTGGCCCGTACATTATCCAGCAATCGGAGTTTTACCTCGCGGCTACGTGCTTCTATCACTCCGGAGGCATCGGAAAGGTACTCCACTGCATTGAGCATGAGGTCTTTATTGGCATAAGTAGTACGTTCAAATTTATTGAAACCCAAGGGCAACCACGTTTCTTTTCCATTCTCATCAATACGAGTAGGGTTAGCGGCCACGTCACCATCACTAATGACCAACATACGGGTAGGTTCGCTGACAGGTTTGAACTGTACACCCGTCTTGGCAAGATCATTTGCTAGTTCCTGCGATACGCGATTTTCGTAATTAGAGGGAAAAATTCCTTCTAAAAGTACGCCAACTGGCTGTTCGCCTTTGTCAAACTTTTTTGGATCGGGATCGTACCGCAAAATATCAAAACTAAGATCGACAGGGCTAAATTGTAAACGACTGTATTTACTGGAACGCAAAACGATCGTTTTTTTGATCGGAGTTTTGGTGCGGATGGTATCAATAGAAGAGCAAAAACGCAATTCAGTGCGATCCAAGTTTTTGACAATTGGATGGTTGGCCGCCGGCAACACCGAAGGATGAAAGTACCAATTGAACATTTCGAACTGCGGAGCATTGCCCACAACACCTGTTTGCAACGGAATCTTGGTTGATTGCATATCCATCACCAAATCTGGCTGGATACGCACACCGTATTTGAACAAAATATCTTCTAAGTTAAGCGGATAATCGCGTGGAATAAAGTGGCCATTCAGGCGCATACTATCCAATGTAGCACCTAAGCGATCTACCAACCACATCACTTTGCCGCCATTCATTACGTATTGGTCAATCTTGAATTTATCCTTTTCGGAAAATGCGGTACGCGGCTTGGCAACAATCAACAATTCGCAGGGTTTGCGCATGATCTCGCCGGGGCGAGTAGGTTGCTTGGATAAGCTAAAAGCAGTCGGAATTTCGATCACTGAATCCAATACAATACGGCCTGTTTCATAAAATTGCTCTAAACTGCGCTCTAAATCCGTTGTTTGCAATTTGGTAAGTTCCAAATGCCCTTCAGTAAATAGGATAATTGGTTTCCCATTTGCTTCCAGTTTCTTAATGGCATTGGCAAATTTATATTCCAAAAGGCTCACCGAATTATTGATTACTTGATCTGGCGAAAGGGATGCCGACTCATTTTCCAATAATTTAACGGGCATTTGCCTGTTTTTATAATGCACAATGGCCACAGGGTAGATCAATTTTTGAGTGGACTCACCTTGCTCCTGCACCCGGAGGTTAACGGGATTAATACCCATTTCACTCAAGGCTTTCCGACGCGCATTAATATCTTCGATGCTACCCGCTGCGGGGTCTTCAAAATGATAATCTATGTTTCCACTTTGAGAACGGAAATCATCTAGCATTTCGCGCACCGCATTTTGCAATCGCTTGAAACCGGCCGGAAATTCACCGTCCAGCAATACCTCTACATACACGCGTTCGTCCACTGACCGCAATAGATTACGGGTGGGTTTGGTGAGTGTAAACCGCTTCTCCTCTGTGAGGTCGAGGTGAGAATAAAAGATGTTGGCCAAAAAATTGACAAACAAAATAATGCCACAAATAAGTCCAAACTGGATAAGTGCTTGTGCACGGGGCGATCTGCGGGTGGTGGTTTTTTCCATAGCGGGTGCAAAGGTAGAGATTTATGGTTGTTTGCTGAATTTATCGTGGCATGAATTAAATTAAGAATTGTCCATCCTGATAAATCAATACCCCATCAGCGGTAATGCCGCCTCCTTGTGTCATATCCGTAATCATATCCCAATGTACTGTTGACTCGTTTTTGCCGCCGGTTTGTAGGTAACTTTGACCAATGGCCAAGTGTACTGTGCCACCTATTTTTTCATCAAATAGAATATTTTTAGTCATCCGAGTAATACCATAATTAGTACCAATGGCGGCCTCGCCAAAACGCCGCGTACCCGGCAAAGAAAATATATGGTCAAGAAAGTCTTTACCGCGCTTGGCTTCCCAGCGTTCGATATGGCCTTTTTCTACCCAAAGTGTTACGTCTTCCACTTCATGTCCTTGGTAAATACACGGAAACGTATAATGAATTACACCTTCTACGCTATCTTCAACCGGACTGGTATATACCTCTCCCGATGGCATATTGGTTTGTCCATCGGAGTTGATCCAAGTACGGCCATCGCACGAAAACGAAAGATCGGTACCATGCGGATTGGTATAACGAATGGTTTTACTGGCATTGAGCCGATCTACAATTCGTTGCTGATTGGCACGCAATTCCAGCCAAGCGGCTCGTGGATCTGCTTCATTGAGTTTGCAAGCATTGAATACAAATTGCTCGTATTCACTCAACGATAATCCCGCTTCTTGGGCCGAAGCATCCGTAGGCCATTGGCAAAGGTTGCGGCGCAAGCGGCGGTCCGCAGTGCGTTCAAAATAGTTTCTGTTTTGCTCTTTTAATGCCTGCTGTCGTATTTTGGAGCGATCTTCTGGTGCATTTTGCATTTCGCGAAGGTTGAAAGGCGCACGAATGGCCAAATAGCAATCAAAACTTTCCATCGCAATACTACTCAATACGCCCGGTGTATTCAGTGCTGAATCGCTGGCTGTATCCAAAAAAATCCGTTCGCGGCCACGGAAGGCCATGTCTATTTCTACCACTGCGGCGCCTGCTTCTAGGGCTGCGCGGTAAAAAGCACGTACCAAGGGTTCGGCCAAGGTGGTGGTGCTTACAAAAACCTTGTCGCCCGGTCGGATCTCTAGACAATAATTGGCTAAAAGATGAGCGTATTTTTGAGTAATTCCTTGCATGTCTATTATTTGTTCTATTACTGTTTCTTTCCCTAAGATTCCATTTCAACACTTACCCGTGCTGCCTCCCATCGTTCTCGAACCAATCGGATATCGGTATAAGACACAGCGTCACCCAATGCCAACTTGGCTTCGGAGGCCAATGTTGTTTCGTTCATGTTAAAAAACTCCTCAATTGCCAATACTTTTTGCTTATCTACCAGATCAAAAATATCCAAATCGCCTGTACCTACATAATGCGCTAGGTGTCCTTCAATGGTACTTTTGACCAAACCGCGCTCGGTGGCAATATCCTCAATGGATTTGCCGGATTGGTAGAGGTCGAAACTTACTTTTTTAGTATCTGGTTTGGCCGACACTTTGGGTAAAAAGAGATCCAATTCCGGTGGAGCATCCGTGTCGATATGGTTATCAGCGCAGTAATCTCGGATCATTTGTATCAATTCATCCCCAAATTGCTTCAATTTTACCGTTCCAATGCCTTTTATCCGAGCCAAATCTGCTTTATTGGTCGGCAGGGCATTTACAATATCCGTCATTACCTTGGTGGGAAGTACGGCATATAATTCAATATCACTCATCTCCGCCATATCGGCGCGCCATTTCTTGAGTTGGAGGTATAGTTTAGGATGGGCTGTTTGTACAGCCACTTTTGCCGGCACCTCCGAAATAGGTTTGGGTTGACGGGCGAGCATTTTGAAGTCCAATTCAGCATTGGCGCGTACCCGCAAGAATTCGGCTGTGGAAAATGCTTTTTGAGCAGTTTTGAAACAGGCATTTTTAATAAATAATTCCAGTTCAATGTCTTTGAGCAAGTCCAATACTTCTGTTTGAACGGCTTTATTATCAGTTTCTACCGGAATCGCGGTTAGGGTTTTAGTAGCGGTTTCCAGTTTTTCTGAAAACCAAAGAGCGGCTTTTTGCATACGCCCCATTAGTTCGGTATTTTCTTCGGGCAATGTATCTTGCTCGAAATACGCGGTTAATTGTGGGCCAAATTTATCGGCAGTACTCGAAATTTCGTGCTGTACCACCTTATCAAAAGCCTGAAATTGCTCAAAACCACTGGCGTGCAAGGTGTTTTCATGTTGCACAAAAAGATGAAACCCTTTGTCCAATAATTTTTTCAAGGTACTAAACCCAAATAGTTCACGAATCAATGATTGTTGAAAAAGCGCTTTTGACCGCTTTAAGTGCATTTCGTCGGGTATATTACGTTCGGCTTCCTCAGAGTAATTTTTGACTTTTATATCTGTTTTCACGCTTGAAAACTCGATTTTGGAGCGCAATACAATACCTTCAAAACTTTTACAACGGCTCAATGCGACATACACTTGCCCATGTGCAAAAGCAGATTGAGCATCAATGACGGCGCGTTCGAATGTGAGTCCCTGACTTTTGTGGATAGTAATGGCCCAAGCCAATTTTAAAGGGATTTGACTAAAAGAGCCTACTATTTCCTCGCTTACTTCCTTCGTTTTTTCGTTGAGGGTGTATTTTATATTTTCCCAATCTACCCTAGGCACTGTGATGGTATTTTCATCGCCTGGGCACCGCACCGTAATGGCATCGCCTTTAATTTCGGTAATCGTCCCGATTTTTCCATTGTAATAGCGGCGTTCCTGCCCGAGTTCATTTTTCACAAACATTACTTGCGCCCCTACTTTAAATTCCAATACCTCATCGTTGGGATACATTTTTTCAGGAAAATCACCTTTGATTACAGCCTTAAATGCGGTAGCCTTTCCAGAGATTTTGGTCAGTTTCGCAAAATTAATATCCTGCGCTACAGCATTATGGGAAGTGAGCGTAATATAAGGTTCGTCGTTTTTAGGTTCAAAATTGGGGATATACCTACTATTCAACGTCTCCAGCACTTGCTGGTCGATCTTGTTATCGCGTACTTTATTGAGCAGATGGATAAATGTTTCGTCCGATTGCCGATAAATATGTTTCAATTCAATCGAAATAGGTTCGGTACGTTGGAGTGCTTTACTGCTAAAAAAGTATTGGGTATCGTAGTAGTAGCGCAACTGTTCCCAGTCATCTTCTTTCACCACGGGTGGTAATTGGTGCAGATCGCCGATCATCAGCAGTTGAACGCCGCCAAAGGGTCTGGAATTAGCGCGGTACCGACACAGTACTTCATCAATCGCATCGAGGATATCGGCGCGTACCATACTAATTTCGTCGATGACCAATAAATCAAGGCTTCGGATCAGGTTGATCTTGTCGCGCGTAAATCGTCTCTGCCGATCAGGGTCTTGTTTGCTCCCCGGGAGGAAAAGCCCAAAAGACAATTGAAAAAAGGAGTGGATGGTCATACCGCCCGCATTAATCGCCGCTACGCCCGTAGGTGCTACAACGACCATTCGTTTGAGCGCGTCTTTTTTGATCTGGTGCAAAAAAGTAGTTTTGCCGGTACCGGCCTTACCAGTCAGAAAAATATTCTTACTGGTATTGTAAACATACTCGAAAGCTTGTTCGAGTTGAGGGTTAGTTTTAAATGACATAAAATAAAAAACGGTTGGATGTTGATAAAACAATGGTAGAAAATTGGACATGCAAAGATAAGTACGAAGTGATGATATTTGCAAATACGAATGAGGTGATAGCGCAAATAAATTTTATACTCGGGCTATTTTTTTAAATATTGTCGCAATTTTCAAATATTTTAACGGATTTCTATCCTATTAAGCCTTTTATTTGTATTTAAAAGAAAAGCCCCAAACGTCTATATTTAGTTAGGGAGTCCATATTTCGTAGTTGTGGAATAGAAAAAAAGACGTACCTTCGCACCCGCTCCAAACCACACACATTAACTGTGAAGCATTTTTTACCACATTTTATACAGGAAAACTACAGGTCAGGTATCATGGAAGGTCATCTTAATGCCTTTACCATGTTCGTAGATCTTAGTGGTTTTACTCAGTTGACCAACACGCTCATGGAAAAGGGAGCGGTTGGAGCAGAGGAGCTGTCTGTTACCCTCAACGATATTTTCCAGCCATCTGTCCGGCTAACTTACCAAAATGGTGGGTTTATTCCCTATTTTGCTGGGGATAGTTTTACGGCTATTTTTCCTGTTTCTGATCATCCTGATGACGATGCTGGTATGCGGGTTATTGGTAGTGCTATGGCAGCCTTAGACCACTTTAAAAAAGAAAAAGAAAGTGGTGGATCGCTGAGTACCTACGAAATTGGTATCAAAATAGGTTTATCTTATGGACGTATTGACTGGGGGATTGTAGGTGACAAACGAAAAGCATATTATTTTCGCGGAACACCGATCGATAATAGCGGAATGGCGCAATCCAAAGCCGGAAACTTACAAATGGTGGGTGATAATGCATTTTTACAACGCTTTTCGCCTGAAATATTGCCCGTTAAAACCATTGAACAGGACTGGCATCAATTATTGCCCAGCAAATACTTCAAATCTCAAAAGAAAAGCCCCGAAGCAATACTTTTGCCTAAACCAGACCCTGCTATTGTAGCAGCGTTTTTACCAGAAGAAGTATATGCGGGCAAAGAGCAGGGCGAATTCCGCAATGTAGTGAGTGTTTTCCTTGCATTTACTGGTGTGGAGTCCCATCTTTCGCTCAACCATTTTGCAAGTACCATTTTGGAACATAGCGTGAATTTTGGGGCTTATTTCAAAGAAATTGATTTTGGGGATAAAGGTGGCCTTATGTTGAGCATTTTTGGCGCGCCTATTTCTTTTGAAAATAATATTGAACGTGCACTAGAGTATGTCAGTGCCATCGGAGACGATTTGAGTAGTCTAAAAGACCTTACTGGCGCACGTTTCAAGATCGGTATCACGTCAGGTATTGCATTTACTGGTGTCATAGGAAGTCCCGAGCGTTGTCAATACGCCGCCGTAGGTGCTCGCGTGAACCTTGCTGCTCGTTTAATGGCCAAAGCAGACTGGGGAGAGGTTATTACGGACGATAATATACAACGCAATCGGAATTTCCGATTTTCCTCTCGCGGTACGGGTATGTTCAAGGGTTTTGAGCAACCTGTTCAGACTTATAAGTTGACAGGACGTAGTATCAGCGGAAGAGCTGGATTTGCAGGATCTTATGTTGGTCGTGCAGAAGAACTGGGTAACCTGATTGCATTTGCTACTCCGCTAAAAGATAAAAAATTTGCGGGAATTGCTTATATTTTTGGTGAAGCAGGTATTGGTAAAAGTCGTTTGAGTTACGAATTGCGCCGCTCCTTGAACGAAAGTGGCGCATTAAGTTGGTTTAATTGCCAAAGCGATCAAATTTTGCGGAAGCCATTCAACCCGTTTATCTATTTCCTGAAAAATTATTTTGAGCAAAGTCCCGAAAATTCTACAGCGATTAACGCTGAAAAATTTGACCGTAATTTTCTCGAATTACAATTTGAACTTACCCAAGAAAATCACCCCGAAGCAGATCTAGTACGTCGCGAAATAGCCCGTACCGAATCCGTTTTATCGGCATTAGTGGGTGTTAATAAGTCTGGTGGCCTTTGGGAACAACTCGATGCGCGTGGTAGATATCAAAATACGCTGACCGCCGTCGCTAATTTGTTGATCGCGGAAGCCATTTTACAACCTTTGGTGATTGAGTTAGAAGATACGCATTGGTACGATGATATGTCGCGCGAGTTTTTGGCTCAATTCATCCGTCGAGCACAGTCTTACCCAATTTTCTTATTGGCTAGCAGCCGTTATGAGGATGATGGCAGCAAATCGTTTCCAATTCGCCGCAATTTGCTGGACGAATTTGGCGTAAAAGACCTAGAAGTAGATCTGAATTACCTTTCACCTAGCGATTTGCGCATTTTTGCAGAATCAAGGCTCAATGGTAAACTCAATGACGACTTATACGACCTACTCCAAAGAATGACCCAAGGGAATCCGTTTTATTTGGAGCAAATGGCCGATTATTTCCGCGAAGGCGATATGCTGGAAACCCAAAATGGGCTGATACAACTCAAAAACAGAGATGTACAGATCAGCGATTCCGTAAAACAGATCATGATGTCGCGGATCGACCGTTTGAGCGGTTTGGTGAAGGAAACTGTAAAAGCGGCGGCTGTAATTGGCCGTGAATTTGAATTGCCTGTTTTGTCGGCAGTAATGGCGCGGCAAGAAGAATTTATAGAGAAAAATGGCGACCTCGCGCATGTGTTACGCGAGCAGATCGAAACCGCTGAAAAATGGCAAATTTGGCATGCTATGAACGAATTGCGCTATATTTTCCGCCATTCGCTCCTGCGCGAAGCCGCTTATGATATGCAATTGCGTACCCGTTTGCGCGAGTTACACCAATCTATTGCAGAGACCATTGAACAATTGTATCCAAACTCCGAAGAACGCTTTGTGGATCTTGCTTTCCACTACGAACAAGCGGAAATGGAGAAAAAAACGGATAAATACTTGGAAAAAGCAGCGCGTTATGCACAGCGCAATTTCCAAAACCGACAAGCATTGGTGTTTTATGAAAAATTACTAAAACACCTGAGCGATGTTAGTAAAAAAAGTAAAAAACGGGTTAAAATCCTATTGCGCAAAGGCTCCGTCCACGAATTAATTGGACAATGGCCCGAAGCAGAAACGGATTATAAAGATGCTTTGGAGCGCGCCAAAGGCTTAAATGATTGGTTTTTGATTGGTCGCGCCAACCGCCGACTGGGTCAATTACTGATGTTGCGTGGCGACTATAACGAAGCAAAGAAAAACCTGGAAGTGGCCATTACCTGTTTTGAATTGGCCAATGATCCTATTGGAATTTCTAAAACTTATGGTAATCTCGGCACCTTATTTTTTAGACAAGGCAGTTATGAATCGGCCAAGAGCTGGTTTGCTAAAGCCATTGAGATCAACCGTACCCAAAAAAGGGAAACCGAAAATGCCAGTATCGTCGCTAATTTGGGTCTAATATTTATGAACCAAGGCCATTATGACGAGGGCGTGCGTTGGCTGGAGGAACAATTGACCATAAGCGAGCAATTTAAGGACAAACAAGGGCAAACGACGCTTTATACCAACCTTGGTATTATATTTTTGGAAAAAAACAGCCTCGATAGTGCACTTTTATGCTTGGAAAAGGGTTTAGCCCTTTCAGAAGAACTGGGCAATAAACTCACCATGACGATTTGTATCGGTTGTATCGGGTCGGTATGGGAGAAAAAAGGCGATTATATCAAAGCGATGCAAAATTTTGAGCGCGATTTGGTATTGGCACAAGAAATGGGCGATAAACAAGGCACTGCTATCGCTTATGGCCTGATCGGTGATTTGTTGTCGGTTACTGGTGAATTTGAGCGTTCTACGTCGTGTATTGAAGAAAATTTGCGCCTCAGCCGCGAACTCAATTACAAAAAGGGAATTGCAAAAGCACTCAATACGTTGGGTGATAACTGGTATTATCTCGGCGATTTGCAAAAGTCTATTTCTTATTACAACGAGGCTATTGAATATTCTCGTGAAATGGGTAATCGTTTGGTTTTGGGGTATTCTTTGATCGAAAAAGGCCAAGTACACTTGCAAAACGGCGATGTAGCGCCTGCCCGACAATTATTGGAAGAGGGCCGCGATATAGCCTTGGCACTGGGTAATTCCGACCTTACATTTGAGGCAAATATCCTCCGCGCCCGTATTTTATTGGCCGAAGGCAACCGCCATGAAGCACTCCGCCAATTGTCGCAACTTTTACAGATGTCGCGCAACGAACGAGAAGAGGCTTCTATCAATTTTGAAATACGCCACGTGGCCGATCACCCCACGAAACATTACTTGCGTGCTTTGGAATTGTACCGAGAAATGTACAGTAGAACACCACAACATATTTATAAACTTAGGTTAGAGGCATTAGAAAAAGAGCGTTAAGGAGCGTGTAAATAGCAATATTTGTAACTAACGGCCTACCGAATAATGTAGCAAAACATGGCAAAGAAACCTGTTAAAATAGAAATTATCAATCGTAAAGCGTCATTCGAGTACTTTTTTGTACAAGAATACGACGCAGGTATTATGCTAACGGGTACCGAAATAAAAAGTATCCGTGCGGGCAATGCTAACTTAAGCGATGCTTGGTGTTTGCTTGAATTGGGCGAATTATGGGTAAAAAGCATGTTTATCGCCGAATATTCACATGGAACGGATAATAACCACGAGACCCGTCGCACCCGCAAATTACTGTTGCGCAAACCGGAAATTAGAAAATTAGAGAAAAAGGGTAAAGAAAAGGGCTTTGCCATTATTCCTATCAAACTCTATATCAGCGATCGCGGTTTTGCTAAGCTCCGTATCGCTTTGGCTACGGGTAAAAAAACATTTGATAAACGCGAAGTGATGAAAGAACGCGATAACAAACGCGAACTGGATCGGGTGAAAAAGATTTTGAAAACTAGGGAGAGTAAGTAATCATACTTATTTCTTTTTACCAAACATCCAGCCCGCCGCCACAGTAACACCGCGAAAATCTTGTAAATATAACAAGTCACTCTTTGGAGAAGCAATAATAGAACCCGAGCAGGCAACATATAACCCCGAATAAAAAGACATACCCACGCCAAAATTAACGCCATAAGCGGTTCTTTGGTCGCTAGAAAGACCGACAACAGGTGCAGAGCCAACTCTAGTAACTTCCCACCAGTTTCGGGCCACCTCTACATAAGGCCCTCCGAAAATATAGGTGCGCGCATAATTAGCCGATAAATAATACTTGGCCGAAACACCGACTTCTAATGCGGCCATCCGATACGAACTATACACTTCACTACTATCTGCTTGTCTGATTCCCCTGTCTTGATCCTTTGAATTAATCAAAAAATCCCCTTGAATGCTCCACCTTGAGTTGATAGGGACTTCAACAGGTATGCCGACAAATGTGGATCGTGCGCGCAATTGGCTACCGACAACAATACCAGCTTTAGGTATAGGTATTGCCAAACTTCTGCTTTTTCTGTTTTTGGGTTTAGGCGTAGCGATTTCTAGTAAAGCCGCGCTGATCCAAGGTTCTATGGGAGGTTCTTGGGCTTTTTTAAAATCGGGTAATATGGACGCTACAAAATTGATCGTACCAATATAGGGCACGCTACTTTCTGGGGTAATATAATTCGGGTTATACCGTGCTTCTACTTGTTCTATGGCATCAAGAGGGACTTTTTTTATAAAATATTGCTCATCCATTACGGCGTTAAACTTACCATTGCCCAGCACCCTTGTCAGGTATTGCCCATTGAGCAAAATAGCGATATTGAGGTGTTTTTCGGTATCAAATTCACGCACCACATCGCGCAAAAAATGAACGGATTCCAAATACCCGCGCTCTACGACCAATGAACCTGGGTAGTTTTTTTCTGGGTTAAACTTGTTGATCGGTTGGAAAAAAGGGCTTTTTCCCTGTGCATGTAGGTGGTAGTTTGCCAGTAAACTGACGAAGAAAAATAAGAGATAGGTACGCATATTGTTTTTATTTTGTGGTTGTTGTTTAGAAAACGCAAAAATACATGTTTTAATTATATAAGTATATAGGACGCTTTATCCTTCTCTAATATCGACAAAGGTAGGCAAATATTAATTGCGTTGACTGGAGTAAATAAAATTCATGTAATTTATTGATATTCAAATTATTATGTGTTTTTTGGTGCAAATTGGGTGTAAATTCACCCAAATAAGGGCTTTTCACATAATGGAGAAACACCTGGCAAGCCTTCATTAAAAAGACTGCTTAATCTTATTTTAGTGTCAACTTTAATGAGGAAGTCCAGTTGATGTTCAAAATATTCATAGTAAACATCAACTACACACGTGTTTATTTTATGGCTATATTAAGGTTTATTTTGTTGCTTCTGTTGCATAGAACACAATTTATCCATAAAACAGAATACCTAAGAGACCCTGTGTTTCAATTTTTCCAGTTCTTTCATCAAGGATTCTTCCCGTTCCCTCAATAGTTTATTAGACTTTAATAGATCACTATTTTGCTCCGAGTATAGTTTAATCGCTTCTTGTAGTGTGCTTAATGATTGCTGTAAAGTAGTAAGAAGGGATTCGGGAATGGTAACAGTGCAATTATTGTACTGTTCGCCCTGTTGGTTTTGATTGTTGAAAACATAACCAATACCCGATTTGATTTCAATTTCCTCGGGCGTTGCTGCAAGCGCACTTGCTGGGTATTCATTAAATATTAGGCACGTAAATGGTGGCTCTAATCTAATCGATACCCAAT
>JBEAVK010000130.1:0-3267 GCA_041160955.1 Bacteroidota bacterium
AAAAAAACTAGATTGGCACGCCTGGGAACACAATGCAGGACTGGTAACAGGGCTATTATTGATGGCTTCGGGGATATTGCTTTTTGTGTTGGAGTAGTTATCGCTCAATCCAAGCCATCAATAATGCCTGTCAAATCAGTATTGCTTCCTAGGCTTACCTTATTACTGACAATTTAGAGGTAGAAATACTACCATTTTGCAGTTTCACTTGTACAATATACAACCCCACGGGCCAATCTATTACTGATTCCGTAATGAGTAATCCTGGTTGATTCGATATAAAAAACGCCTTGCCGGACATATCAAATACGGAAATACTTTCAGCGTTAGCAGGCAATTCAATGGATACAGATGCTTTCGCTGGATTAGGGGTGATATTTATTTGATTTGTTGTATTCAATGGCACAGATGTTGAGGTTACAAAAAGGTTGCTTTTTATTTTCCAAATTGATGCGAGATAAAGACCATTCTGCGCTTTACTTTCTCCTGCAATATATAGAGTCCCATCCGAATATAGTTTTATATCATTTGTATAAACTGGGTCATTGTCAATAAAACAATCAAAGACACCCTGCTGGCCAAATGTCGTATTTAAATTTCCGTTAGCATCCAGTTCAACAACACGAAGGAATGATATGGAATCTAGTGGGTTGTATTGAACTTCTGAGATTGCAATTAACTGGCCGGAAGGGAGTTCCATTAGAGGCAGATTATCGTTAGGCATTCCAATTTGACTAATTGTAGCATAGCCATTGAAACCAAAATCATTAACTAAAGTACCATTCAAATCAATTTTAAGCAGCGTCAAATCACGTTTATTATTGGGAGTACTGTATCCTGAAAGTAGCAAATGTCCATCTGCGAGTTGTTGGATATTCATACCCCACTCATTGGATGTTCTGTCAAATTCCCGAAGACCATTCGGACTGAAACTGGTATTAGGGCTGCCATTTGCACGCCAGCTAGCAATTACAAAGTCTATTGCTGCAAAATAACTTGAAGATCCGGCAAGGAAATAAGATCCATCTTGTGTTCTAATCAGATCATACATGAAAAAACTCTTTTGAATTGAAGTGTTTCTTGCCCATCCATTATTACCAAAAGTAGTATCAAATGTGCCGTCTATATTCAGGCGTATCAGCATTGGGTGAACATTATACATTCCGCCCAAGGTCATTTTTCCATCGGTCTCAAATACTATATCATTAATGTATATGGGTTCATTTGGATTCCAAGGATTAAGTAATAAACGTGTACCTGTTTGGTTAAAAGAGGAGTCTAAATTACCATCTAATCCATAACGACTAATGGTAGTAAAGGCATTTTGATTCCAAACAAACACCTTTTTTTGATCTGGTTGATTTACTAGAAAATCAGTATAAACATCCTGAGTCTTTTCTTTCAATAATTCAATTTTCCCATTATTCCCAAATGTAGTATCCAAGTCCCCATTATTTTTAAACTTAAATAATTGTCGTGTCGTTGGTACTTCTGCACCCCAGATAGCAGACGCACCACCATCATTATTTACTGCAATATGTTGGATATAAGAACTAGCATTTTCTATATTAATTTGCCTCTCCCCAACTTCGTTTCCGTTGTAATCTAATGTCCATTCCATTAAATCATAATCGTGCATGCCAGCAACAGAAATAGCATTTGAATCGAGCCAAATGGCCGAAGCATGAGAGCCAAACTGTGTGGGTAATTCTACGTAACCATCCGTTCCAAAATTGGAGTCAAAAGAAAGGTTATTATTGAGTCGTAGCGCACAAAACGTTCCCCTTTCAGTATTATCTTGCTTAAAAACCCCCATTATTACCTGCCCGGTTGGTGTGATTTTCAGCATATTGGGCTTATTTACCGCAGTAAGGAAGGAAGAACCATAGTTAAAGTCATTTCCTAGTTTTTTTTCTGCTACTACCGATCCCATAGGGTCATAGTGCGTGATAAATATAGACTTGCTATTATTATTTTGAATGCCAGCGACCCAGAAATGATTGAATCCATCGATGGTTAGGTGTTCTGGAATACCAGTAGTAGTTGATTTTTTAATTCCATAGGCCGTATCCCATGTACCATCACTATCAAATTGTAAAAAAGAAACAAAGTTGTTTACAGTCATCGACACAATAATTTTACCAGCACTAGTCAAGCCTAGACAGCATCCTGTAATGTTAGTAGTTTGGCTGTTTAAATTTAGATTAACTTGTCCTCCCTGACCAAACGTAGAATCTCTTTTTCCATCGGTATTTAAACGTATAAGAAGTAGCTTTCTTTGGGCTGGTGGGTTGTATTTGGACAAGACTTGAGCAATCAAGATTTTGCCATTAGGTTCTTGAATCATTTCCAAAGAGCTTCCTAGATAGTGATCAGAGGGCAAAGCTATTTTGGTTACGCCGTTGTCTCCAAAAGTAGGATCAGGCTGTCCATTAGCCGAAAATCGATTTAAGTATAGGCTATCTAATACACCTAATGTTATGATTCGATTGCTACTATCCAATAAGATACGCCCGATCCAATAAGTATATTGGTTAATTTTTATTTGTCCATTTTGACCGAAATCAACAACGGGAGTTCCCATTGAATTGGTTTGAAAAAGAAAGCATTTGCTATCGTTAAACGTTGTTGATCCAAGGTAGAGAGTACCCCCTGAGTTGGTGCGTACTATATCTCGAATTTCGTCCTTAGATTTCGCAAATTCCATCGTGATTTTCCCTCCATTTCCAAAATTTGGATCTAGGTTTAAGTCTTGGCTGAATAAAGAATACCTAGTGACTAGAAGTAAAATAATAGTGAAGATAAATAATGATTTTGTCATTGTAAGTCTTGTTTTAGTGAAAAATTGAAAAGATTTAATGCCTGATATGAAAGAAGATTACTCGTCAGTAATGGCTATCAATTTCATGACGCAAAGATAATAGTGAATTTTCTTTAAAAACAAGCATTTTTTTCCACGTATCGTGGAAAGTGCCAATAAAAATTTCCATGATTCATGGAATTTTTGTTAATAAACTGTAAAAATGATAGACGGAGGGTAGTGTTAAAACAATAACACTTTTTTTTAAAACAAAAAGCAACGTACAAAGGACTCATTTTTAATGGGTAGATTTTCAAATTAGGACTGTTCTCCTCCATACTTATTTATCAACGGCCTAAAAAAACTAGATTGGCACGCCTGGGAACACAATGCAGGACTGGTAACAGGGCTATTATTGATGGCTTCGGGGATATTGCTTTTTGTGTTGGAGTAGTTATCGCTCAATC
>JBEAVK010000173.1:0-9246 GCA_041160955.1 Bacteroidota bacterium
GAATGGATGTGGGCTTATTCTTATGCCGTATTTGATGGAACAACGATGGAAATCAAATTTTGGGAAATAGAAGATGGAAATATTATAACAGAAAAGGAACATTAGAATGCCAAGCCAGCCCGAAATATTGTTTGTCCTTAAATTCAAATTCATCTACAATTGCTAAACCTAGTTTGCGCGTGTGAAACGCTATTGAAATGGCGTTTACCTGATTTTAAGGGAGCAGACCTATATCAATAGACTGCTCAAGACATGTCCCGCGTTTAGAGGTCGGCGATTGTAAGCGATTGAAGAGCATAAGTCCAAACAGTCAAAAAGAGAATAACTCAATTTGTGAGACCGTTCAAAACGGTTTATTAATAAATCAAACCCAATTTTGCGACGCAATCCAACAATAATCAGAAGGAATTCCATAGCTATGCCGTCCAAGTTCTTCTAGGGAGGCAGAAAGGAGATTTCCCACGTGGCAAATAAAAGCAAAATGCATACATTTACCACATGGGAAACTGCGGGACAAAGTCAAGCGATAATCTGAACTAGTTTGACAGAAGCTCATGCGTGCTTCAGCAATAGAGCCAATGGGTAGTTTTTTTAGGCACGCGCCCAATATTGAAGGCTAACCAATCGCCATAAAGTGCTTGTTCTTCCGTATCAAGATTTTGTTGAGGCAAAGTGATAGTAGCCACTTTAATTGACTTTACGACCATTAGGCTTGTAATACAGCATTAGAGTTGGATCCTGCTATCCAAGATGATTGGTTTTTAGGACTATAAAAATCATGTAAAGTTCTGTTATTATTTGATGTATAAAAGCCAAACTTAGCTTTGTTTCCATTGGAGGAAGGCAGAGTCTGATCATCGTGTAGCCAAAGCATAGCGATCTTTGAGTATCCCAATTCTTGGAATTGTGTTGTTTCCTTATCAAGCGAAAAATACCTCTCACCTTTTTTCCTCTTCCTCGCTTCTTTATAAAAAGGAGTCAACTTTTCAATATTTGAAGGTAATTCTGTATCAATTTTACTAACTACAATACAGAGTTTTCCATCACTTACTTTCTGATCATCATAACCAAAGGATGCCCCTGCATAAGAGGCAAACTGACTATCTTCATAGGTTATAACAGCCCAGCTATACCAAGGCCATTGTTCAGATAATTTCTCCCCAAGATAACAAGCAGAAAAATCCAAATCCCCCTGTTTAAGCACTGGAAATATGTCCATTTCACAATATTTTTTTGCTCGCGTGTTAATTATGTTAGTATTATATGTACAATCATCAATCGCTTTTCTAAAACCATCCGTAATGTTTTTAATTAATGGTTGATACTGTTCTCCTATAACATCTGAATTAATTATTGCAAATGCCTCCTTACCTATTTCTTTTACATCTTTTTCATAAACTATGCTATGTATAAGTGCATCTAACTGCATGGCGGCAATAGAATGACTTAACATTGAGTTGCCAATATCCATTACGAGCCGAATATCTCCATATGAATAATCAATAGTTACATCAAATATCCCCTTAATGGTTTTATCGCCAGTTATAAGATTTGAAAGTTTTTGTACATTTATAAAAATATCACCGGTATTACACTTTAATAAATCATCTTTTCTCATCTTGAAGTTGAGATCATCAGGGTCAGGGTTTGGATGTTCTTTTAGAAAATTGTTATAATTTTTCATTTTTAGAAAACAAGCATCCAATGCTCCGGAATAGTCTCTACGATTATCATTTAATGTTTTATAGTCAGAATATTTCATTAATCTTTCGAATTGAGCGTCCATTCTACTTTTTAATTCTTCAATTTGACTTGAAAGATTTTCTAACATGCTCATCATCTTCTCCTGAATAGTTGGTTCTCCTGACATAAAGATTGCCAATTCCATCCCAGCACTAATCGCCCCAAGAACAAAAGAGGCTTGGCCTATTTTATCTAACTTGCCTGCAAGTGATTGAATACTTGAAAGAGTACCTCCAGCTTTTGTAATATCTTTTGCTTTGTTAATGTACTCTTGTGTACTGTCAACAGCATACTTTGCTTTATCAACTGCTTCTTTGACAGTTTTAATTTTAATATCCATATTTTATAATTTAAAAAGTTTAATAAATAACTAATCTATATCAAGGCTTTTCGGTGAACGCCTTTTGTTAAAAATTCATTTCTTTTGTTGCCACACCAATAGTACAAACCATCTACTCGAACACATTAGAATTTATGAAATATACCACAAATGTACATCGAAGTATGAATTTGCACAAGCGTGTAAATATTTATTTTTTAAATCTACATAATGATTAAACTACACTAAACGGTCATACTACTGGACATTTTTTAAAAGTGCATAATTTTTGGTATTTAAAGCATTAAAAACATATTTTAAAAAAGATATAAAGTGATAGCATTTTTGGGTAATAATAGATAATCCTTCCCTAAAAATCGAAGTTTCTGGCCATTCGCTTCTATCTTTATATCGATTTACCCGAATTTGTTTTTGCCGCTTTTGACCTTTCCTAATAGCGAGAATGTAGGCAGTAATAACAATGGCTAGCATTAACAAATTTTTGCCCGCATCCCGCATATTTAACGCTTCGAGGTTGTAATCGTTAGTTTTCAAATGACGAAATAGTCCCTCAATCTTCCAGCGTTTGGCATAAAGTGCAGTGGCCGCTTCCACGTCGGTCATAGTGGTCAAAAACAAGAAAACAGGTTCTTGGAAGCCTTGTTTTGGGTTAGGCATCATCACAAATGTGTATGACTCCTCACAAATCTTCAGCTATGCCATCAAATCAGCCAAATTTACTGCTGAAAGTACATTGTCAAAGATTGGTAGTTTTATTTTTAAGAATATTTTTTTAGTCATTTCATCCATTTTAATTGGCTGTTGACAACCAAGCCAGCCATTATATTAATCTCGGTGAATGGAGGTGGGCTTATTCTTATGCCGTATTTGATGGAACAACAATGGAAATCAAATTTTGGGAAATAGAAGAGGGAAACGTTATAACTGAAGATAAACATTAGACTGTGGTGGGGGCACTATGCCAAGCCAGCCCAAAATATTGTTTGTCCTTAAACTCAAATTCATCTACAATCACTAAACCTAGTTTGCGCGTGTGAAACGCTATTGAAATGGCGTTTACCTGATTGATAAATGTTAAACCCAAGGTGTAACGTTTACTCATAACCGTTTTTACAGCCCCGAAAAGTGCCTCCGCTACGCCTTTACTACGCATGGAAATATCAACACAGATTGGGCCGTATTGGTAGGAATTTTGAGTCGTAAATACTTGATTATCAAATGTGAACTGGCTAAACCGCTCCACCATATAGTTGAAAATAGGCCATTCTGACCAAAAGCCCCAACTGGCACCAAAAGCATAACCAATTATTTTTTCACCTTGTACTGCTATGTACAAACCCGCTTCTTCCTCAATCACCCGTGTTATCTGTTCTGCTGTAAACGGCGTTGTGACAAACCCCTGTGCCCGTTCCTGTTCCGAAAGATTTGCAAATAAATAAAGACTTTGTAACGCAATAACACCAGGAATATCCGTTAACTTTGCGGCGCGAACCCTAAAAGAGGGCAATGGTTTAGTATAAAACCGATTATCGACTTGCATGATAGGGAAACTTGGTGGCAATTGAGTTTTATCCACCGCGACAAACCCATTCTTGTCATAAAAGCGCAAAGCAGCGTGCAACCGATCAAAAGTACCCAGCCAAAGCGATTGAAAACCATGATCTATAGCCCAACTTTCTAATAAATCGTATAATTTTTGACCTGTCCCGTATAATTTACCTCGATACGCCGCCTTTACGAACATTTTTCGAATCGTTGCGCTAGTATCGCCATTATCGATTAATGCAATGCTACCTATCACTTCGTCATTTGTGGTCACGGCTACCCAAAAATTACCTCTTTTGATCTGGTAAAACTGCTCTATTTGCAGTAAATCTGGTTGATCCTGTAGGGTAACGGGGACATTAAACTCATGCTGCTGAATGTTAAGAATAAGGTCAATTAAAGCCTTTTGATCTTTACTTTGAAATGGACGAATGTGAAGCATAATTGGTGCAAAAATATAAAATTATACCGACTAGGAATGAAAAAACGATTATTTACCCCCCTGTTTTTACTTTTATTACTCTCGTGCAATAAAGGTAAACTGCCCTTAGAATTTCCAAACCAATATGACGGCAGCAATTTTGTAGCCAACACATCCGATCAGTATGCGTTACGCCTACAATATGATGCATTGGTGAACGAAGCCGCGAAAGGGCGTGATTCTGGCGTTGTGGTGCTGTACAACGATTTATCGAACCTGTTTAATACGGGTAATCCTTCCTTAAAAACCAGCTCATCTGCTTATTTTGCAACACAGATGGACACTACCTTAGGTTGGCTAAAAGACCTCGCTCAAAGCAGCGGGCTGAAGTATATCCCCGGTACTAGTTCCACCAAAGGCGGTATCTACCACGGTTACCTGTTCAATGAACGGGGCTTGGAACTACAACAATTGATTGAAAAAGGACTTTTAGCCGCTGTTTTTTTTAATATAGCCACTCAATTGGCGAGCGATGGGGTTACATTAAAAGAGTCCGATCAAATCCTCGCTTTATTTGGCGCATATCCCGATTTTCCCAATACCCCCACCGTCGGAAAGGCCAATCATCCCGATGCCTTAATGGCGAAATATACCGCAGAACGCGACCAAAATGACCAAAATGGATTTTACTCAGCCATCAAAGCCGCATTTATTCGCCTCCAAACAAGCGTCAAAGCAGGTAATAAATACCAACAAGACCAAGAAAGTGCCGTAAAAGACCTCTTTCTGCTTTGGGAAAAAATTAGTTTTGCCACGGTGATACACTCCTGTCAAAAATTTACTAGAATCATGAGTCAATCCTTTGTACAGGAAAACGACCGCGCAAAAGCACTGCACCATTATGCAGAAGCGGTAGGTCTTATTTACGGTTGGCGCACCTTACCCAAAAACTACAGGCGATTCTCCAATCCCGAGATAGATTTACTTTTGTCTCAACTCCGGGTCGCGCCCAATGTACCAGCCCAATCTTACTTATTTATTGTTGACCCCTACAATGCTTTTCCCAATATTTACCAAGTAGAGCAAAAAATTCAGGTAAAATTTCAATTTACGCAAAAGGAAATGGAAGATTTTAAGTTAGACTGGGTATTCGAGCAAGGAAGGTGATTACCTTTGTGCGTTTTTCAATCACTAACGCACAGATGGACGGAGTAATCAACGGATTTTCAAAACTAACGAAGGAGCAAAAAATACAATGGGTGGCAGATAATTTTGCTCAAAACCCAGCGGACATGGCACGCCAACTCGCATCCTGGCAACACCCCGATGCTGCCCAACAAAAAATATTAGATGGCTTTACCGAAAACGCTTTAACCAATTACCCGTTGCCGTTCAGCATTGCGCCCAATGTAATGGTGAATGGTAAGGTATATGCTGTTCCGATGGTCATTGAAGAAAGTAGCGTCGTAGCAGCCGCGTCTAGTGCTGCCAAATTTTGGCTCAATAAAGGTGGTTTCCATGCTGAGGTGCTTGGTACGGTCAAATTGGGGCAAGTACATTTTCGCTGGTATGGCGATCCAAAATTGCTGCAACAATTATTCCCCGAACTAAAAGCGGCCCTCCTGAACTCTAGCAACGACATTACGACCAATATGCGTAATCGAGGTGGTGGAATCACAGATATTCAATTGATTGATTTTACAGCCGAAGAACCCGGTTATTACCAAATCAGGGCATCCTTTGAAACCTGTGATAGCATGGGTGCTAATTTTATCAATTCTGTATTGGAACGCTTTGGCAATACCATTGAGTATTTTTTTGATACCCGAAATGACCTCTCCGACCGCGACCGCGATGTGGAGGTTGTTATGTGTATTTTGTCCAATTACACCCCAAATTGCGTCGTGCGTGCATGGGTCGAATGCCCTGTTGTTGAACTGGAAGACCTTGCCCGCCATGCCGGCTTGCCTGGCCCCGAGGCAGTGGACCGAATCTGTACTGCTGTGCGTATTGCGCGCCTCGATCCATACCGCGCTACCACACACAATAAAGGTATTTTTAATGGTATCGATGCTGTAATTATGGCCACGGGTAACGATTTCCGTGCCATAGAAGCCAGCGGCCATACTTACGCCTGCCGCGATGGGCAGTACCGTAGCCTAAGTAAAGCATGGGTAGAAAATGGTATTTTTCGCTTTGAATTAGAATTACCACTTGCCCTCGGTACTGTGGGCGGTCTAACCGCACTCCACCCACTGGCTAAACGTTCCTTAGAAATACTCGGTAACCCATCTGCCAGCGAACTGATGATGATCGTAGCAGCAACGGGATTGGCTCAAAACTTCGCGGCAGTGCGATCGCTTGTCACCACTGGTATCCAAAGTGGACACATGAAAATGCACCTGACCAATATCCTCAACCACCTCGGAGCAACAGATGAACAGGCTGCGGCTGCGCAAGTCTATTTTGCCGATCAAACTGTGAGTTTTAGCGCAGTACGCACGTTCCTTCAAGGATAAAAAGTAATGGCTTAGCACTAACCATACAATTCATACACCACTTGCCCACGCTCATACCCCATATCCACGATCAAATGGGCAACAGCATCATCGATCATTTTGCTCCAACCACAAATCATAAACTTGACATCTGGTCGGGCAATTGCGTATTTTTCTTGGTAAATTTGGTGTACATAACCTTGGTAACCCGCCCAATCGGGTTGGCGGGACAAGGCAATATCGTATTCAAAATTAGGAATATTTTTGGCTAGTTCCTCCATTTCTGTTCGGTAAAGCATCTCCTCTGCGGTGCGACAACCAAAAATCAAATGCACTTTCCGGTGTGGAACTTTTAGGTGTACCATTTCACGCAACATACTCCTAAATGGTGCAATGCCAGTTCCTGTACAAATCATCACCAAATCTTTATCGAGGGTTTCGGGCAAGATAAAAGCACCATCTGGGCCTTTCCAACGGATGATGGTACCCACTTCGCAACTATCGAATAAATAGGAAGTACCCAATCCATCGGCACTGCGTACAATACACAGTTCCAAATCTCCACCATCGGAAGGCGCACTGGCAATGGAATAACTCCGCCAACGCTGCAATCGTTTGTCGCCAATGGGTAAATCCATGGTAATAAACTGCCCTGCGCTAAAGGAAATACCAGGATTTTGTAACCAAAAACGACGAACATTAGGGGCAATTTGCTCCGTCCGTGTAATGGGCGTATCGTACCAAATAGTGGGCATGGCTTGAAAAGGATCTATTAAATGAAAAAAAAACGGGCTATACTAATCGAAATTAGTATAGCCCGTAATAAACACCTACCTCAAGGCAAATGTTTTGACAATTATTTATTTTTGCCGCCAGCAGGAGGCGTAGGAGGCACAGGAGGCGCAGGAGGCACCACGCCGTCCATGGCATCCCTCATTCCAGTTGCCGTTGCGTTGGTGGGGTCGATAGTCAATAATTTTGCAATATTCTCCCGTGCTTGAGCATCCTCTTTGCGCACATAGTGGTAGTACATGATATAAGAATAGGCATCAATTAAGTTGGCTTTATTCTTTTCTACATCACCACCTGCTACCTCGATGTATTTATCCCAATATGGTTTTGCTTTACCAAAAGTTGCAATTTCCGCATCTGATGTTTGCACCGTAGGATCAATATCCAAATATTTAGCAGCTTTTGCAGCGGATAACCAGCCAATACCTGCTTTAGGTGTTAATTCAGTTACTCTAATATATTGGGCAAGTGCTTTTTGGTAACGCATAGAATCGGACCTGCAATACTGGTAACATTGTCCAAGCCTAAAGATATCTTTGGATTTTGCTTCTGTTTTTAAAGAGTCAATCCATACTTGATATACTTTTGCTGCACCGCAATAGTCTTTTTTAGTAAAGAGTAAATTGCCCATTTCCTCGTTCAAAGGCCATTCTGCGGTATCCTTTTCGATCGCCATACGAAGGTTATTGATAGCACCTACGGTATCATTTTTGCCTTTAAGTAACAAACGACCTTGGTAAACATAATCGCTCGCCAGTACTTTTTCAGGAGCTACGATTTTGAAATAATCATCCATAATCGCCTGTCCTTTTACATATTCGCCATTTTCGTAGTAGCTATAACCTAACAAGCGGCGCAAATAGTTCTTAGAACCATCTTTAGAGATGATTTTTTCTACCAATTCGGTACAACCTTTGTAATCTTTTGTGAGGAAAAGGGTATTTGCATACGCCATTTCGTCCTCGATGACCAAGTCTTTACCTTTTTCGAGTAGTTCTTTGTAGGCCTCCTTCGCTTTTTCAAACTTACGGACATTGTAGTAATAGTCTGCCTTTAAGCGCAATGCTGGTGTATAGTTATTATCCAAAGCGATGGCTTGATCCAAGTTTTTGATAAAACGCTCATTCAAGCGACCAGCTTTATACACTGTTGCCAACATATAAAACGGGAAAGGACTTTTGGGTTTGTAGTTAGAAGCGAACTCAAACTGACGCGCTGCTTCGCCGCCATCACCTTGCTCACGGAAAGCATATCCAGCCGACATCAATGTTTGATAATCTTTTGGATTTACGTCAATCGCTTGCTTGAATAGTTCATTTGCGCGAGTGAGGTTGGGTTTTCTGTCGCCAGGAGCGATATAAAACAGATAAGACTCCGCAATTTGGCGCAGTGCATTAGGGTCTTTTTTCCCTTTTTTAAAAGCGCGTTGGAATTGCTCGTCTGCTTCTGCTGGTTTGTTTTGCAATAAAAGTGTACGTGCATTGCACACAAAAGCCAGTGGTCCATCAGGTTTTGCGGTAAAACCCGTTGAGAGTGCCTCCATTGCTTTCTCTTTTTGACCTTTTGCCAAGTAAGCATTGCTGAGCGTAAGCCACGCATTTTGGTCTGTGTTGTCGGCTTTGGTCATGGAGGAATAAATAGTAATGGCATTATCCCATTTTTCCATGAGCATTGCTTCAAAACCTTGGTCTTGAGTCTGTGCCCATGCTGCCTGGTGGAAGAGTACTATTGTTAATAGTACATAGAGGACGCTTTTCGCTAATTTAGTCATTGTTTAAAAAAATAAAATTTGTTTGACAAAGGGAAATAGAATTGCAATACAGTTTTGTAATTCAGACGCAAAAAAAGGTAAAAAATATTAAAGATCTAACTTTTTTAATCAAAAATTAACTATATAAGGTGAATTT
>JBEAVK010000192.1:0-17770 GCA_041160955.1 Bacteroidota bacterium
GACGATCTCAATACCCATACTTCCCGCCCCACCGCTGCCGCAGCACCTCCAAAATCCTATCTTCCGCAGCATTTTTACCCGGTTCGTACAATATTTTACCCGCAATAGCCTCTGGTAAATGCGGTTGCGCCACAAAATTACCCGGATGGTCGTGCGCATATTGGTAACCCGAACCGTAATTCAGGTCTTTCATCAATTTGGTCGGTGCATTCCGTAAATGGAGCGGTACAGGCAAGCCACCCGTTTCGCGCACCAGTGCCAAAGCCTTATCAATGGCTAAATAACTCGCATTGCTTTTGGCCGAAGTAGCGAGATAAATGGCCGTTTGCGACAAAATAATCCGCGCCTCAGGCATACCAATCATACGAATCGCATCCATGGTAGTTGTGGCGAGTAAGAGCGCATTGGGGTTGGCCAAACCAATATCCTCGGAAGCAAGGATCACCATTCGGCGGGCAATAAATTCAATATCCTCGCCCCCATCCAGCATTCGTGCGAGCCAATAGACCGCTGCATTGGGGTCGCTGCCGCGCATACTTTTGATAAATGCTGAAATAATATCGTAGTGCTGTTCGCCCGTTTTATCGTAGAGCGCAGCATTTTTTTGGATCAAATCGGCCACCAATTGGTTAGTGATCTTGAAGGGTTCACCCGGAGTCCTAAAATTACACACCAATTCCAGCGCATTGAGCAGTCGGCGGGCATCGCCACCGGAATAGAGCATAATGGCATCGTATTCCACCACTTCAATGTCGGCACCTCGGAACAATTCATCCACTTGTAAAGCGTGATCGATCAATCCTTTGAGTTCCTCCTTACTCAAATGCTCCAGCACATACACCTGACAACGGGAAAGCAAGGCCGGAATGACTTCAAAAGAAGGATTTTCGGTAGTGGCACCAATCAGCGTCACGATACCTTTTTCTACCGCGCCCAATAATGCGTCTTGTTGACTTTTGGAAAAACGGTGAATTTCGTCGATAAACAGAATAGCGCCTTTGGACTGGAACAAATTTTGTTTGTCGGCACTATCAATGGCTTCGCGAATATCCTTTACGCCGGCATTGATCGCCGAGAGTTGGTAAAAGGGTTTTTGGAGCATTTTGGCGATGAGTTGTGCCAAAGTCGTTTTCCCTACACCCGGAGGGCCCCATAAAATAAAAGAAGGTATTTTACCCCGTTCAATGGCTTGGCGCAGGACAGCACCTTCGCCTATCAAGTGTTTTTGACCTACATAAGTACTTAGGTCTTGCGGCCGCATGCGCTCAGCGAGTGGTTGTTGCATGGGGCAAAGTTAAGCAAAGTCTAAACTAATTTCAGGCCAAAACGCTCCCGAAGAATACGAGTGAATCGTTCCGGTTGCTCTAACTCAGGAAAATGCCCCGAAGATTCAAATTCATGTGGTTCAAAATTGGAAAGATATTGGAGCATACTCCAGTGATTTTCTGCCAAATGGCTGCGGTCTTTACTGCCCCAAATAATGAGTGCCGACATTTCGAGTGGCTTAAATACAGGACGAGCCGTATTAAAAAGTGCTTGATTGGCTGTCGCTATTGAATAGTTTGCGCCTTTTTTAAGATTATCAAAGGCTGTTTTAATAAAACCTTCGCGGGCTTGTTCCTCGGGTACTACACGTTCGTACCACTGCTTTGTAATTTTTGACCGCAATATCCGAGATAAAATTTGTCCTAAAATAGGCGTTTTTATGGGTAATCGTTTATTAATTCGCTCTACCCATTCTTTTTGCTCGTCCCAACAAAGCGTTTGAATACTCACAATATTTCCCACCAAATCGGGGCGTAATTCGGCAGTTTTTAATGTAATATAACCGCCCACACACGATAATGCAAATATGGCATCTTTAATTTGTAACCGATCCAACAAGTCAATACCAACCTGTGTCATTGTCTCCAATGCATAATCATAATTAGCCCTTTTGGGTACGGAGAAGCCAAAACCGGGCAATTCAAAAATTAAAACCTGAAAATTTTGTGATAATAATTGGGCTAACTTATCGTAATGCTCAATGGTATTGGGCGCATTTGGGATAAAAACAACGGTTTTGTCACCTGATCCGCATAATTTGTAGCGAATAAGGTACTTATCGAACTCCGCAAACTGGATATCAGAGCCAAATTTCATTTTTCTGAATCGGCCTACGTCACGGGACAATAAGAAATTATCAATAACACTAGAGAACGACATCGGTATTAAATTGGAATAAATGGAAAAATAGTTAATGCAAATAAACGACAAGTTGTGAACATCGTTGTACTGTTTTTAATAAATTTACACTTTATTGACACAAAAAATCCAAGGACAGTATATAATTTTGTTTAAAATTAGTATTTGTGCACTTTTATTTTGTTCGTTTGTCCACAAAAACCATGCTTCACCCCATTAATTTATACACAAAACCTAACGATATTCAGTATAAAATACTTTTTGCCATTTTTAGAATACCTTTGCGTCAAATATGTCAGCCCAATATACACTTATCTACGAGGACGAACATATCCTCATTGTGAACAAACCTGCGGGTTTGCTTACTATTCCCGACCGAATCAACCCCGACAAGCCCAATCTTGTGGGTGCTTTACAGCGCAAATTTGGTAAAGTAATGGTCGTGCACCGCCTCGATCGCGAAACCAGCGGCATACTTTGTTTTGCAAGAGACGAAGCATCGCATCGGCATTTGTCCATTCAATTTGAAAAGCATACTGTTGATAAGTTTTACATGGCTTTGCTCGATGGCGTTTTGCACCACGAGGAAGGCGAAGTAAACAAGCCGATTGGCGAACACCCCACTATTCCGGGCAAAATGGCCATTATAAACAGTGGAAAACCTTCTTTGACTTTTTACAGGGCAGTGGAGCGTTTTAATCGCTTTACCCTTGCAGAAGTATTGATTAAAACTGGGCGTACCCACCAAATTAGAATACACATGCAAAGTGTGGGCTATCCGCTGGCTATTGATGCCGTTTATGGCAAACGATCTGCTATTTTGCTCTCCGAAATTAAAGGAAAAAAATACCATTCCGGCAAATTTAGCGAAGAAGAACGCCCTATTATGTCCCGCAGTGCCCTCCACTCTTTCCGCTTGCGTATCGACCATCCGCATACAGGCGAACGGGTAGAGTTTACAACAGAATTACCCAAAGATTTCGCGGCTTTACTCAGCCAATTAAGAAAATGGGAACGTAAATCATCAAGTTCTAAAGATTCATTGATATAGTATGGTGGGGTTTATTTAACTTTGCGCCGCATTTATCCATATTCGTAAAATAGCATATCCATTATAATGTTTCAAAGTTTAAGTGAAAGACTAGATTCGGCATTTAAAGTCCTTAAAGGTAATAATAAAATTACGGAATTAAATGTTGCCGAGAGCATCAAAGAAATCCGTAAAGCGTTGGTTTCTGCCGACGTAAACTATAAAATTGCAAAAGAATTTACCGATAAGATCAAGGAAAAAGCGTTGGGTACCGAAAACGTACTCAAAAACGTAAATCCGGGTCAGTTAATGGTCAAAATCGTAATGGACGAATTGACCGAACTCATGGGCGGACAATCCGTAGGTATTAATACGAAAGGCGCGCCTGCTGTTATTTTAGTGGCTGGCTTGCAAGGATCGGGTAAAACTACTTTTTCTGGTAAATTAGCCAAATACCTCAAGGAAAAACGCCAATTGAAGCCGCTTTTGGTGGCTTGTGACGTGTATCGCCCTGCTGCTATTGAACAATTAACGGTACTCGGCGATAGCATTGGAGTACCCGTATATAAAGAAGAAGAAAATAAAAACCCTATCGCTATTGCTAAAAATGCAGTAGCGTATGCCAAAGTACACGGCCAAAATATCGTTATCCTGGATACTGCTGGCCGCTTGGCCGTAGATGAAGCGATGATGGACGAGGTGGCAGCGATCCACGGCACTGTAAAACCACAAGAAACACTGTTTGTGGTGGATTCTATGACCGGTCAAGATGCCGTAAATACCGCAGAAACCTTTAATAATTACTTGAATTTTGATGGTGTGGTACTGACCAAACTCGACGGTGATACCCGCGGTGGTGCTGCATTGACCATCAAATATACCGTTGGCAAACCCATCAAATTTGTCTCCACAGGCGAAAAACTCGACGCTTTGGACGTGTTTTACCCCGACCGTATGGCACAACGTATCCTCGGTATGGGTGATATTGTGTCGTTGGTAGAAAAAGCGCAAATGGACTTTGATGAGGACGAAGCCAAACGTGTAGAAAAGCGCATCAAGCAAAATAAGTTCGATTTCAACGACTTTTTGACGCAAATGCAGCAAATCAAAAAGATGGGTGATTTAAAATCGCTCATGTCGATGATTCCTGGTGTCAGTAAAGCAATGAAAGATGTTGATATCGACGAAAAGGCATTGGTTCGGGTAGAAGCGATCATTCAAAGCATGACACCCGCCGAACGCGCCGATCCTGATTCCCTAAACTTGAGCCGTAAAAAACGCATTGCAAAAGGTTGTGGACAAACCATTGAACAGATCAATATGTTTGTCAAAAACTTTAATGATATGCGCAAGTTTATGCACCAAATGGCCAATTCACCAATGGGCAAATTTGGTATGCCGGGTATGGGTGGTATGCCAGGATTGGGTATGCCTAAAGGCCGTAGATAATAGAGATAATATGGCTTTATTGCTGAAGCCACATAATCTCTAGTCAATTGTTCATCTTTTATTAGTTATATTTTGAAAATCGCCGTTTTCCCAGGTTCATTTGATCCTATAACTGTCGGCCATGCCGATTTGGTGCGTCGTGCATTACCGCTTTTCGATAAAATTATCGTTGCAGTAGGCGTTAATCCCACTAAGAAATACTTATTTCCATTAGAACAACGGTTGAATTGGTTACGCGATGTTTTTGCCAAATACCCACAGGTAGAAGTAGATCATTTTGAGAACTTAACGGCAGATTTTTGCCACCGTATCGGTGCACGGTATTTATTGCGTGGCCTGCGGAATGCCTCGGATTTCGATTACGAAAAAACGATTTCGCAGGTTAATCATATCCTTGGTGATGGCATTGAAACGGTTTTCTTGATTTCCCAGCCTGAATTTTCACATATTTCCAGTACAATAGTAAGAGAAATTATTATTGGTGGCGCAGATGCACGACCGTTTTTGCCGCCGGAAGTGGTGATTGCTGCTAAATAGAACATTTTGATTTAAAGAAAATATACAATAATATGCCCGACGCAATATTTACCATACCACCACCATACAACGAGCCAATTTTTAATTATGCTCCCGGTTCACCCGAGAAAATATCCTTAAAAACAGCATTGGCCGATGCTAAAGCCACTCAAAAAGATATTCCGATGTATATCGGGGGTAAACATGTCTTTTCTGAGCAAAAAGTATCGATGCATCCGCCGCATGAAAGGGCGCATACCTTGGGGCATTACTCCAAAGGCAATGCCGCTCATGTAACCGCCGCTATTGAGGCCGCATTGGCTGCTAAACCGAAATGGGAGGCCATGGCTTGGGAAGAGCGTGCCGCTATTTTCTTGCGTGCTGCCGACTTGCTCACAGGCCCTTACCGTGCGCGCATGAGTGCTGCGACCATGCTTTGCCAAAGCAAAAATGCTTATCAGGCAGAAATAGACTGTATTTGCGAATTGGCAGATTTCTGGCGTTATAATGTACATTTCATGCAAGAAATATACAAACAACAGCCTGTAAGTTCGCGCAATACATGGAACCGTACAGATTGGAGGCCATTGGAAGGTTTTATTTTCGCTTTAACGCCTTTCAATTTTACGGCTATTGCAGGTAATTTGCCCACTGCTCCGGCTATGTTGGGTAATGTGGCGGTTTGGAAACCGGCAGAGTCGCAAATTTATTCGGCGGCTTTAATCATGGATATTTTGGAAGAAGCCGGATTGCCTGCTGGTGTTATCAATTTGGTTTATGTAGATGGCCCGACTGTAGGCGATATAGTATTAAAACATCCGGAATTTGCTGGGCTTCACTTTACAGGTAGTACAGGGGTTTTCCAAAAACTATGGGGTACTATTGGTAATAATATCGCTAATTATAAATCGTATCCTCGTATTGTGGGCGAAACAGGCGGCAAAGACTTTGTGGTAGCACACAGTTCCGCTGATCCTAAAATGGTGGCAGTAGCACTTGGTCGTGGTGCATTTGAATACCAAGGACAAAAGTGTTCCGCCGCCTCTCGTGCTTATATCGCTAAAAGTATTTGGCCCGAAGTAGAGCGGTTTCTTATAGCCGATCTAAATGAGATGAAAATGGGTACGACCGAAGATTTTACCAATTTTATCAATGCTGTGATCGATGAGCGGGCCTTTAATAAAATCAGTGCCTATATTGATGCAGCAAAACAATCAGATAAGGTAAGCATTATTGCAGGAGGCGGATATAACAAGTCAGAAGGTTATTTTATAGAACCAACCGTACTTGTCACCAACGACCCCACTTATACCACCATGTGCGAGGAAATTTTTGGGCCTGTGCTCACGATCTATGTCTATGATGACCAAGACTTTGAAGCGACATTGGACTTAGTCGATCGTACTTCTCCGTATGCGCTTACAGGCGCGTTCATCGCACGCGACCGCGAGGTGATTGCAATGGCAAATGACCGTTTGCGGCATTCTGCTGGTAATTACTATATCAATGATAAACCGACTGGTGCTGTTGTGGGGCAACAACCTTTTGGTGGAGGCCGTGCATCAGGTACTAACGATAAGGCGGGATCAATGATTAACCTTTACCGCTGGTTGTCGCCACGGACAATGAAGGAAAATTTGGTACCACCTACTGACTTTAAATATCCGTTTTTAGGGGCGGAGTAATGTTAAAATTTGTCTATTAGTATTGAGATATAATTAATTGGCTCAATTTAATAGTCCTGGATATTTTTTAAAATACGACTACTCATACGATGACTTCGAGTGATCGTATGAGTAGTCTTATTTTAAAAAAAATAGTAATTATTCAGCCGCTGTCCAAATTCCCATAGGGAATATATGTTTATAGGGTTGAATGAAAAAACAGGTCAATTCCCGTAGGGAATGTATGTTCTTTTGTGGTTTTTTTACATAAAATCCCTATGGGATTTGGATGCGCGTGCCTATTCAGCCTATAAACATATATTCCCTAACGGGAATTATTCAAGGCGACTGGATCGTCACAAAAATGCTTAGTAATAACACCTTTAAAAATCACTCACCATTATAAGCCGCCACTAATGCCCTTAAAAACTCAATTAATTCCCTAGATTTGAGTCCTCGAGTATCCTCATTGCACCTTACTATTAGTTGTTTTTTCCATTTTCCACCGGTTTCATTCCGAAAAAACACATAATTATTATCTGCGTCAAAAACGTAATTGGCCAATTGTGTATAAGGCATATAGGTAATGTCTTTTTGGATTTGGCGTGTACGACGGCTAAGCGAAGTCATATTGCTATAAAAGCCATTTGCTGTAAATAACAAATAATCTTTCGGGTTAATTTTCAGTACGGCCAATATATCGGCTTCGTTGGTTACTTTATATTTACTCAATAAATCGCGGTAAAAATCGATACCTGCGGTGCTGGTACTTCCCGGTTCTAATACCTTATTCCTAAAATCGGCTGCTGATAAAAAGCCGCCATTACAATAGAGATAAGCCAAACCGTCTTTACAACCGAGGCTGTATTTTTTATTAGATTGGATACATAATTCGGTAATTTTTGTAGCCATCGCTTTTCCTTTTTCTGGACAACCACCCGATGCGGCAGCACCAGCCATTGTAGGGCATTGGTCTATTTCATCAGGGACACCATCGTTATCTTGATCCGCAGATTTGGAAGTTTTTTCGCTTTTTAACCATGTTGTAAGGTTAATATCTTTACCCATGGTGAGCCTTGAATATACTTTTTGTGGACTGCTACCCGTATTTTTAGTCATGATGCGCACCGATTCTTTGAGGTAATTATCCAGTTCTGATACGCTTAGAAAACCATCTTTATCCGCGTCGGGCAGGTAAGTATCCTTTCCTTCTTGCACTGCTTTGTTTTCAAAAGCCCATAATACAGCTTGTGCAAAATAGCCATGCCCGCAGGATTTACATTCCCACGATTTTTGATCGGTACCACTAGAACCAAAGATCAAATATGGCTTATCTGAACCTGAAAGCGCGTCCACAAGATCTTTGGTTGCTTTATCTACTTTGGAGCGGTGGGTAGCCACTTCAATATCTTTTCCGGGTAAACCCTTGGCAAAAGAACCAGAATGGCAAGCATCGAGGAACAACAGATAGCCACATCCCAACGCATCAAGGCTGGTGAGTATTTCTTCTTTGGAAATGGTGGAACGATACAGGTTATTATCGTAATCGTAAGGTACTAAACGGCCTTCAATACCATGTCCCGAAAATACAAAAACAAAATAATCATCGGAGGTGACCTTTTTTTGAAATCCAGCAATAGCATTGACAATATCCGTTGCCTTGGCTTGGGCATCGGTCAGTACCTTTACTTCCTTTACATCCCAAAGCGCGGTTTGCTTGCGAAACATGGCCGCAATATCCTTCGCGTCATCGGCGGCGTAGTTGAGGTTGAGTGTGGCATCTTTATATTTTTCAATACCTATGGAAAGGACAAATAGTTCGGGCTTTTTTTGGGCAAAAAGCACAGGGATGGTGAAAAAAATTACTAAAAGTGTGCTTATGTGCTTAATTTTAATCATATATATTAGATAAAATAAAAATAGAGTTGATGTTTTTAGCACCTAGTAAAAAACGAACATAAGGCCCATTTTTTTGTACTAAAAACATCAACTCTATCTATTATACTTATTTCGTAAGTCGTTAATGATTTACTTATTAAGGCTTAACGACTACCAATTTTTTAGTGGTAATTACCTTTCCTTTTGAATCCGAAAAACTATACAGATATGTTCCTTTTCTAAAAGTATCTAAGTCAATACGGAGATTTTTAGTACCTGCCAAGTGGTAATTTTTATCCCAAACAGGGTTACCGATCAGGCTAAAAATTTTCAAATTATAGTTATCCTCGGGGAGGTTGAAATAATCAAAACGCACCCAATCAACCGCCGGATTTGGATAAGTGGATACATTAGGAGAACCCGGAGCGAGACCAAAACTTGGTTCATTTGATGAAACTACATCAGCGGTTTTGTACCGAATGCTTGTTATCTCCGATTTATCATTGCTCAATGTAAGTACAGCCACCTCTTCTTTTACGTTATTGGCATAAAAGCGGTGTGTAATGGTGGTATCAACGCCAATAAAGCCGCCAATTCCGCCGCCACCGCCGCCGCCGCCGCCAATGATGGTTGCAAGATCAGTCCAACCAATAAATGGCAATTTTATATCCAGCCCTGTGGTCGTATATTCATTGCGTTCTACACGCAACACATCAAAGGGCTGAGCAAAACCTGGGAGCGTTACTTTACCATAAGCATTGGTGATTTCAGTGCGATCTGTGCTGATTTTCACCCGAATAGAATCCAAAGAGAATGGCAAACCACTAAACAATGAATCCGGCAATTGATCCGTACCAAAAGGCAGGGAAAGATCCGTAGAAGTACTACCAAAATCAAAAAGATTCAATGGTGCTTTGCGTTCAATGACAAAAGGGTCAAAACGAGCAATAATATTAAGCCCAAAATTACCTGGATCTGCACCAGCATAACCCATTGCCTGTAACTGAGTGTTGGTTTTATTGAAGTATGTTTCGCCCTGCGTCCCTGATACCATTATATCGGCACCCGGGAAATCGGCAAAATTGACGCCAGTGGATGCGTTCAAATAAACCGTTGTGGCATAATTGTCGGCGGTAACATTGGACAAGTCCCAATTAAAGGGGCCATTATTACCAGTGATAAGGCTATTAAAGCCCGCATCAGGTTCTTGGACGATTGCAGAGCGAAGTGTATCGCCCGCTGCGGGGAAATAAGAGCTAGTGATCGTCGGCTGGGCAGTAGCGCTGATGCAAATGAAAGATAGTGCTGCAAGTAGCATCTGTTTCATGGAAAATTAATGTGTTAAAAAAGCGGTTTGATTTGGATTAAAATAAAAATTCAAGACCCTTCTTTGTTTTAAAGATAGTATTCATAACAGAACAATATCACCAAACCATCGAAATCGCGCTCCAAAGGTAACGATTTTCATTGAATATTTAAAAGATAAATTCTTATTTGGTGATATTATGTCTTTATTCGTTCCTTTGAGGCTTACACTAACGTATTTTCAAATGGATTTTGGTGCACTTTGTCTTATTCCCCCCTTGGTTGTCATCGTTTTGGCTGTAGCCTTCCGAAGGGCCTTTGAACCATTATTGGTGGGTTGTTTGGTGGGTTTTTTGATTATCAATTTCAGAGAATTTCCCAATAATTTTATTACCGCCCTCACCGATACCCTCAAACATGCCGATATGGTGTGGGTCATTTTAGTTTGTGGGTTTTACGGCTCATTGATCCATCTGATTATTGAATCTGGAGGGGTATTTGCGTTTGGCAATATGGTATTGAAAAGCGTAAAATCGCGTCGAAGTGCTTTGGTCATGTCTTGGTTTATGGGTTTATTTGTATTCATTGACGATTACATGAGCGCATTGGCCACGGGTGTTACGATGCGCAAAATAACCGATCAGTTCAATATTTCTCGCGAAATGCTGGCGTATATGGTGAATGCGATGGCTGCTCCTGTTTGTGTATTGATCCCGATGAGTACTTGGTCTATTTATGTGGGTAAGTTATTGGAAGACAATAAAGTAGTGGGTCAAAATGGCGGTTTTGATGGTTTTTTAGCCACTATTCCTTATATGTTTTACCCTTGGCTGGTAGTGATTATGGCGTTGCTCGTGGCTTTAGGTAAGTTACCGCTAGTGGGCAAAATGCATTTGGCCGAAGCACGCACTCAAAACCAACCGTCTGCTACCCCTACCGCTACAAATGATATTACCAGCAAATTATCCCAAGCAAAACCGATTTATTTCTTTTTGCCCTTGGTGGTTTTAATTGCGGCAACATTACTCTTGGAGAAGGACGCTTTAAAAGGCGTTATGGCTGCTTTGGTCTTCACTTTTTTATTTTATGGCGCATTTGGCGTGATGAAATTTACGGAAGTGACGGATGGCATTTTTGAGGGATTTAAAAGCATGGTGTTTGCATTGGCCATCCTGACTATGTCGTATGTACTAAAAATGGTGGGCGACAAAATGGGTTTAACGCCCTTTGTAATCAATAGCGTTCAACCCGTTTTATCGAAAGAATTATTGGCTGCCGCCATTTTTGCATCACTTAGTTTTATTTCCTATACCACAGCTTCTTCTTGGGGAATGTATGCTGTAGCAATACCAATTGTTGTACCTTTGGCCAATGCTATGGGGGCTAATGTTTGGCTCGCATTGGCGGCGGTAGTATCCTCAGGAGCGTTTGGATCGCAGGCCAGTTTCTTCTCGGATGTTACCGTACTCACCGCTACTAGTACCGAATGCAATAATATGGAATTGTCCTATGCACAGTTCCCTTATAATTTAGTGGCTTGGGGGTTGAGTGTTTTTTTGTTTTTGGCTTTCGGGTATTTTTAAAGAATTTTATGTCTAATTATTATAAAGAACTACCACAAGGTTATATACTTAGGAATACGGATCAGACGCATATCAGCGCATTAGCAGGCTTGCAGGATACGATATTCCCTACCTTATCACCGGAGGAAAGGATGGGTATAAAGCAGTATGAAGCGCATATTCGTATTTTTCCAGAGGGACAATTTGTGATACTCGACGGCGATAAAGCGATTGCAATGAGTACCACTATGCGCCACGCATTGACACTGGAAGACCATACATTTTTAGAAATATCGGGTAGTATGATGCTTACTACACATGACCCAAATGGCGATTGGTTGTACGGCCTCGATGTAGGTGTATTGCCTGAATACAGGGGACAAGGTTTGGCCAAAGCCATTTATCAAGCCCGACAGGAGACGTGTATCGCGCTGGGGCTAAAAGGCCAGGTTACCGTGGGTATGCCCAATGGATACTTGAATTACGCTGACAAAATGGACTTGGATACTTATTTTGACGCAATTGTAGCAGGTGCAATAAAAGATCCAACCGTCAGCGCACAAGAAAAAATGGGATTTGAAATCATACGATTGATCCATAATTACCTCGACGATCCACAATGCGGAAATGGAGGGGTTTTGATGATAAAAAAAATATAATAATATACAATGAAGCCCACTATTCAGTTAGTCACCCCACTTCCGGGGCCCAAGAGCAAAGAAATTATCGCCCGTCGTGCAGCCGCGATGCCAACAGGAGCAGCCAAATCAACTGAAATCGCCGTGGAATCCGGTCATGGTGCCGTGGTACACGATGTGGACGGCAATACCCTCCTCGATTTCGCAGGCGGTATTGGTATGATGAATGTAGGACATACCCCGCAAAATGTAGTGCGCGCCGTGAAAAAGCAGATGGACAAAATAGTGCATGCCTGCAATATTGTGGCCACACACGAACCGGCTGTGGCATTGGCCGAGTTGCTCAACAAGGTGACGCCTGGCGATTTTCAAAAGAAAACCATGCTCGCCAACTCTGGCTCCGAAGCCGTGGAAATAGCCGTAAATGTAGCCAAATACTATACCCAACGCCCTGGTATTATTGTGTTTGAAGGCGGCTACCACGGACGTACGCTGCTCACCATGAGCCTAACCAGTAAGTACGCCTTGTTTAAAAAAGGGTACGGCACTTCTTTTCCCGATATCTATCGCTTACACGCTCCCAATATGTACCGCGTCCCCGATGGTATGACGGCTGCAAAATACTTGGATTATTGCCTCAAACGCTTGGATGATGCCCTTATTTCGCAGGTAGATCCTTCTGCGGTGGCGGCTATTCTGATTGAACCTATTTTGGGTGAAGGTGGATTTGTGCCAGTTCCCGCACCTTTTTTACAACGCTTGCGGGAAATTGCAGACCAACACGGTATCGTCCTTATTTTTGATGAAATACAGTGTGGTATGGGACGCACAGGAAAATTATTTGCTTGCGAACACGCGGGCGTTGCACCAGATTTGATTACCTCTGCCAAAAGCCTTGGCGCGGGTTTGCCTATCGCAGCGGTAACTGGTCGGGCAGAAATATTGGACAAACCGCATTTAGGCGCAGTAGGTGGTACTTACTCGGGTAGCCCTGTAGCGGCGGCTGGTGCATTGGAAGCGTTGAAAATTTTGTCCAGCCCTGCTTTTTTGGCAAAATCGGAGAAAGTAGGCCGCCAAATGAGTCGAACACTGGCGCAATGGAAGAAAAAATACCCACTTTTGGGCGATGCACGCGGTGTTGGCGCAATGCAACTTGTGGAGTTTGTAAAAGACCGCAACTCCAAAACTCCTGATCCCGATCTAACTTTAGAAATCATTAAAGATGCCGTTGCTCATGGTATTTTGCTCATACGCGCTGGCCTATACTCCAATTGTATCCGCTTGTTGCCGCCTTTGGTCATTACGCCCAATCAACTGAACGAAGGGTTGGAAGTACTGGAAGGGGCGATTCGACGGGCGCACGAAAAACGGGGATTCGTATAATTATCCATTCTATTTTATTATATCATATTTACGTATAAAGCACTATGAATCAAAATTTTACACTTAAAATATGCTTGCTGCTTTGCTTGGTTAGCACTTCGAGCATTTTCGCCCAAAAAGCAACTCTAACAGGTAAAGTAACCGATGCAAGTACTGGTGAAACATTGATCGGGGCAACCATTATTATTAAAAATACCCGTTCCGGTACCATCACTGATATAAATGGCACCTATGCTATTCCCGCCGAAAAAAATGATATTTTGGTGTGTAGTTATACGGGTTATATAGAGCAATCCATCACCGTAACTGACCGTACCACAATTGATATTGCAATGGCACAAACCGAATCGCAATTGCAAGAATTGGTGGTTGTGGGTTATGGTGTTCAACGTAAAAGCCAACTCACGGGTGCTATTTCAAGTATTAGTAATAAAGATTTTAAAGACCAACCCGTGTCTAACTTGGCCAATAGTGTACAGGGGCGCGTTACGGGACTCAATGTATCCACGCCTTCGGGTACTCCTGGAGCGGGTTTGTTGGTGAGTATCCGAGGGAATAATGCGCCTTTATATGTCGTGGATGGTATTCCGCTGATTGCCGAGAGTAATTCTGCGCTTTCTACCTCGTTCAATACCTCTGGCGAAACAGTGGGACAAGGCCAAACCTTGAGTTCGGTATCCGATATTAACCCCAATGATATAGAGTCGATAGAAATATTAAAAGACGCTTCAGCAGCGGCCATTTACGGCGCACGTGCGGCTAATGGTGTCATTCTCATCACAACGAAACGGGGTAAATCTGGCGGATCGGAAGTGAGTTTGAACGTTTATTCAGGTGTGCAACGTGTGGCACGTCCCATCAAATTTATGTCATCTGATGAGTGGGTATCGTTGATTGAAGAAGGCCGTAAAAATGATTTGGACAAGTACAATCAAGATCCCGCTTATTTTGGCGACGATTTTGATCCTTCGTTGTTGACCGATCCATTGGTGGGCTTTGACCAAACGGGCGTAAACACCAATTGGCTCAATGAAGTAACCCGGACAGCACCAATCAGCAACTATGAAATGTCGATGCGGGGTGGCAACGATAAAACGCGCTTTTTTACCAGCGCAGGTTTTTTCGACCAACAAGGGGTTGTGATAGAGAATTTCTACAAGCGTTTTACCTATCGCCTCAACCTCGACCACAAAATCAACGAAAAACTGAATATTGGTACCACGATCAATACTTCGTTTTCGCGCAACCGCCGCAGTTTCAACGACGATACTTATACGGGTATTATTACGAATGCTTTGGGTGCGTCGCCTTTGATGCCAGTGTATGAACAAGATGGTTCTTACGCTAATTTTGCGAATTACCAAGTGAGTTGGTTGTCCGATAATCCCGTTAAATCGGCCAAAGAAATCCGTGCTTATACCAATGTTTATCGCGTATTAGGCTCTGTTTTTGGCGATTATAGCATTTTGCCTACTTTGAAATTTCGTAGCACCTTTTCCACCGATGCTTCGTTTTTGTTTGATAATCAATTCAAGTCACCCATTACCACCGATGGCGAGGCTGTGGGGGGCGAGGCGTTTGAATCCAATTTCAGGAATATCACTTGGTTGAACGAAAACACCTTGAATTACCATAAAGAATTGGGTAAAAACAGCCTCGATCTGCTCGGTGGTGTTTCTTTCCAAAATACTGATATTCAATTGGGAACTGCCACCGGACAAGGTTTTCCTCCGGGCGGTTTGGAGCGCGTTTCTAGTGCAGCCAATATCGTTTCTGCGACCTCTGCGGGTGGTGGTTTTGGCTTGGTATCGTTTATCGGTCGCGTCAATTATGGTTACAAAGATCGTTATTTGCTTACGGGTAGTTTTCGCTCGGATGGTTCTTCGCGGTTTTCACAAAATAATCGTTTTGGGGTGTTTCCATCGGCGGCTTTGGCTTGGCGTTTGAGTAGCGAGCCCTTTATGCAAAGTAATAAATTATTCTCCGATCTCAAATTGAGGGTGAGTTATGGCTTAACAGGCGACCAAGAAATCGGTGATTTTCAGAATGTTACGTTTTATACTGCATCGCGGTACGACGGGTTGCCGGGTTTGCAATTGCGCAATTTAGCGGATCCTAACTTGTCGTGGCAGAGCAATCGTTCCTTTAATACAGGTATTGATTACGAAATAAGAGGTGGTCGTTTTGCAGGAGCATTGGAGTTTTTTCAGGCCACTAAAACACGTTTATTGAGCGAAGATATTATCCAAGGCACCACAGGTTTTTCTACCGTAACGCGCAATAGCGGCGAAGTGCAAAACATGGGTGTCGAATTTAATATCCGGGCAGTAGCGGTGCGGCAAAGGGATTTCCGTTGGGACATCAATTTTAATACCACTTGGATCAAAAACGAGATCAAAAAACTCAGTTCGGATGGTGTTTTCCTCAATGCGTATAGCGATTTGGAATCGACGCATATCCTAAAAGTAGGCCAGCCCATCGGCTCTTTTATTGGTCTTAAATATACAGGTATTGACCCACAAACCGGCGATGCTACTTATGAGGACACCAATGGCGATGGCTTGATTGATTACGATGATGCGCAAATTATTGGCAAAGCAATGCCCGATTTTTTTGGTGGTATTACCAATAGTTTTACTTGGAAAAACATCGATTTGAGCATATTCACTCGATTTACACAGGGCAATGACGTGTATAACTTGATCCGTTCTACCACCGAAACACTGGGCTACGGCAACGATGGCGGTCTGAGTTCGGTATATGCCAATAATACTTTGAATGTACGCAACCGCTGGAAAAAACCGGGCGATGTAGCGGAATATGGCCGTGCATCGTTTATCTATGCTAACTACTACCAAAACTCCTCACAAATGGTGGAAGATGGTTCGTTTATACGCATCCAAAATGTCACTTTGGGTTATACGCTTCCGGGCAAACGCATGAATGGTTCACGGATTTATTTTGAAGGCCAAAACCTTTATTTGTTCTCGAAATACAAGGGTTTTGACCCTGAAGTATCTTCTAATGGCGGTTTATCGGATCGTACTGCGGGCGTGGATTATGGTGCGTATCCGCAGGCTAGGACGTTGTTGGTGGGGTTTAATGTGAAGTTTTGATGTGGAAACATAGGGGGCTTTTCAAATTTATTAAACAGATAAATTATGCTTAACGAAGAGGAATTAAACTATTTAGAACAACAAATACCCATTTTGGCAGAAACGGCCATACAACAAGCCTTTTGGCAAACCTTGGCTTCGGGCGATAATGTCATCATTGCTGAAAATGGGCAACTGATCGAGATTTCGCCTGACGGTACTCGCAAGGTTTTGAAGGAAATTGAAAAGCCATCAAAAATGAATACCCGTTTTTTTAAAATGACAAAATGATGAAAACTCCTAGACTCAGAATGTTTGCCGGGCCAAACGGTTCGGGCAAAAGCACGATAAAAGCGGTAGTTTCACCGTCGCTTTTGGGGTACTATCTCAATCCCGATGATATTGAGAAAGAAGTAAAAAATATAGATTATTTTGACCTGCGAGGTATGTCTGTGGAAACTAACCAACAGGAGATTATTTCGTTTTTCAACCAACACCCACTCATTGAAAAAACGGAGTTGGGCGATTTTACAAACGAAATAAAATACATCGACAAAAAATTTATTGATTTTGGCAATGTCGGCTTTGACTCCTATATGAGTGCCATTTTGACTGATTTTCTAAGGCATAAGTATTTGGATGCCCGTGCATCTTTTACTTTTGAAACTGTTATGTCTTCGGCAGATAAGGTGGCTATTCTGAAAAAAGCCCAAGCCTTGGGCTATAAAACCTATCTTTATTATGTCGCAACAGAAGATCCCTCTATTAATTTAATGCGAATATCTCACCGTATCAATATGGGCGGGCATAGTGTGCCGCACGATAAAGTCATTTCGCGCTATTATCGCTCCCTTGATTTGCTGTTTGAAGCAATTCAATATGCCAATAGGGCATTTATTTTCGACAACTCTAATACTTCCAAAACTTGGATAGCTGAAATCTCCAATGGTACTGACATTGAACTAAAAGTCGATGAAGTGCCTAATTGGTTTAAAAAATATGTTTTAGAAAAAGCATTTTAAATGATGGGAAATTAAAATATTTTTACTGAAAACAAATTGGATGC
>JBEAVK010000252.1:0-3351 GCA_041160955.1 Bacteroidota bacterium
GTACACTTCAGTGTACGCAACGCTTTGTGTTCTAAAAAAACAAGCGAAGCGCCTACGCTACGTCTTTGTGAACTTTGTGCACTTTTGTGGTGGAAAAAGTGTACGCTACGTTGTGGTGGAAAATATACTACGTGTATAAAAAAATTTATTTTACAGTGTACTTAGTACCTTTGTCGCCACAATTTAAGGACAAACACAATACATGCAATTACCCAACCTTTCAGATACCATTGTAGCATTGGCCACCGCACCGGGCATAGGTGCAATTGCCGTCATTCGTATTTCGGGCAGCCGAACCATCGAAATCGCCGATGCTATTTTTAAAGGCAAAAAACTGGCCAATTGCGCCTCCCATACGGCACATTTTGGGCGTATTATCCGCCCCGATGGCAGTGCGGTAGATGAAGTATTGGTGACACTATTCCGCAATCCTACCTCCTACACTGGCGATGATACCGTGGAAATCAGTTGCCACGGCTCGCCTTATCTCCAACAAGAAATCATACAAGTATCGCTACAGGCGGGTGCACGTATGGCGCAACCGGGCGAGTTTACGTTGCGCGCCTTCCTCAACGGCAAAATGGATTTGTCCCAAGCCGAGGCCGTTGCCGATTTGATCGCCAGTCAAAGCGCCGTCTCCGCCGATATTGCCCTGCGGCAGTTGCGCGGTGGTTTTCGCAACGAAATTGCGGCACTTCGCCAGGAATTGATCCATTTTGCGAGTATGGTAGAATTAGAACTCGATTTTTCGGAAGAAGATGTAGAATTTGCCGACCGCACGCAACTCCGCCAACTCATCGCCACTATTCGCAACCATATTGGCAATCTGCTCCGCTCTTTTGACCTGGGCAATGCCATCAAAACGGGCGTATCCACCGTCATTGCCGGGCGACCCAATGCCGGAAAATCAACATTACTCAACGCCCTACTCAACGAAGAACGCGCCATTGTGAGCGAAATAGCGGGCACTACCCGCGATACGATAGAAGAGACACTCAATATCAATGGTGTACAATTTCGCCTGATCGACACCGCCGGTATCCGCGAAGCACAGGATCAAATAGAGGCCATTGGGGTACAAAAAACAATGGAAAAAATTGCCCAAGCAGCCATACTCGTCTATGTTTGGGACGTAACCAGCGGCATGACCCTCGCTGATGTCCACAGCGACCTGCAAGCCCTGTCGGCCACCGAAGGCGCTCCTGTTATCGTACTTTGTAATAAGATGGACCGCAACCCATTATTTCAAGCGGAATGGCTCATCAATCCTGCCGATCCTAACGTTCATCCTTATCTGCAAACGGAGCCGCCTGCGCACAATACAATTGGGCTTACACTGGATCAAATCATCAATATATCGGCCAAAAACGCTCAAAATATCGAATACCTCAAGACCCGCCTCTTTGAAGTGGCCGTGGGTACTACCCTCGATACAGAAGGAACAGTGGTCACCAATGCCCGTCACCACGATGCCCTTCGTCGTGCAGATCAAGCATTGTCGGATGTATTAACGGGTCTCGATACAGGAATCACTGGCGATTTTATTGCGCAGGATATCCGTCGGTCTTTGACTTTTTTGGGGGAAATTTCGGGGGAAATAGGGGTCGAGGATTTGTTGGGGGAGATATTTGGGAATTTTTGTATAGGAAAGTAGTTTCGGCTGCGCTCAAGGCAAAATCCCACAGGAGATTTTGCGCAAAATTGATTACAAATTTAGGCTCGAATGCAATTAAGGCGGAACGCTGATCAAATAAGAAACACACAGCGTTATACTATTTAGCGGATGTAAAGGCTTACAGTGGTAGCTCGGAAACATTTAACGCCATATGGATTGGACAAACGACGAATAACCACGAAAAACAAAAGGATACATAAAAGAACTCAGTGCATTTACTTGACAATCGCCTGAAAAGCCGTACTTTTGTCCCCTCAAATGAAATTTAACAGATTATGACCCAAATTAATTTCCAACAGTACCTCGAACGCCTTTTTCATCTAGGCGAATTAAGTGCGATCTTTGATGAACTTGACAATTACATAAAAAATGAAGCATCAAGTATTGCTAAGATAGATAATTTTAGTGATATGAATGAGGCCTTGTCATTGATTAAGTTTAGATGGAACAGCCTAAAAACCAAATACGATAGTGGAGAGATCAGTAATAGTGAATTTCGGGCAGAACAAACTAAAATAGGAGTCAGTACAAAAGATTGGCTAATTAATTTCGTAGAAAATCAATATTTTAACCAAAACTATCCTGATTTTGGAAAGCATTTACCCCAACAAGTACATGACAAAATTTTTGCAACAGAAAAGCACACACAGCAACCTGTTGATACTAAAAACAAATCTAAGTTGGTGACAAAAATTGGCTTTTCCATACTACCAGTATTGATCGTTGGGCTTAGTTATCTAGGTTATAAACACTTAATTGGAAAACCTATTTCCACAACAGTTGCTATGCCCGCTACACCTAAGGCTAAGGTAAAACAGCCACTAACTTTGATATTGCACGAAGTGGGTGACCAAAGCCAACGTTCCATATACAACCAAGGCCGAATAATCCTGAGTGATACTGCTGCACACAGAATGCCAGGAAATATAAAAAATAACGGTATTGTCCGCTTTGACTCACTGCCAGATTGGGTTTTTGATGCACAACCTTATGTTTTCCTAGATTTAATGAATCTGAATGAAATGGATTTCACCTACAGATTAATTGATTCTATTGGGATTTTCAGTCCGAACGATACGGTATATTTACAGTACCTAAGAACAAAAAAAGTGGCGAATGACATCGCTAATAACCCAAAAATAACAAATCCGCCACATTCAAATAATAAGATAAACCTTATTTTTCATAGCAATAAAGATGGGGTGGACAAACACTTTCAATTTGACAAAAATAAAACTGTAGCCGCTTTAAAGGCCGAGATAATTGCTAAATTTGTTGGGAAAGCAACACTACAAAACAGTACAGAAACTTATCTGCTACTGGAGGAAGCCGCCCTAAACCCTTTGAAAAACGAAAATTTAAGTTTGGCCGCAGCAAATATAAGGGAAGATAGTAAACTTCACCTCCGCGTAGTCATAAATATTGCGGCTAAAGTACAGCAACCAACTTTTACCGTTTCATTCAAAGGTCAAATAAACAGTTCCGCCCGGATAAAAATCAATAATCAACTTTTGGATGCGAAGCAACTATCGGGCGACCTAGTATCTGTTAGTGTACCCAAAAATAGATTAAGTAACAAGTATAGCGTGAGTATTCAACAGGGCGTGAAATTCTATAGCCATAGTTTTATAAGCGACGGCTCAAGAAGTACCCTCATTGAGTTGGGAAGCATGAAA
>JBEAVK010000266.1:0-24499 GCA_041160955.1 Bacteroidota bacterium
CCTATGCGGATTTTTGTAGTAGAAACAGTGTACGCTACGCTTTTGTGTCCTCAAAAAAAGCGAAGCGACCACTCTACGCTTTGTGTTCTTTGTGGACTGTTGTGGTAGAAAAAGTGTACGCAACGCCTATATATCCAGTTGCGGACTTTTATGGTAGCCCACCTTTTACCGCGAGCCAATAGCAAACAACATACCGCAAGAAATATAACGTACATGACTCACTTTTGCGTAAAACTCCGGTTCAACCGCCTTAGCAATAATCGGTAAGTGGTACGACACCCCAAAACTTGCCCCAAAACGAATATCGTTTTTCAAACCTTTTCTCAACGTAGATGTGCCTAGTTCCGAGGTTATTGATGGATTTGTAGTAGCAATAACCGTATGTTTTTCTTTAGGTGCATGTACCATCGAAAAACCGCCAAAAACCCCAAAACGCCGCTTTGCCCCAAAACGCGCTTCTGGATAAATACCCGAGTAAAAAAATTGAGTTTGAACCGTAGTTGTGGTCGTAGTTTCGGGTGAATAAGGCCGTCTATCCGTTCTGGTATCCTGAAAAAGCATTGAACCATAGCCAGCCTCTACCCGAATATTAAAAGGAGCATGCGTATGAGCAATATTGAAACCAATACCCAATTCGGAACCCATTTGATACTCTCGCTGTGTTTTGCTACTGATATCGCCATCATAATAATCTTTGGGTTGGCGTGCTATGCTCCGAGTAGCACCCACTCCAACGCTCAAACCAGCCGTTAAATGCCCTATTTTTTCCCTTTTAAATTCATAAGGCTGCTGCAATCCTTTGTATGCCATGCTATTGCGTTTTGGAAAATCAAAGGCAAGACAGGTAGGTAATTGGCCGGAGATTGTATTTTCCCATACTACCGCACAATCGGTGGCAGAGATCATTCGGAAAACCTGCGTGGCCATCGCCCGTTCTTGTAAATAAAGCAGGGTTTCCTTTTCAGGTGTAAAAACGGCTTTAAAAGTCGCTAGTACAATGGTTTCATTACCCTGTTTGGATACGATTGTCCCCGTTGCTTCATTGTTATTAGCAAACGACCATTCAGAAAAAACGGTCGCTGGTGCGTTATCCACGTACCAGCGACCGTCTAAATGATCTAAAACTTTAGGGAGTTGAGCGTTAAGATTGCAAAAAAGGCAAAGAAATGCGAAAAAAAGAATTAATTGTTTCATAATGTGAAGATATGTATTGGTTAAAAATATATCCTCAATGACGAAAACTTGTACTAATTGGTTGGATGAACCATAGTACTTAATATTTATTTAACATTTATTTAAGCACCCTAATCTCATTCCTTAGTCTTTCTTATCTTTCTTATTTTCAGCGCGATCGCGTTTGTTCTCCGCACGGTCACGTTTGTTTTCGGCGCGGTCGCGCTTGTCTTCGCGTTTATCGCGTACATCTTCGCGTTTGTCCTTGCGGTCTTCGCGGGTATCGCGCACATCTTCTTTCGCATCGCGTACATCTTCGCGGGCATCGCGGCGGTCTTCCCTTTTATCGCGTTTGCCACCATCGTGTTTGGCATCGCGTACATCTTCGCGGGCATCGCGGCGATCTTCGCGGACATCGCGTTTGTCTTCGCGTTTATCTTTTACATCTTCGCCTTTGTCTTTAACATCTTCGCGGCGGTCGCGGCGGTTTTCAGCACGATCGCGTTTGTTCTCGGCGCGGTCAATTTTATTCTCTTTGCGATCTACTTTGTCTTCTAGTTTATCCGCTTTTTCGGATTGTTGGGCTTGGGCTGTGATAACGAGGGCGCAAAAGGCCAGCATGAACATGATTTGCTTTTTCATAATGAATCAGATTTTTTAAATATAGACACTGCGATATACAATGCCTTTTTGTTAAGGATGGGCTTTTGACGGAGGATAAGAGGTAAGGTTTAATCAAGGCTTTATTTATACTGAGCGTTATTAAGTTTTGTACATAGATTTATGGGTTACAGTAGGATTTTCATGCACAAAACCTAAAGAGCCGAAGTATATCTTACATTTGCCAAAATCAAACCTTAATTGAGTGTATGACAAAATCGGGGCATAGCATTGAAACTGGGAGAATTACCTACTTGTTCAGCATTAATTTAGAATGGGAAAATGTCATACTCCGAATTTTGTCACGTACCCAAATAATAAGATCCATGACTTCGGAGCAATCCAACATCTGTAAAAAACATCTCGAATGCCTCAAAAGACTTCGGAGAAGTCCAACCTTTGTAAGGGCTTTAGTCTGAGCGGCTCGTATCGCACAAAATATGGGGGTGAACTATCTTACAACAAATGTTGGACTTCTCCGAAGTCATGGATCAGATCTTATAGACAAAATTGAGTCAAAGCATTAAAAAAGGCTACTTAATCTTATTTAAGTGTCAACTTTAATGAGGAAGCCCAACATTAATTTAAAATAAAAAAAATGTCATGCATCGATTTTGTCGCGCACTCACCTTAATTCATCATCAAAAAGACTTTAAACATGCGTAAATTATTCTACTCCACACTCATTGCCCTAGTCCTCGCCACTATTTGGGGCTATGCACCCGATAAATCCCTCGAATCACTAAAAGGTAAATACGCGCCGCCGCCCTCCCAATTTATACTCGTGGATGGCATTCAGGTGCATTATCGCGACGAAGGTATGGCCGCCAATCGAGATAGTACGCCTTTAATTTTATTGCATGGCACCAGTTCCAGCCTCCATACTTGGTCCTCTTGGGTAACTGAATTGTCCAGTGATTTTCGGATCATTCGGTTGGATTTACCCGATTTCGGTTTAACAGGTTCCGATGGCCATACCCTCTTTAATGGCCCCGAATACGCTACATTTGTAGCCCATTTCTTGGATAAACTAGGTATTTCCAACTGTTACATGGCCGGAAATTCGTTGGGTGGTGAGGTGTGTTGGCAAATGGCGCGCCTTTATCCCAATCGCGTTAAAAAGATGATCTTGATAGATGCCGCCGGTATTCCGTTCCAAAGTACGGGAACGCCAATTGGGTTTAAAATTGCAGGAATACCTGTTTTGCGCGAATTTGTCCGTTATATAACGCCATACAGTCTTGTTGAAAAAAGCATTAAAAATGAATACGCAGATCCATCTAAAGTAACCACTACATTGGTGGATCAATATTACGATATGACCCTCCGCGCAGGCAATCGCGATGCATTAATCCGTAAAATTGCTTCCAGATCAACGAATTATAATAATCATTACGACGAATTGCCCAATATCCAAACACCTACAATGATCCTTTGGGGTGCACAAGACAAACACATTCCGGTAGCACTGGCTTACGCATTTCAAAAAGCATTGCCCAATGACACCTTGGTGATCATACCCAATGCAGGTCATTTGCCGATGGAAGAAACTGGCTCGGTCACCGCCCAAATAGCACGAGATTACCTAAAACGATTGAGTATAATAACGCCGCCCACAATAAACAACATGCCCAAATAATGCCAAAAAACAAGCACTTCGCCATCCAAAACACCCCATAGAATCCCTACGATAGGAATAAAATAGGTAATGGCACTGGCAAAAACTGAGGTGGTCATCGTAAGCATATTGTTAAAAATAATAGTAGAAAACGCTGTGCCCATAGCACCCAATAAAATAATTGCCCCAAATGCCCACGGATGCTCCAACCCATTTTGATAAATATGGGGAATATTACCGCTAAATATAAGATATATAAGCGCAGCTACTCCAGCCGCAGATACAGCAACGGCAGAAATATGTCCAGACTTTACGCCCGCTAATTTATTTTTCACCAAATTGACATTGACACCATACAAAAAAGTAGCCAACAAAGTCAATAAAGCATAATGGTTTAACGAGAACTCTCCTTTTGAATTGACCAAAATGAGCATCGTGGAGCCTATAAAACCAATCAAAAGACCCAGTATTTGCATACCTTTTACGGGCTGCTGAAATACCATTATTCCTACAATAAAAGTAAAAGCAGGCGTAAGGGCATTCAAAATACTCGCTACCGAACTACTGATATGTACTTGTGCCGTACAAAATAAAAAGGCAGGAATCAGCATACTAATCAACCCTGAAATGGCGATAATGGGCAATTTGTCCCGAGGAATTTTTGGAATACTGATCGCCGCCGGAATACCCAATACAGCCATAGCCGCAATCATACGCATCGACGCAATTTCAAATGGCGCAAATCCACCCTGCAATGCACGTTTTACCAAGATAAATGAACTCCCCCAAGCAAGGGTAAGTAGTAAGAATGATCCCCAAATGACAAAGGTTTTATGCTCTTTAAACATGCTTTTTTTTGATTCAATTTTACTCGATTTTAAGTAACATCGCCGCAAATGTACTGATATGAACTAGGAAAATGGCAGATGGAGGTAATTATGTTCCACAAAAAGGTGCAGCGCACCGCAATTATGTTCAATAAAAAGGTGCAGCGCACCGCAATATTGATATTGCATATTTTTGCTACCAAATAAGAATAATTTTTACTACTGGACATTTTTTTAAAAAACACATTTAACACACTTTTGAAATGGTGGAAAGTGACGTTTACGAAACTAAAAAAAAGTTTCGTAAACGTGACCTATTACTTACGTTTTATAAAATGTCAAGTGGTATCGAACAATTTAGTACAACTTGAGGTTTTGTATATCCACAAAAGACTTCGGAGAAGTCAAACATTTGTAGCAAAAAATATGAAAGTTGAAATTTGGTCAGACGTAATGTGCCCGTTTTGTTATATTGGCAAACGCAAATTTGAAGCCGCATTGGCGCAATTTGAAGGCCGCGATAACGTAGAAATAGTCTGGAAAGCCTTCCAATTGGATCCTAATTTAGAAACAGAACCCAACAAAAGCGTAGCACAATCATTAGCCGAAAAAAAGGGATGGTCTGCGCAACAAACCGCCCAAATGATGGATCATGTGACCAATATAGCACAATCCGTAGGACTTACCTATCATTTTGACAAAGCAGTAGTCGCCAATTCTTTTGATGCACACCGCTTTTCGTATTATGCCAAAACAAAAGGGCTACAAGATGCCGCCGAAGAACGCCTCTTTGCAGCGTATTTCACCGAAGGAAAAAACACAGCGGACAAGAACGTACTAGCCGAAATCGGTGCTGAAATCGGCTTGGATGCCAAAGCCATCACCGAAGTATTGGAAGCCGATACTTATACCGATGAGGTAAGGCTCGATATCTATGAAGCGCAACAATTTGGGATAACAGGCGTACCCTTCTTTGTTTTTGACCGAAAACGAGCCGTGTCCGGTGCGCAAGATAGCCAAGTGTTTTTGCAGGTATTACAGCAATCTCAACAACAATAATTGGGATTTATTCCTTCACCACTACTTCATCCAAATTCAACATACTATTGGCGACAATCGTCATAGCCGCCACGTTGGGGTCATGCTGGTTGCAAGCCAAATCATTGAGCAAGTCGGAAACCGCTTGTGGATTTTTTTTGTAATATTGGATCGACTGGTCAAACAAAGACTTGAGTACCATTGCCTTATTGGGTGCGATGGGGCGGCCTGTAATGGCTAAATACCCATTTTGAATCGCCAAATCCCAATTTTCTGCTGTATTATTCAACATTTTCAAGGCCAAATGCTTAGCACATTCCATATAAACCGGATCGTTGAGCGTCACCAATGCCTGTAAGGGTGTATTGGTACGAATCCGCCTAGAAGTACAGAGGTTACGACCCGCGCCATCAAAAGTCATGGTAGAAGGGTATGGGCTGCTTCGTTTCCAAAAAGTATAAAGTGCCCGCCGGTATTGTTCGTCGCCTTTGGACAATATCCATGCTTCGCCATTCCAAGGGGTAAGCCAAATACCATCAGGCTGGAAGGGCATAACGGGTTTGCCGTACATCTTGGGATTGTACAAACCACTGACCACCAAGGCTTGATCCCGTATTTGTTCGGCGGAAAGCCGTATGCGCGGGCCGCGGGCAAGCAGCCGATTTTGAGGGTCGCGTTCTTGCAAATCGGGACTGGTATGCGACGATTGTTTATACGCAGCAGCAGTCACCATCAGGCGAAGCATTTTTTTCATACTCCATTGATTATCATTGACAAAAGTCCAAGCCATCCAGTCCAATAATGCTTGGTGCGACGGTGGTGTGCCCTGTGAGCCAAAATCCTCAACGGTTTCTACAATCCCGATGCCAAAGATTTGTTCCCACAAACGATTGACCATGACACGTGCTGTGAGCGGGTGCTCTTTTGCGGTCATCCATTGCGCCAAACCGAGCCTATTTGCCGGAGCACCTGCTGGTAGCGGCGGCATATTTTTGGGCGTTTGGGGTGTCACTTCCTGCGCAGGCACGAGCCAATTCCCTCGTTCAAAAACAAAGGTTTTTCGATGCATGAAATCGGGGTTTTCAAACATCACAGGTGTCGTTTCACATTTGGCATTCATCAATTGAAAAAAGGCTTGGTATTGTTCTTGATAACCGGGTTTGCCTTTACCCGGAAACGGTTGTACAAAAGCAAACCAATCGTATTGTACCCCAAAAGCATTGGGTTGGTTGCGCAATGCCGGATTGGTGTAGGTTAAATACAAATCGTGCTTACCACTCACTGGTTTAATATCAAGGTATTGGATACTTTTACCGTCCACATTGGCTTTAACCGGTATGGTACAAAGGATGGGGCCATTGGTGCTATCCAAGTGCACGACTACGGCACCTCCGGGAGTCATGGTATAACTTTTATAAATCAATTGGGTGCGTCCTTCCAGTTCAATCCCGCGCATACGCGCACTAGAAGGATGACTAAAACCAAGGTATTTGGTATCCAACAGATCAGAATTGACCATGCTATCGGCTTCGAGGGAATAATAGACTGGTTGCCAAAGTTTGAGCAATTGGAGGACGCGTTCGCGCTCTAGCGGATTGGCATTGGTCGTGAGCCATGAGCGCAATACCGTCATTTTAAGGCTATCATCGCCGGTATATTGGCGCAGCAATGGATAATCGGGATGCGTATCGTAATCGCGGGTATTGTTGAGAAAAGCCGCAAATTTGTAGTATTCGTCGTGAAAAAATGGGTCGTAAGGGTGACTATGGCATTGAATACAAGCAAAAGATGTACCCATAACGGCCTCCCAAGTTGTATTAACGCGATCGAGGACGGCAGCAGTACGGAATTCCTCATTATCGGTGCCACCTTCGTCGTTGGTAGGTGTGTTTCGGTGAAAAGTGGTGGCGATATATTGCGCGTCGGTGGGATTGGGCAAAAGATCACCCGCCAATTGTTCCGTGATAAACTGGTTATAAGGCATATCCGCATTAAAAGCCTCAATGAGCCAATCGCGGTAACGCCAAGCCGAGCGAATTGCATCGCGTTCATAACCTTTTGAATCGGCATATCGGGCAAGATCGAGCCAAAGAGCAGCCCATTTTTCGCCGTATTGTGGACGGGCGAGCAAGGTATCTACGAGGCGCTCGTACGCGCCTGCGAGGGTATCGCCCATAAACTGGTTTACTTGCGCTTCGGTGGGCGGTATGCCCGTGAGGTCGAGACAAACACGGCGGAGCAAGGTGCGTTTATCGGCTTCGGGTGATGGGTTAAGTTGTTCTTTAGTGAGGCGTTCGAGGATAAATGCGTCGATGGGATTATTGCCCCATTTGGGTGTATTACCGCCCCAAAATGTATTTTTATCGGGAATATTGGTGGCTTGGAGCGGTTGATAAGCCCAATGAACTTCCCAATTAGCACCCTGATTAACCCAAGATGTCAGCAGTGCTATTTCTGATTCCGACAGCGGTGGTTTTTTGTAGGGCATTCGGTCATCCACATCCGAGCAGGTGAGGCGGCGAATCATTTCACTGGCACTGGCATTGCCGGGTACGATAGCGGGTTTGCCGCTTTTGGCGGGTAGGAGGGCTTCTTCGCGGGTGAGCAGACTAAATCCGCCGCTCTTTTTTACGCCACCGTGACAGGTGATACATCTTTGATTGAGTATTGGCTTAATTTGCGTGGCATAATCCACTTTTTGACTATGATTATACCATTGCCAAAGTAAAAAAGCACCCAAAAAAGTGCTGATAAGCATAATGAATTTTGACCGCATCGTATTAATTTTTTATTGCACCATTCATAAGGATGATTGTTGGTGTTGTATCCCCATCTTTTGCTAGATCTAATGAGATCATAAAACTATCCAAAGCGGGTTGGTACGCCATCTTTTGCCACGAACCTACTGCGCTGGTTTGCACCATACCAAGCCTTGCCTTTTTGTTTTTTTCCAAGCCCCATAACTGGAGGTATTTACCTTCTGGTGGGGCGGCGATACCGCCAAGATCCAGAGCGATTTCTTCCCGTACAGCATTATAATACAAATAAGTATTTACTTTTGCAGATCCGTCAGAGAGTGAGACCCATTGTGTATCGGAATCCTTTAGCATCGCAATTTGGTCGCGGAGGTGTTGTTGGGCGGCTATGAGTTGTTCGTTTTTTGTGGCTAGCAAGTCGTTTGCCTTACTTATTTGGCGTAAAGTATAGGTTTTGTACAAGGAAAACCCCGTAAGCAATAAAATTAGAATATTGGTAGCGTTTTTCCCCACGTTTGTTTTTTTTTGAAAATGTAAAGGCAAAGATAGGATAAACCTTTAAGATAGGAATTAAATTGGGTACGAATTCGTTAATAGTAAGTACCAAGGCATAAGAACTTCATTAATCAATAAACTTTTGTAACAAGCAGTCGATTATTATAAACTAATTATACCCTGATACCCACTAAAAATGATGTAATTTTACTTTCGTTCTAAACTATCAATTAAAGGGTTTACACCACCGTCATACATCGCCTTCATCATCCAGTTCACAGCCCAGTTTGTTTTATCAGGTGTACCGCCCTCTATGGGTGGATGTGGATCATATTCCATATCTAGCATTATCGCTTGAGCATATTTATCGCCGTAAATATCTTTCATAATAGCCAATGACATATCCATTCCTGCGGTTACTCCGGCACTTGTCCAGTATTTCCCATCTTGTGTATATCGTTGATTTGCTGGAACGGCTTTATATTTTTTCAAAAATTCTTCTTCCCGATACCAATTGGTAGAAGCTTTTTTATTTTCCAAGAGTCCCGTTGCTCCAAGCACCCAAACACCCGTACACACTGCACCTGTGTATATGGTAGCCTGATCAATTTTTCTAATCCAGTCATGTAAGGTTTTGTTATAAGCGGCTTCAATTGTACCCGTAAATCCACCGGGTATTATGAGTATATCTAATTGAGCGACAGAATCAATAACCGTATTAGGTACAATTTCTACCCCCATTACCGTTTTGATATTTCCCTGTTTCAATGCTATGAGTTTAGTTTTTACACCCATTGCTTGCCCTAATACATATCTCGGTCCCATTAAATCCAAGTCATTTACACCATCGTACACCAAGATACCGATGGTTTTGATATCGTATTTGGGTTTTCCGAAAATCATCTCCATTGAATTTACGTGATTTTCGGGGCTAAAATTCTCAATTTCTTTGGCAATTTTTAGTGAATCCTCTTTGTTCATCACCACTTTTTCGGGTTGTGGCTCAATTTTGTTTTTCGCCTGATTATTACAAGCAAAGCAAACAAAAGATAATGTAATGATTAAAATTACTTGTCTCATTATTTTTATTTTTAAATTGGGGCTGACAAAGCCAGCCCCAAAGATTGATAGAATTAAAATTTTGCGCTCAAAGTAACTCCAATAGTTCGTGGAGCAGCAGTTCTCACACTACGACCAAAACTGCTATCAGCATTTCCAAAAGCCAAATACCTTTGGTTATTTAGGTTTTGTCCCCAAAAGAATAGACTGTAATTGCTATAAACCAATCCAATTCGTGAATGGATAAGGGTATAGGCAGGTTGCTCAATTTGGTTTTGGATATCGGTGTAATAACTTCCAATATTACGAACCTCTCCGCGTACCACGGCCTTCAATTTTGGGGCAATTTCAACTTCGTATTGAGCACCAAGGAAAATAGTATGGCTTGGCGCATTGCTAAGTTTATTGCCTCCAATTGGTGTAATAGTTTCAACTGCTGTAAAGAAATTGACGCGTTTCAAATCAAAGTCTTTGTATTCCGTTTGATTAATACCAAAACTACCATCTATTGTTAAGCCTTTTACTGGAATGGCTGAAATTTCTAACTCTACGCCTGACGACTGCGCATCACCTACGTTTTCTCTCGCATAGGTAAATGGTGCAACCAAATTAAAGAATTGCAAATTTTGCCATTGAATTAAGAAAGCCGATGCTCCTATACTCAATTTGTTACCTGCTAAAAATGTCTTATAACCTATTTCATAGTTATTGGAATATTCGGGATCAAATGTTTGGCGAACATTGATAGGCACTTTTTGAGCATTTACCCCACCTGCACGAAAACCTCGAGTGTAACTAACGTAAATATTTGAGCGCTGATTTGCTGCATAACTTAAAGTAACTTTTGGCGATAGTGCAGCATAATTTCCGTTAACTGTTGTATCTGGTCTTATTTGAGTAAATACACCACCAACAAAACTTGCTTCACCGAAGCCATTAAAGGTCGCTTCCCGTTTTTCGTAATCGTAACGAATACCTGCTGTTGCTTTTATCTTTTGAGTTATTTGGTAACTCAATTCACCAAAACCTGCTAGCCCAAAATTATTACTTTTATTTCGGAAAATAGAATAAATGTCTGGCGCTACCTCAAAGGCTAAATTGGTTGATGGCTCATAGCCCACTTGCGAAAATCCATAAAAACCTGCGGTGTATTGTAGTTTGCTACCCGAGTTGGAATTGATACGCAACTCTTGGCTATATACTTGTTGCGGGGGCAATGACTCGCCAATCGCGCTTTCATAAAACGAATGATAAAACCCTGGAAAGTCTATGTCCTTAAACGATAAACCAATCGTCTGGTAAGCAGAGATGGACGTAAGCGCAACCTTATTGCCGAAATATTTTGCCACCAATGACGTGTTGAAAATATTACGTTCGTGTTCGCCAACTCTTGCCAAATTGATTTTATCGGGATTGGCCAAAGCAATACTATCGTTACTTTGTGAAACAAAAAAGCCCGTATTATTGCTCCAATCCCTCTGCCCTTTTAGGTTAAGCGTAACACTTAGTCGTTGAGTGGGCAACCATTTAAGGTAAAGATTACCGTACAGATTTTTTTCTCCACCTACTAACTTCCCGTTAGCCCTTCCGTCTGTTGCACCGGTACCTGTGGTATCGTTTTTCCAATATCCGTCCTGAGATTGGTACAACCCGTTTGCACCAAAAAACAGTTTATTCTTAATAATTGGTGTTTTAAATCCAGCACTATGGCGTTGCAAACCTAAATTTCCTACCCCAACTTCGGCAAATCCGCTTGTTTTATTGGTGGGCTTTTTGGTGATTATATTAATTACGCCACCCATCGCATTTCGTCCGAATAAAGTACCTTGTGGGCCGCGTAACACTTCTATTCTTTCTATATCTGTAAATGCAAAACCATTGGCTAAGATGTCGATATTATTCACATCGTCTATATAAGTAGATACCGCAGGGTTTTCGCTAAAAACCTGAATACCACGAATAGATTGTACTTGTTGGAATGGGACACCTAGTTCCTGATAAGTGTAGTTAGGAACTAATGCGGTTAAGCCCCCAAGACCCCACGTTCGTGTATCTTCAATTTTTTTTGCAGAAAGAGAAGTAATTGAAGTAGATACTTTTGTAATGTCTTCCTCCCGTTTATTGGCCGTAACCACTACCTCCCCTAACGTTTGGGTATTTCCCAAAAGCATCACATTTATGGTTTGGACATTCTCGCCAACAATGATTTCCAGTACCTTCGCGGCATAACTTACTGCAGTAAATTGTACCTGATAAGTGCCGCTTTCTAACTGAAGGCTAAAATTACCATCCTTGTCCGCCACTGTTCCGCTTGAACTATTAAGTACAGTAATATTAGCGAAAGATACGACTTCGCCTGTTTGGGATTTGATTGTACCTTTTACATTTTGGCCAAAACTAATCGTGGCCCAAAAGCATAGAAATATTATGATGATGTTTTTAAAACTCATTATTTTAAATTTAATTGTGTATGAAATATTAGATGTTTGGTAAGTGTGATACGCTAAAACTTGCTAAGTTTTTACCTTTTTTAAAACATATAACTGCATTGCGACAACATGACGCAATGATATAGGCAAAAAACATCTAGTGATAGAGCGCACAACACTCCCATTGAAGCACACGCCCGATGACTTGTGCCTTGATTTTTTAGGGCTTTCCCCAAAACAAAAAAATTAAATTTAAATGAATTTCGGTGGTCGAAAAATATCGTTAATGTAGGAAGCGGCGTAAAAATTGTTACTATATTTTTTAGAAACACTTCGTTCTCTAACTATTGTACAAGTGGAGAAAATAAGATCTATGTGAGTATGATAATACAAATTTTCTAATCTTAATTTCTCTTTGGAGGGGACTTGATTGTGTGCTCCTTTATCTAATTTATTGAGTTGCTCTTTGAGATAACACTCACCCTGACAGCAATTATCCTTGATTTCTTTATTTACACAAAGGGTTTTAGCAATAACTTCTTGGTTTATTTTGAAAGAAAGGTAAACCCATATCTTGCTAAATGGCTGCAAGAAAATAAGAAGCATTAATATATATGTAATTAACTGTTTCAATTCAATCGCAAAGGTAGAAATTTATCTTTGTTTTTTTTCTTAGGTCGTATAAAATCATTTTTTCTGCTTTTCTAAACTGCTTCAATAAATTGACTTACCTAGATGTACTCATATAATCTCCTGAAATTTGTCGTGACCATTACAAGTAAGGAACTTACCTTCGCAGTATTCTCGTTATATTTACCTCAAATACAAGTCATTATAACCTAAGATGTATCGGTGACACCGTCAACAACAAATAACAATGCAGCACTTAACCATCCAAGACCTAAAATCCCAAAAACTCCTCCTCTTCGAGTGCATCAGCGGCAGCCGTGCGTATGGTACCAACCTGCCCAGTTCCGATACCGATATCAAAGGCGTATTTATATTGCCCAAATCCGATTTTTATGGCTTGGATTATACCCCGCAGGTGAACGACGAAAAAAGCGATCAGGTGTATTATGAAATAGGGCGTTTTGCTGAATTATTGACCAAAAGCAACCCAAATATCCTTGAAATGCTGGCTGCACCACCCGATTGTATCTTGTATTGTCATCCGTTATTTGAACCTTTTTTGAAGCAAAATTTCTTGTCGAAACAATGCAAAGAAACTTTTGCAGGATTTGCTTTTGCCCAAGTAAAAAAGGCGAGGGGATTGAACAAAAAAATCAATAAACCTATGCCACCGGAACGCAAAACACCGCTGGATTTCTGCTATATTGCTATAAAACAAGGCGCAATGCCCGTACAAAAATGGCTGGAAAAGCAAGGCTGGCGACAAGAAGATTGTGGTTTAGTGGTGATCTCAAATATGCGCGATTTATATGGTTTATTCCACGATCCTACTGGGAAAATGGGCTTTTCGGGCATCATTAGAAAAGAAACGGCCAATGAAGTGGCGCTCAGCAGTGTGCCAAAGGGTACAGAACCAGTGGCATTGTTATCCTTCAATAAAGATGCTTATTCCATGCACTGCCGCGACTATAAAGAATACCAAGAATGGCTCGAAAACCGCAATGAGGAGCGGTATGAAAACACCATTGCGCATGGTAAAAACTACGATGCCAAAAATATGATGCACACCATTCGTTTGCTCGAAACGGCTTTGGATATTTTGGAACAGGGTGTTTTGCAGGTGCGCCGCCCCAACCGAGCGCAATTGCTGGAAATACGAAAAGGCGCGTATGAATACGATGCTTTAATGGCGTTGGCAGAGGAAAAATTGGCGCGAATAGACGTTGCATTTACAAGAAGTACGCTGCCGGAACAGCCCAATCGCACTCAAATTGAGCAATTATTGGTGGAAATTCGGGAAAAATGGTATTAGGAACGATAAAACAATGACTTTAATTATATATCTGTTATTTTATCCCGCACGACCATAGAAAGGTAAGCATCTTTAAAATCGTACCAATCATCTTCCAGTGCTTTTGATTCGATCATTTCTCGAAAAGCACGGAAAGGTCGTTTGCCATTTAAGGCACTCTTTATCAGTGCCTTGAGTGGTTCATCCGTTATGGTATCGGCAAAAGCGTCCATCATATCGTGGCCCTCATTGGAATTGAGTGGCTCAAATTTAATATAACTATCCGGATCCATGTCCACCACATCATATACCTCTTGCCGCAGGTAATCGTACTCGTCGTTGGATGGATTGGGCGCAGGATAGGAAAGTATTTCATACGTTGTATGGTGCAGATACACAATTTCTCCGCTGTCAATCAGTTCTGTGATTTCTATAATTGTTGCTTCTATGTCTGGCTGATTCATGCTGATTATAAAAACTATTTAGTTGCAAAAGTAGTCATTATATTGTACTTCTGCACATGCTTCCTAAATATAGCGGCTAACAGCCATGCCTGCGTTCAACAAAATTTCCACTATTTAAGTAAAAGGAAGATCAAGCACGGTCTAAAATGTAAGAATATATCAGCGGACATGAAGTCAAATAGGAATTGGACAACCTAATTAAAGACCAAGGAAACTACTCAAAAGTATTAAGTAGGTCCCTTGGTACTAGATCATTCGGTTTTATTTTCCAACAACCGATAATTTTACTGTGTTTATGTAATCGTGGGTCTTTAACGTACAAAAATAAATGCCAGATGGCAGGTTTTCAATTTGGATGGGATAAGTATAATCACCAGCGGATAATTGCTGGGTATTGGCAACTGTGGTTACGGCATTGCCCATTATATCGTAAATAATGACCGAAACAGTGGATGCTTCATTTAGCGAAAACGTGATTTGGGTAAAAGCGGTACTCGGATTGGGCGCAACGTGTAATGGTGTGGCATTTGAGGAGAACGTACTAGAACTGCGCTCTTTTCCACGGGTTTCCCTTTTACAATCTTCTGGAATAAAAGAATAAAGCGTAATCTCACAATTAAATGGCGTACCATTATAATTCGGCCCATGTCCACCATTCGCATCCAAAATACCACTGGCAATAGCCTGATCAAAACAATTGCAAAGATCGGACTTCTCAAAGCGCAATTGCTCAATTGGGAGTGTACTCGTGGTAGATACCGCAATTCCAAATGGCGCATAAAAACCGGAAGTGAGGCGGAAATAATCCGGTTCACATAATCCGCAGACCTTATCAGCGGGCACTAAATTATCATTGACCGTCATTACAGGTTCTACTTTGATCGTACCGCCATTGTTAGGATCTCCAATAAGATAAACAACGGCATCCACTACAATGATAAAATCGTTGGTAGCACTTGTTTTTGCGCCATTATTGCAATATTGTGTTAACTTTGCCTCAATTTTATCGTCGTGTTTTAATACGGGCGCAAAATCCAACTGGTATTTGGTAATCGAGCCTTGTAATTCCACTGTGTGGTAATTTTGCCCATTTTTTTTGATTTCTAACACGTAATAGGCAACATTATTGGCATAATTCCACTCATAAGTAGCCATGGTGGTGTTGTATTGGGCCGTAATGAAATTCGTGACACTAGGACAGCCTTGGGCATTGACCGTATTCTTAAGTGCAAAAAGTGAAATAAAAAATGAAAAAAAGACTTTGAATGCTACAGAGGATAGTAAGTGATGCATAATAAATTTAGATAATTTTTTAACAATTAAATGCTAATGTTAGTGCAAAGTTAAAGTCTGGTGTAATCTGGAATAAAAACTATTTCGTCAAAAAATCCCATATTTTAGTATATTTGCAGTGGCTTTAATGGTGCTATATTATTGTTAATCAATTAGTTAGTGCTAAATTAAGAGAAAAAATATTCGCGTAAAATTCCCGATTATGATCGATTCAAAATTAATTGAACTGTTGTCGTGCTTTACTCCAAAGGAGTTAAAACAACTCCAACTAATGGTGGATTCTCCTTATTTCAATAACCAAGCATCCATTAGGAAGCTTATGGCGTTTTTAATGGAGTTTGCACCTGATTTTAACCATCCTAAATTAACCTACCACCATGCTTTTGTGTATATTTATGGAAAAAAAGACATTCAATCGGACCAGCAAACAGCCGTTCTAAAAGTTATGTCTAAATTGAATGGTTTGATCAAAGATTGTATTGTCCAGTTTGAGTTGATCGAATACCCCATTCACCGCTTGCTGTCTCAGGCTCATTTTTTTGGTAAAAAACAAATGCTGGAGCATATTCCAAAGATATTTGATGAAGCAGAATCGTTGGTATCTGAAATTCCCTATCGGAATGAATTTTACTTCCGGCATAAATTATTACTCGAATTTGAACGCTCTTCGTTCCTCAATATTATTCAGGATAAATCAAGTTTGGGCTTTAACCTGAGCCAACAAAACCAGGCATTGGACAATTATTACGCCATTTCCAAATTACAGACGTATTGTTTTGCCAAAAATATCGTCAGTTTGACCAATTTTGATTTTGATTTTTCTCAAATGTTACCTTTCATGGAGTGGATCAAAGCATCTAAATTGACAGATGATTTTGGTATCCATATTTGGTATTTGGCACTTGTATTGCTGAACGAACCCAATACCGCCCATTTTGATGCCCTTAAAAACAATATTTCCCAATATAAAAAAGACTTGGATCCACCTGTTATACGTGTTTTATATTCTTATTTAGCGAATATTGCACCATTGATCTATACGGATCGGGAGACGTATATTAAGGAAATATTTGAGTTGTATAAAGAACAAATAGAATTGGGCATTTTGTACATCAATGGGTATTTATCGCCTGTACTGTTGCGCAATATTACGGTTATCGGTCTCAAACGGGGAGAATTTGATTGGGTAGAAAATTTTTTGGAGCAAAATGCTGATAAAATAGTGCCATCCTATCTTGAACGGGAAGATATTATCTTGCTTTGTAAGGCATATCTCTATTTTGCCAAAGGAGATTTTCATCGTACGTTGGATATGATAAATATGCTTAGATGCGATAATACAATTACAAAAATGGACGAACGCCGCCTCAGATTAATGTGTTATTTTGAAATAGATTTTACAAATCCTTTTGATGATCTTATCAATAGTTTTAGGAAATTCTTGACAGATCATAAGAAGAAAATTCCATTTGCACATATTGAGGTAAACCGCTTATTTATTCATTATATCCACAAAGTGGCCATGAGTTCCTATCTCAGTAGGGGACAAGTCAAAGCTCTTTTTGACGAAATTCAGCAGGTATCCGTATTGCCAGAAAAGGAATGGCTATTATCAAAAGTAGAAGAACGAATGAGGCGGTAGTAAAAAAAAACGGTACTGCCCGAAATAAATCAGGCAATACCGCTGAGAAAATTGGGCTAAATAAACATTACTGCTTATTCAGACCTAGTTACCTAGCTAATTGTTATATGTTTTAAGCAGTATGAATTACTTACTGTTTATGATGATCAACTTTTTGCTAGCATTAACGCCATTGCTATCTGTCACGGTGACATTGTAAATGCCAGCAGGTAAACGACTAATGTCCAAGTTCAAATCATTATCTTTAGGATATTTGCTGATTTTTAATTGACCCACCATATCCGTCACTCTAACGCCTGTAACGCCAGACAATGGATTGAACATACTGATCGTAACCATATCCGTAGCAGGATTGGGTACTAGGTAGAAACTATCAGTTGTTTCCGCTGTTATTACGTCATTAGCCTCTTTTTCGGTACGTTCACCACTTGGTTTATTACCTTCGCAACGAGGTATCTCTACACATCCCTTTCCCAAACAAATTTTTGGCTCTGTACCAGATCCTATGGCCAGTACCTCAAAGCAGTCGGTATCATTACCCCCAATTTGTTCGTAAATACCTGTTAATGTACATACATTGCCGCTGCAAATCCAAGATAGATTTGTAATAAATCCATAAGTTGGAATTACAACGAATGAAGCACCTGCTGGAGCACCATATACTTCTACTGTAAATTGGAAAATAGAATTTCCTGCCGCATTTTGACCAATGCAGGTTACATTATTTCTACCTGCTTCTAGTTTGCAATCTGTGTCTCTACAATCTCCGAATTCTAGTCTGAATTCGATACAGCAACGCTCACCATTAAATTGGTATCCACAAACTGCAAAACCATTTGCCCCAGGCGTACCAAATACAATTGCAGTAAAGGTGGTGATACCTACAGGAATATTAGTCGGTGTTATATTGTAAATACCATAAGCGCCTTTAATAAAGCCATTCGTCAAAGCACATCCAGTATTTTCAAGGCTAAATGTTACTTTATAGTACCCAAAACCGATACACTCAACATTGGCTTCTCGTAATTTGAGTGAGCAAGGTTTGTCGCAACATTTTGGCAGTTCGCCACACCATCTAAACTCGCAGAGTTCCGTGCTCTCACAGTCAAGTGTCAAATATCCTTGGAATTTGAAGCAACCATCTCGGTTTTGACCATCCCAAATCAAATAACCATGTACAGGCGTTACAGCACCTCCACCTGGTATATATCCACTGGATGGGTTATCAATAGTGACTGGTCCAAATGAAGATATGGCCGATAAACCATATAAAGCACCGCCGTAATTGACTACATTAATCGTGAATTCGTAGATAAGGTTGCCTGTAATTGGATCGTATCCAACACAATTAAATATTGCATCCTTTGTATCTACTGCACATTTTTCGCATAGATCAGGGTTACTGGCTATGCTGATATCAATAGGATCACTTTGAGATGTGCAACCGGGGCCGTTACTTACTTCTACGGTATAAGTACCAGAAGTAGTAATATTAATGGTCGAATTGATCTCTCCAGCAATGGCACTGCCATTCAAATACCACTGATAGGTGCAACCTGCGCAAGCAATCGCCTGCCAAATTACCGGTTCGCAGTATTCATAACAGCCAGTCATGATATTGCTGAGGTCGGGTTTGCCTTCCAAGAAATACGTTGCTTTTGCTGTACAGCCCCAATTATCCGATGCAATCACAGAATAGAAACCACCTTGGTTAACGATCGTTGACGCTGTATTATCGCCTGTACTCCAGTTATAGAATACAGCACCTACGCCATTGGCAGTTAAAGTGGCAGGTTCGCAATTGGCACTAGATGTAATAGTTAATCCACTCACACCGGCATGGACTACTACATTCATTGATCCTGAATTGGAGCAACCAGACGCAGTATGCACAATAGTGACAGCAAAAGTATAAGTACCTGCTGCGTTTGCTGGCATAGATACATTTGCACCTGAGAAACTGCTGCTAGGGCCTGATGGTGGTGTAACAGTCCAAGAATAGGTATAACCCAACGATCCTAAATTAGCAGAGATATTGATCTGCTCACCAAGACAATAGTCGGTTTTGCCCACAATTTGAACAACTGGCGGTGGTAAGTAAATGACTGGACTGGGTGCTAATACATTATAAATACAACCATTGCCATCCGATACATTTACACCATAAGATCCACTGATAGATGGCGTGTAACCAACACTCGTACCCAGTGGTGTTGCTGGTGCAACGGTATTGAACCAACCATAAGTCACAGGTGTGGGAAAGCCTATTGGTAACCCTGTGGTAAGGTTGATAGGCGTTCCTTGGCATTGTGGAGAAGGGGGTGCCATTGTAATGGTCGGATTGGTGTTGCTGCGCGAAGCAATTGGGAGTATGGCTGTAGCCGAAGAGGAGCATCCCCAATTATTAGAAACGGTTAACGTAACTGTAAATGTGTTCGGAGGAGCATCATAAGTACGCTGCGGACTCGCAACACCAGAGGTTGCCATATCACCAAAATTCCAGCTATAGCCTGTAATGCCACCTCCCGTAGAAGTATTGTTGAAAACAACCGGGACTCCTTCGCATTTTGGTGCATTATGGGTAAATGCAGCAACAGGAAACGCCGGAACAATGATTACTTGTGATTGACTGACACAAGTTTGTCCCGGATAACTTACCTGTAAATAAACCGTATGCGGGCCTGGTGATAACGAAGCATTCAGTACAGAGCCAGTTCCTATGATACCTACACCTGATTCGTACCACGTGGGTGCTGAAAAAGTACCCACTGGTTGGGGTAGATATTCGGAGCGATCGGTCAATACAGTTTGCAATGTGCCAGATCCAGATGGGCAATTAAAAGTATAAGAGAACCCGCCCTTGAATTTGACGGCAATTGTCTGTACATAAGTCATAAGGCATCCTAAGGAGTCTATCGATCTCAATCGTACTTGATAATAACCCGGATGTGCATACGGATGTGTGATTGGACTTGTACCTGCTACTGTATTGAGTGGTGTACCATCACCAAAATCCCAAGAGTGAAAAGTAGCATTGCTTGTACCGGGTATAACGGGCGTAAACGTAAAACTAGCGCAGTTTTCAACATAAGTAAATGTCCACGGCAAAGTCGTACTTGTACAACCGATGCAATTACCACAACCTAATACTATAACAGATGATGACGACGTACATCCTTGTGGATTAGTTGCTGTTACAGTATATACCCCTGGTAAAGTGACATTAATAACAGGTGTATTTTGGCCTGTTGACCAAAGATAGGTACTGGTAAATTGTGTAGTAGCGGTCAAGTTCGTCGAAGTAACAGCCCCACAAAGGACATATCCATTGGATGATGTAACATTGATCAACGGAAGCGGTAGAATATTAATAGTTGTGGCTGCATTCACTGTTGGATTACCACAAATATTAAGCGTCAATTGTGCCGTGATAGGGAAGGAGCCACTCGATGCCCAAGCATGTGAAGGATTAGGCAAATTACTAAGTGGTGTAGCATCTCCAAAATCCCAACTGTATGTACTCACGCCTGCTGAAGAGGCTAATGATAAGGCTACAGGAGCGTTTTGGCAGGCCGGTGACGGGTTGGCTACAATCGTATAGGTCGGAATTTGAGTTACGGCCACTGCTATTGAGTCTTTAACGAGCGCTCCACAAACGGTAGCCGTACATACTATATACACTGTTGGCGGAGCACTGGTATTGAATAGCACTGCTATATTAGGCGTGCCTTGTCCGCTTGTCACACTTCCTCCTATAAGCGGCGATACACTCCATTGCAGATTGGTATAATTGGTTAAAGCGGCTGAAATATTAAATGGTCGCGTTTCATTGACACAAGCCGTCGATGTACCCTGTACAAATGTTGTAGGTGGCACATAATTGGTAATGGTGAAGTTGCGCGCAGGAGAAGTACAGAACGGTGCCTGTGTACCCATGGCTTGCACTGAAAGGGTCATTGGACCGACCCCCGACCATTGTGCTGTAACGGTTTGGCCCGCCGCCCCATATAATGTACCACCTGTGATACTCCAAATCAAGACAGTGCCCGGGGCAGGTGCCGTATTCAAAGTATAACTATAGGGTGTATTGGGGCAAACACTTAGCGTACCACTTAGCGTACCCGTTGGTATAGCAGGATTAGGTAGCACCTGCAATACTGCTGATGGTGTTACATTGCAATACACGCCTGATGTAGAACTGGCCGAGATCACGTAAGTACCGGGTACCGTAGGGGTAGCAGTAAAACTAGCACCTCCTGCGGTAGGGCCTACTGTGCCGCCGGGTCCTGTCATCGTCCAGTTAAATGAACCTGTACCCGATAAGTTAAATACTTGGCTATTACCGAGGCAGATAGTCGCATTATCAGGGAATATATCAAAAGATGGTTTTATGGTAATCCCAATCTTATCAGGATCAAATTTACAACCACCGCCAGCAGTTAGTGTGTTTTCGTATGCCAATAAATCAACCCAACCTGTGCCAGGCGTATTCCAAATGACCGTAATAGAATTGGAATAAGGTGGTGTGGAAATAATAGTACCTCCTGCACTTACTACCCAATCAAAATCAACACCATCAGGTGCAAAACCCTCGTTAATACCCGGTTGAACAGGTACATAATAGGTAACAGGATCACCTACACATGCCACTAAATCACCTAAGATACTCACTTGATGAATAACAGGTACGCGTACACATACCTCCCCATCGCAAAGATCTGGACAGCCGGAAACTTTAACGCAAATTAATCCATGCCCATTTGCTTGGATATAACCATCATTGTCATCCCATATAACATTCACAGAGCCAGTGGTGGGGTTGTTTAATATTTTTCCACCATATATCGACCATGAAATATTTGCTCCCGGGCAATTACTCAAATTACCAACCGAATAAAAAGCGCAGTCATTCAAACATACCGTTGAGATACAGCCAATTTCAGGGCTTACTTGATCGCTTACAATAACTTTAAAATCCAATACCGAAGTACATCCGCATTCATTCTTTACTGTCAAGGTTCCGACATACGTGCCAGGGTTATTATAGGTATGGTCTGGATTTTGTAAAGTAGAGGTACCTCCATCACCAAATTCCCAAAGCCAAAATGCGCCACCTGTGGACAAATCCGAGAAATAAACCGTTTGACCCAAGCAGATCTTTAAAGGACTGGATGGGTCTTGTCCATTAAACAAAAATTTTGCTATCGGTGAATCCACAATTTTAATACACTCTTCTACCGTCACAGAACATCCACCAGGGGCTGTTTCTGTGAGCGTAACACTTCCTGTTCCACTTGGTCCCCAAGTGACACTCACGCTTGATCCAGTTGCTGTGGAGGGTGAGCCACCCACAATAACCCATTGATAGGTATTGCCAGCAACATTGGTTGTCGAATAATTAACTGTACTGTTTTCACATACTACCCAGCATTCTTTTTTTCCTTGTGAAGCACCAGCAGCATTGTTCCCTTCCTTCCGATCTTCGGGACAATCCGAAATAAAATCGGTCAAAATAGTGGGCGTGGGCTGTACACTTACGTTTACGGCTAAAGTACAGGTGGTGACAGCCGCTCCGGGGCCTGTACTGGTTAACACAACAAACCGAGGTCCTGCGGCCGTCCAATTGACTAAGGTAGATGGCCCAGTGGTGTTGGATAGCACTCCGCCTGCCGATACCGCCCAAGTGTAGCTCACGCCAGCAACAGGGGTAGTAAGGTAAGTCTCTAGTTGATTTACACAACTCACGCTTGGCCCTGTAAATGAAGGGCAAGCCATTGTTACATCAACAGGGTGAACACCTGAAGTAGGTGCTCCGTTTGGATTAGCACTTAAAATAGAACACTGCACTGTAATAAATACAATACACCACAACCATTTTAGGTAATTAAATGAAATTTGCATAATCGATAATTAGTTTGGTGAAAATAAAATTCCAACAAATGTATCATCGCTTGAAGGTCGAACTGAATTACTTTTTTTGTAGTTAATCGCACTCTGTTTTGTGGAAATGGCGTTAAATTTAACACTTTGAATGTGCTGCTACTTCACACCAATGCTGCTACTTACGGTAGCAAACTTTTTTAAGATTACCATTATTAGAAAAAATCCCAAAAGTACCTGTTGTGTCAATATGTTAAGTAGTTCATACTTCATTTACCATTGCTTACCATATTATGCTGCCGCTAAAAAATCTGACGGCTGTTGCCCTGTTATTTTTTTTACAGCACGATTAAAAGTAGATTTAGAATTAAAACCGCAATCGTACGCCAGCGAAAGTAGCGAATAATGACTAAATGCGGCTTCTTTTACGCGCTGTAAAAATATTTGCACCCGAAATTCATTGATAAAATCGTTGAAATTTTTTTCAAATGCTGTATTGATAACATAAGAAACAAGAGACGTATTGGTGTCCAAACGACGGGCCAGCGCACTCAAGGTAATGTCGGGTTGAAGAAATAATTGCTCTTTTTGAAGCACTTGTGTGATCTGTTCTTTCCAATATATTAGTTCATCCGAAGAGAGTTTGTCCCGCTTGCCTTCCGTCTCCTGTACATCAGCAGGAGTTGATTCCGGTAATTGCGGATAATGCTCCCTTTTAAAATTCAAATTTTTGGGCTGATACTGGTGGTAACCCTGAATGGAAAGGTAATAGATAATGATGCCATTGAACGCACGCTGCACCCAAACTTGAAAAAAGGAAAGTTCCCAAACTTGGCTAACCAAACCAATGATAAGCGCTGAAAGAATAGCGATAACAATGGCCAACATAAAGTACCGATACCAGACAAAAGACGATTGTTCGGTGTCGGATCGTTCATTTGGTAGCCATTTTAGGTAGTTTTGATACCATTTCCAAGACCAATATAGATAAATACACGGCAAAAGATTGCTCGCGAGTAATTCTATTTTATCAATGAAAAAACGTTGGTGTATATGCTCATGCCACCAATCCCGATAAGTATCACCGCATAAGCAAATCGCTAAATGATACCCAAAATAGACAAAATAAGGGATAAAATGATAATAATCGGCGCGTTTCATCTGAAACTGCTGATTGGTTTGGTGCTTGATAAAATACAAGATCACTGGCCCAATCAGCAGTTCAATTCCGTAGGGGAAAAAGT
>JBEAVK010000268.1:0-17402 GCA_041160955.1 Bacteroidota bacterium
GCTATGCGGAGACCTTTTCGCCAAGCACTTTTTGCTGTGTGGGTTTTATTCATTTTTTACGTAACTGTCCAGTTGCCACCCAAATTCCCGTAGGGAATGGATGTTTATAGGGTGGAATGAAAAACCTGGTTCAATTCCCGTAGGGAATGTATGTTATTTTGCGCATTTTTACATAAAATCCCTATGGGATTTGGGCAATTTACCATGTTCAGCCTATAAACATATATTCCCTCCGGGAATTTTTTGATGGCGGCTGGATAGTTACAAAATCCGTGCCTTGGTGCGCTGTAGAAAAAATATTCTACAATGTACTAAATGATAATTTGTAAAGTATTTACAAGTTAAAAACAATAAAAATTTAAACTAAAAATTATGAAATTAGCAACAAAAACCATCTTGCTCCTTTGTTTGGGCTTGACCGTAACTTCTTGCGTCACCAAAAAGAAATTTACCAATTTGCAATCCCAAATGGATCTGAAAAACAAAGAATTGGACACTGCAAACCGCGATCTAGGTAAATGTGGTGTCAGTTTGAACGATTATATGGCTAGGTTTTCGACCTGCGAAGACGAAAAACATCAATTGAGCAACGATTTTATCGCTTTGCAGGCCAACCTCAATGACCGACAAAATCAAATCAATGATTTAAAAGCACAACGCGATAAAACACAATCGCAGGTTGGTGACTTGACCAATCTTTCAAAATCAGCAAATGATAACATTGGTCAAACGCTTTCACAATTGGCAAAGAAGGACAAGTATATCTACCTACTACAAGCCGCAAAAACAAAAACCGATTCGATTAATTTGGCGCTGGCTGTTAATTTGAAAGGTGTTTTGAACAACGGCCTCGACGACAAAGACGTGGAAATAAAAGTGGATAAACAGGTCGTTTTTATCAATCTTTCCGATAAAATGTTGTTCCAAATTGGTAGTTCTAACTTGACGCCCCGCGCCAATGAAGTATTGGGAAAAATTGCAAAAATCGTCGAATCGCGCCCCGATTTGGAAGTGATGGTTGAAGGATACACCGACAACAAACCGATAAAAACGGCTTGCATGGATGACAATTGGGATTTGAGTGTGAAACGTGCAACTTCCGTTGTGCGGGTTTTACAGACGGTTTACAAAATCAATCCGAACCGTTTGATTGCCGCTGGTCGCGGTGAGTACAATATTTTGGCCGCTAATAATTCCGATGCCGGACGCGCCGCGAATCGCCGGACGCGGATCATCATTTTGCCCAAAATGGATCAATTTTATGACCTGTTGAACCCGAATAATGTACCCAAATAGGCACTACAAAAACGCATGAGTCATAAAAAGAAATACTATGATACCAAGCAGTATTTGAACATGTGAATTATACAATACTTTATCATAACTCTGTAACATTACTGATTGTGAAACACGCCACCTTTGTACTGTTATGGAAATCCGTCCATAATTCAATTTTTAGAAATGAAAAATATACCAATACTACTTTTAATGGGTAGTTTACTCTTTGCAGTTGTGCTGTCAAATACCTCTTGCACAATGCCCCAAAAAGACATTGTGGAAGTGGCTACTACCAATGCTAAAACACTGTCTGTTGCTGTAAATGCTGCGGGATTGGCACAGACACTTAAAGGCAAAGGACCTTTCACCGTTTTTGCGCCTACAGATGCCGCTTTTGCTGCCATTCAATCAGATGTTGACATGCTGTTGCAGCCTGATAATAAATCTCAATTGGCTAAAATCCTTACTGCTCACGTAGTAAATGGAGAGATAAAAGCCGCTGATCTCAAAGATGGGCAAATATTGACTACCTTGGACGGTGGCAAACTGCTCGTGACGGTCTCAAATGGTACCGTGATGGTAGGCGATGCCACTATTACCGCCAAGGATGCTAAGGCTTCTAATGGCATTATTCACATGATTGATAAAGTGATACTGCCAGCCAAGCCGAAAGCAAAAGATATTGTAGATATTGCTACTGAAAGTGCCAAAACACTAGCAGCGGCAGTAACTGCGGCGGGGCTTGTTGAAACCTTACAGAGCGATGGCCCGTTCACCGTTTTTGCACCAACCGATGCCGCGTTCGCAGATATCCAAAAGGATGTAGATAATCTTTTAATGCCCGAAAACAAGGCGAAACTTTCTAATGTCTTGACTTATCATGTCGTGGCTGGCAAAATTATGGCCGCCGACCTTCAAGATGGTCAAGAGCTGACTACTGTACAAGGCGGTAAGTTAAAAGTGTCCATTAAAGATGGAAAAGTGATGATCAATGGCGCAAATGTTGTTACTGCTGATGTTTTCGCATCCAATGGCGTTATCCATGTGATCGACAAAGTGTTTATACCCAAAATGTAAAACATAGTTTTTTTGCAAACCCTCTCAGCGTTTTCGATTGCTCAGAGGGTTTGTAATTAATTATGACCAAGTACTTAAAAATTAATCAATCAGGAATCATGAATACTAGAATAATCACGCTATTAATCACGCATTTTTTAATAACAACAGCCATGTATGCACAGCCATTGCAAGTAGTCCCGAATGTAGATTTGAATAAATATGCTGGTAAATGGTTTGAAATAGCGTCGTATCCTCAAAGATTCCAAAAACGATGTCATTGTACCACCGCCGAATACACGCCCACCGATAAGGGTTATATCATTGTTGAAAACAGGTGCAATAAAGACAGCGTAAACGGTAAAATATCTGCTATCAAAGGCAAAGCATTTGTTGTAGATGATACAGGTAATGCAAAGTTGAAAGTGCAATTTTTTTGGCCATTCAAAGGGGATTATTGGATCATTGATCTAGCCGATGATTATAGCTATGCCGTGGTGAGTGCGCCGAATAAAAAATATTTATGGATACTTTCAAGGACTGCCAAAATGGATGCCGCTGTGTATCAACAGATTATCACACGTTTGAAAGGAAAAGGGTTTGATTTGACCAAACTCACAGTAACCGAGCAAATTTGAGGATTTTATGTAACTATCCAGTGGCCCTAAATAATTAAATCATGCCACTTATATCGTATATGAGGGTGCGCCACATGGTCTGTTCATCACCGATAAGGAAAGGCTAAATGCTGATTTGATACACTTTATTGGCACAAATGACGCCAACGGCAAGGTATCAAACGAGGAACATAAGTAGGTCGGGCTAAATAGGTGATACTTCGCGAATCAACAACGATTTAACAATCACCTATTTGCAAAAAAGGAAGTGTCGATTATTTGACGTGAATTACTTGTTTGTGGGTTAGTTTCAATATAGTGCTTAATAACGCTCTAAATTGACGACTTAACGATAAACTAACCACGGAGTGGTTGAACTTGAATAGCCCTGAATGAAATTCAGGGTTCGATGTATAAGTGTATGTTTCGCAACCCTGGAAGGGGTTGAACTTAATGGAACGCTCATAATACGTTGATGTTCAACTACTTCGTAGTTGTTAAAGATTACCGCATTCTCAAAACCCGAATTTCATTCGGGGCTATTCAAGTTCAACCACTCCGTGGTTAGTCCATCGCTAAGTTGACGACATTAAAATTCAAGTCACGTCGGCATTAAGTAGGTCGGGCTAAACAGTTGATACTTCGCGAATCAACAACGATTTAACAATCACCTATTTGCAAAAAAGGAAGTGTCGATTATTTGACGCGAATTACTGAAAATATTATTTATAATAAAAATTAATATCTTAGCAAACAAATGGAAATACTTACAAAAGAAAGTATCAAAACACTCATACAACCAAGAAAATCCGATGCTCATAAAGGCAATTACGGTCACGCGTTGATCGTGGCTGGCGGTGTAGGGTGTGTTGGAGCAGCCGTTATTGCTGCAAAAGCATGCTTGCGTGCTGGTGTAGGCTTATTAACCGTAAGTTTGCCCCAAGATGAACGGATTATCCTACAAATAGCAATTCCTGAAGCGATGCTAATTACACGAAATCGTACGATTGAGGTATTAAACAGTTATTCGGCTTTGGGTATTGGTTGTGGTATGGGTACAAGTTCCAAAGCGGAAACGTTATTAAGTGCTATTATTTCTAAAATTAATATCCCTTTGTTGTTAGATGCAGATGCTTTGAATATAATATCGAACAATAAAAGTTTACTTCATCTAATACCTCCGGCATCAATTCTTACGCCCCACCCAAAAGAATTTGATCGGCTATTTGGCATTCATAACAGCGAAGACGATAGAAGAACAACCGCCATAAAAAAAGCCCAAGAATACAATATTATTATCGTCCTGAAAGGGCATAAAACCCTTATAACATCGGGCGGAGTAGCATTTGTAAATACAACGGGCAATGCAGGACTTGCAAAAGGAGGCTCCGGCGATGCGCTGACGGGTATTATTACGGCTTTTTTGGCACAAGGTTATATACCTTTTGATGCGGCAAAAATTGGGGTTTTCATCCACGGATTAGCCGCTGATTTATCCTTAGACCAACAAAGTATGGAAAGTCTATTGATCACAGATGTGATTGAGCATTTGGGAATGGCATTTCATGATATTTGAAGTAATCTTACACTTGCCTAAACAAATAACTCACCTTCAAAAGTATAAACCGGCTAATGATGGCCGTTTTACGGTCTTCAATGTAGTTAAGCGAAGTACTGCGGTTCAAACCCACGTTTTTATTCAATACATCATTTACGCGCAGACTAACTTGCAGGCTTTCTGATTTCATAAAATTACGCGAAAACGATATATTCCAAATTGGTATAGTGCGGTTGAATCCCGCCGAACGACCTCTGCTGACAGCCACCGAAAGATCAGAATCAAGGTAGAATTTTTTGGGGAAACGGAGGTTAAAACCAGTGTTGTACGACTGATTGGTAAACCTTTGGGCTAGTGCTTTATCTAGGCTATATTGGATACTGCTTTTTGAAAAATTAGTAGAAATATTAAAAGATAACCACTTTTTGGGGCTATAATGAAAGTTCGCAGCAGGTGCTATCGCCCTATCTTCTGTGGTATTGAGGCGATCATTGAGGGTAAGTTGGCCGCGTGTCCATTGTCCATTAAGTCTAAGGGAAAAAGAAGCCTTATTTTTCCAAATAGACCTGCTGTAATTGATTCCAAAACTTGCGGCATACGAACCGGGCGTATTTTGTGGTTTATAATGCCGTACAAAACCATCTTTGATCGTAATGATCTCCATGATTTTATTTTGTGTATAACCCAATTCAATATTGGTAAATAAACTACTCATCCTCGTCGGATGGTATTTCTGAAAATTGAAAGACGTTCTATGGTTATACTCTGGTCGTAGGTTCGGATTCCCAAAACGCACATTCAGTGGGTCGGTTTGGTCGGGTACGGGCTGTAACTGATCCGAATTGGGCTGGGAAGCATCTGTATTGTAATTGAAAGATAGGTTTTTGTTTTCCCCCAATTGACGGTTGGCAGAAATACCGCTCAATACATTAATAAACGTCTTATTGATAGGTACTTGCGTTATTTTATCTGTATTACTTTTCAAATGTGCTACCTGCGCTCCGAGTTCTAAATTTACTTCCCATTTTTTACCATTGTGCTGTAGGTTCAAACCCAATGATTGATTGCCTATTTGGTTGTCAAATATACTACTCAACGAATCATTGGGGCGTTGTTCTTGAAAAACGAGGTCTTTAACCGCAATTTCCGAACGCTGGAAGAGATAATCGACATTGTATTCTACTTGCAAGAGGTTTTTCTTATTGAGTTCTGTGGTATAATATGTACCCAATGAAAAATTATTATTTAGATCTTTTTGATCATTCAACTGCCGAATTGTATCAGTATGCGTCAATACCCCCGTAGAATCGTAAAAGGTATTGAGTGCATCTAATCTGCCTGTATTCGTATTGTCGGATCTACTTGCTGCAAAGTTAAATGCGATGGTTTGGTTCTTTTTATTAAAGTGCCGCCCCCATAATACATCAATATTTGCATTATTTGCATGGTTTTGATCGGTGTTTTTCCGTAATCCGTTATTGAGCGGTATGCCTTTGTTGTTGAAAGATGTACTCGTATCGGCTGCTGTTGAGGTACTTTTATTGAGGCTAATATTACCACCAAAATTAAAAATAACCGTAGTATCTTTTGAGTACGATTTATTGAACGACAACGAATGGCTACCATTATCGGTACCATTAGAGGTTTTTTCGTTGGTTAGCATACCGCCATCTTGCAAGAGTAATTGGCGGCTCACCTCTATATTTTGTACCTGTGCATTACGATTGAACTGATAACTCGCAGAGATTGAATTATCGTCATCGTCACCTGTATAATAATTCAGCCCGCCAGAACTGCTTCGGAAATAGCCGTTGGTACCACCAGCAGGCGACAAATTGCTGAGGTTGCCCATTGCTGCTAATTGCCGTTTGGGGGAGAAACGATTGGCCGAAGCGGATAATTCGTGTTGCTGTTCGTCCAATTTGCGCCCTCCGACGGATGCTTCGGCATTGCCAAACCAACCCTTTTTTCGGTCTTCTTTCAAGATCAAATTGATCGTTTTTTCTTCTGCCCCGTCATTTACGCCCGAAAAATCGGCTTGTTTACTCGTTTGGTCATACACTTCAATGGTTTGAATGGCATCGGCGGGCAGTACTTTGGTGGTGGTACCTTGGTCGCCACTAAAAAATGGTTTTCCGTCCACCAGTATATTGATGACCGTTTTGCCCTGTGTTTTAATATTGCCATCGCGGTCAATTTCCAATCCGGGCAATAACTTGAGCAGTTCCATCACCGTTGCATTTGGGCGGGTGACAAATGAGCCGGCATTATAAAAAACGGTATCGTTTCGGATGATTACAGGGGTGGCTTTTTCTGTAATTTCTACTACACCTAACCCAATAACCGTAGGCTGTAAGGTAATTTTTCCCAAATCAATCTGGAGTTTATCCATCATTTCGATCTCTTGGCTAAATGGAACATAACCCAAGTACGTCCCAAGTACGCGGTAATGGCCTTGAGGTACAGATTTAATACGAAAATGACCCAGTGAATCGGAAAGCAGGAAGTCCATTGGGATACTATCGGGCATCGTTAATAGCACCACCGATACGGCTTCTAGCGGTGCATTAGTATCATCAAAAAACTGGCCTTTTATCGTATTTTTTTGGGCAAAAACTAGATTTATGCTTGTAACGGTCACAAGTATAAATAAAAAAATACGAAATGAGAGGGTACGCATGGTTTTCTATCAATTAATGTCTTTGGGGAAACGCTTTAAACTTAAAAAGGTAGGAATTATTATATACTACTGGACATTTTATGAACCGCAAGGAACAGATCACGTTTACGAAACTTTTTTTAGTTTCGTAAACGTCATTTTCCACCATTTCAAAAGTGTATTAAACGTGTTTTTTTAAAATGTCCAGTAGTATGGAATTATTATATCTTCCGGGTATTTTTTCAGATACAAATGTTGAACTTCCCGAGTTTAAAACGCAACTTCGGAGCCGTCCAACATTTGTAAAAACAGTTTATATCCACATAAATGACTTCAGAGCAGTCCAACATTTGTGGAAACCATGCGTAATCTATTGTATCACCTCAAATTCAACTCGCCGATTCTTCACGCGGTCGGCTTCCGATTTTTCATCCGTGATAATGAGTCGTTCTTCACCCATTCCAACAGCCTCTATCCGTTCGGGTGCGATACCCTTATCGAGCAATTGTTGGCGGATGGCTTGTGCGCGTTTTTCCGACAATTTTTGGTTGTACTCTTTCGTCCCCTCGCTACTGGTATGGCCTGTGATACGGATTTTCAAAGTCGTTACCCTTTTCATTTGTGCTATAATACTCTCCAGGTTTTCGATAGATTCGGGGAGTAGTTCATCGGCATCGTTTTTAAACAGGATATTGGGTAGTACGACAGCACCGCTACCGCTTATTCTGTTTAGGTCAATAGATGGGTTTTCGGTGATTTTCTTTACAATTGCCACGTTCTCGGCCCACTTATCAGCATCTTTATTTTCGGTATTAGCGGCTGGCATATTCGTTTTTTGGTCGCGCGATTCCACTACTGTAATATCATCTACATAAGCATAATAGTGGTTGATACTACCTTCTATACCCGTTTTGTTATCGGGGAAAAAGTTACCTATAATAAAGTATTGGTAAGGCTGTTGCGCCACAAAAGAATCGCGGATCAAAGCCCAGGATTTGGCTTGGTTATAAGGTGTAATCTCCTTTTGGATAGCCGCTGGTTGCAGTGGTAATACACCATCCGATTGAAGGCTGGCTTTGGAGGGCAGGAATGCAATACCGATATTATTGGCACCAGAGCAATGGTAATGCACATAAAACCAAAAATGGTAACGTTTGCCTACTGTGAGGGGTTGACTCAGGCTACCCTGTATATAATCGCGGCTATCATAGACCGACATACCGCCAACAAATTGGCCTTTTTTGGCCTTAAATGCCCAAGAACCACCGTAATCATCATAAATATTGCCATCGGAGCCGGTACCGAAAATAATAGGGCTACCCAAGTTAGGGGACGACCATCCCAAGGCATTTTCGATAGGGGCGGTTTCAAAATCTACTTTTGCGTTGGGGGCTTTTTCCTCAAAACTAGGATTCACAACCAAATTATTGATTTTAGTTTTGACGGTGGATGGCTGGGTTTGCGCAAATGCGAGTACGCCCAAAAGCAGTACGAACAGGCTGGTAAATAATGTTTTTTGCATGGTAACGTGTGATTTAATGAACGAAAAGAAAGCAAATATATAGAATATACTCCAAACCATACTTGATTGGAGAAAGTTTCTTTTGGGACAAATTATTTTTCGGGTGTACAACAGTTTGCAACACATCGCGTTCTGTAACTATTGAGATCAACAATAGTAATTTGTAGAAAAATATGAAACCAGTGATCGTCATAATATGCTCGCTTATCACATGCAATCTAACAGGACAAACGTTTGACGTTAAGGTAAGCCTAATCAATTGCGAACGTAAATATTTGGGATAGATGATTAAGGATGAGATTTAAATAAAGATACAGCCCAGTATGAAGTTTTCAAAAGCAATTTTTGCCTAGTTGGTATTCAATTTTTTACGCCAAATTAGCGGAATATACCTTATTTATATAGGTTCCCGCTAAAAAGATACAGCAAATTGGCGGGAACTATATATTTTTACTACCTTGCAGCCAAATTGCTCGCATGAATATGGAAAAAATAATTGGAAGACAGGATGAAATAGCTACGCTAAATATGCTCAAAAACTCTAAGAAATCGGAATTTGTAGCAGTTTATGGCAGACGACGGGTTGGGAAAACATTTCTCATCCGAAATGTTTTTGACGCGCCATTTAGTTTTCAATTGTCGGGGGTTGCCAATGTTGGCTTAAAACAGCACCTCACAAATTTTCACAACGTATATTTAAAACTACATCCAAATGCTCCTGAAAAATCGGCACCCAAAGATTGGTTCGATGCTTTTAACCGATTAAGCCTATTATTAGAGCAGCAAAACACCACTAAAAAAGTTATTTTTTTGGATGAATTACCATGGCTCGATACCCCACAATCTAAATTTATTGCCGCGTTGGAATATTTTTGGAATAGTTGGGCATCCGCACGCACAGATGTTTTATTGATTGTTTGCGGCTCTGCGGCTTCTTGGATTATTAATGAATTAATCAACAATCGAGGTGGCCTTCACAATCGGTTAACGGAGCGAATTTTGTTAAAACCTTTTACGCTTTCCGAAACTGAAACTTTTTTAAAAGAGAAAGGGGCTAATTATGACCGCTATCAACTTTTGGAACTTTACATGGCCATTGGCGGTATTCCGTACTATCTTGAGAGCATACAAGTGAATCGGAGTGTGGCTCAAAATATTGACCGTCTGTTTTTTACAGAAGGTGGACTATTGGCTACCGAATATGCTAATTTATATCGCTCTTTGTTCAATAATTATGAAAAACATACCGCAATTGTGGAAGCGTTGTCTAATAAAGCCAAAGGATTGACCCGCAAAGAATTGGTGGCTTTGACGAAATTATCAGATGGTGGCTCTATGACCAATCTTTTAGAAGAATTGCAACAATCAGGGTTTATTCGCCGCTATTTGCCATTTGGTAACAGCAAAAAAGAGGTACTTTTTCAATTAATAGACCCTTTTACTTTGTTTTTTCTCACTTTTGTTAAAGATAGTAAAGCCGATACGAATGGCTCTTGGATAGCACAATTAGACAGTCCAAAATGGCGTGCGTGGAGTGGCTATGCTTTTGAATATATATGTCGCTATCATGTTGATGCCCTCAAAAAGAAGCTAGGTATCAGCGGTGTATATGCTGAAATATCTGCTTGGAGAAGTAAAAAAAGCGAAAAAGGAGCACAAATAGATCTTATTATTGACCGAAATGACCGCATTATAAATATTTGTGAAATGAAATTTTCTACCAAGGCTTATGTTATCACGAAAGAATATGCCGACAATTTGCAAAACAAACTCATGGCTTTCAGAACAGAAACAGGGACTAATAAAACCTTGTTTTTGACCATGATTACCACTTATGGCCTGGTACAAAATGAGTACGCACAACGTTTAGTCAACGATTCGATGGATATGACAGCGTTGTTTGATTGATGGTGTTTTTAATTAAAGTATATAGTTTTAAGGTAACTATACAGTTGCCCCAGAATTCCCGTAGGGAATATATGTTTATTAGGCTAAATACGATGAATAGTCCAAATCCCGTAGGGATTTTATGTAAAAAAACGCACAAAATAACATACATTCCCTACGGGAATTTAGGGGTAGGGTTCCATTCAGCCTATAAACATACATTCCCTACGGGAATTTGGACAGCGGCTGAATAGTTACATTTTAAGTACTATTTTTGGACTAATATTAAGTGCGTTGAATGAAGATACTGAGCATAAATCATCAAAACGGATACCCAAAAGAAAAATTCCAATTCAAATTCTCCTTCCGCCATGCACCACTACCGAACTGTAACTGGTTGCCGATCCACCGCTCGCCGGAAGGGAGGTAGGGTTTGGATAACGGAAACGCCACATCGAGCCGTAAGACAAAATAGTCCAGATTGATCCTAAGTCCCACGCCTGTACCCACTGCCAGTTCTTTGTAAAAACGATTCATTCGGAACTGAGATGCTTCCGTGGCATCGGGGCCGGAAGTAAGCCATATATTCCCCGCATCCAGAAACACCGCCAATTCGGGGTAGCGGCCCAACGAAATCCTGTATTCCAAACTACCCTCTAAAAGGAGATTACCCGTGTAATTACCCACAGAAAGCGTGCTGCTGCTGGTACTACGCGCCTGAGCACCGGGACCAACTGTACGCGGGGCAAAAGCCCTAACACTGGAGGCACCGCCAATAATATAGCGATCGATCAACGCAATCGTTCCGCCAGATTGTAGTGGAATACCTGCCCCAACAGCCAATCGCATCGCTAACACATTGCGCACATTGGTCTTTTGGTAATGTCGGTAATCTGTTTCAATAAAGAAATTTCGTGGACTGGCGAGTTGGTATGCCGCTGGCAAGTATTTATTCCTGCTGTAACCGCTTATTTGGGCTGCAAGCCGCAGGCGAAAATAATGGGTCAATCGCTTAGATGAACCTAATCGCTCATCCAATGAAAAGGTATAATTGGGCTTGTATTCTAAAAAATTCAGTAATGACGCGGTGGTTCCAGTGGTATCGGTGGGAATCCCTTCCATGATTCGTTGTCGAACAAGTTCCTTGTTGAAGGTCGAAAATTGTAGTCCTAGGTTAAGCGGATTAAATTCTTGTGTAATCGAACCATTACGCTCGTTTTTCCACATGTAACCAGCCTCCCCCGAAATCCGCTGCAAACTCATTCGGAAGATACCCAATTCTGGTAAATCGAATTTGAACCAATTGGTTTCATGCTTTATGTTGAACGTGGTTTTGATAAAAGAATGCCAGTTTTTGGGCCGAATAAGCATAAAACGGGGTAAACTCAGGCGAGCGGAAGCGTCACTGACAATAAAATCTTGAAAGTCAAAATTGTTATTTTTGGTGCGCAGGTAAGCACCATTGAGCGCCAGTCGAAGGGCTTCTGCCCCACCAAAAAGATTGCGGTGGGTGTAAGCAATACCCGTTCGCACACCATTGTAAAAACCTGCGGAAAATACCCCAGACACAGTACCTTCGACCCGTTGAGGCCGAAATGGTGTAAGGTAAATGCGCGCATCGAGGAGCGAATCTGCCTGCGGTGACACCTCGAAGCGGATATTGATAAATTTATAAATATTCAGATTCAGCAGGCGATGAATGGTGGATTGGTAGGCATCATTGGAATATTGCGTGCCGCAACGGAGTATGATTTGCTGGTTGAGCATCGACGGTTTTGTCCTCAAATGGTGGTAAAAATAGGCAGGGCAGGACTCATTCAGGGTATCCATAATCGTTTTTTTGGTTGCCTGTTCTTGGGCTAAATCGTAATCTGGGAATACGGTGATGGTATTCACTGCGTAGCGCTGGCGTTCTCGTTCGCTCGTTTCGCGTTTAACGCGCAAGGTCAGGTTTAAAGCACCAACAGGGTGTAAAGTATCCGCTTCAAAAAGTAGGTTATCCGAGGTAAAATAGTACCAGCCTTGGTTGCGCAAAGTATCGGAAATCCGCTGGCGTTCAGCAAGGAGGTTTTCCAGTTGATAATACGCGCCGGGTTTTATCAGGGATTTTGGTTGTAACGCAGCGATCGTAGCGGTGAGGCGGCTGGAATCGCTTGGGTAGTTGATCTGATCTATTTTTTTACGGGCCGACTGCACCTTAACGTGATACACTATTTTGGCTTGGCGTTTTTTAATTTCGATCTTTGCATCCACTTTTACGTTGAAATACCCATCATTTCCGGCCCTTTCTTCCAATAATTCCTGATGTCGGTTGCGCATATTGGGTTCATAAAGGACAGGTTTTTCCCCTAATTTATAAGCAACAAAAGTGCCAAAACTCTTTTCGCGGCTGTTTTTAAACATGTAATACAGCAACAATTTAGGACGCATCCATAAGATTTTTTTGTTGGGACGGGGCAGAATAACGGATCTTTTTAAGTCGGATTTCAGTAATTTGGTGGACCAGTCTTTATCCGTTTTTTCGATTTTTATCTTCGCCCTGGCGTACAATATCTCTCCGTCGGCCAGTCGGCCAGTACCCATGCAGCCCGATCCGAACACCAGGTATATTAATGTAATCGTATAAAGTATCCAACGTATTTTCATTCCCTATTTTTTGCCAAATTCTTTGGTGAATATCAAACCAGCACCTGAATTTCGAAGGTTGCTAGTGGATGTATTGAGCAATTCAAATCCCTGTTCCGAAAACACGGTAATCTTAAAAACACCATTGGGGGTGAGGGCATATTCCACGGAGGCATTTTCTAATGCGCTGCGGGTATCGCCGGTGCTGTTACCCACCGTGGTGCCACCCGATATTTTGAACGTAAGCCGATCGTTCCAAAAAGATTTTTGTAGCCGTAACTGGTATTTTGTAGCCGTTTCTTCCGATGCCGTATTGGTGTTAGTACCCGCGCCGGTCGTCAAATCTATGTCTATCCAAGTCAGGTATTGATCTGCGAGTGCGTTGATTTGGTTGGTCAAAAAATTGGTTAATCCCGACTGCAACGGATTTCCTCCGGTGGCCGATGTTAGTGCAAAGGACTCATCGCCAATAAAATTGCGCAGCAATAAAACCCCAAATACCTGTCGTGAGAGCCGATTTTTATCTTGATTGATCGTATTGAGCGCATTTTCTACCAAACTGGTCTCTTGATTCCCAAAATTGGCTGTCAATGTTCCTTGGCTGACTTCTTTGGGGTAAATAAATTGAAAACCAACATCTGGCGTTTGCACCGATCCTGCGATGGAGGTTTGCAAAAAGAAGGTTTGTGCCGTTCGATATTGCGCTGTTTCATCCGCTGATGCATCCAACAATTGGGCCTCAACTAAGGGAAAAGGGGATGCTTTGAATCGATACCGTGCTTTTATATCCAGTTCGGGCGCTTTGATATCCCCAGTCCAAGTGATGGCGCTACCCGTACTCACATCAAAACTGCGTTGCACAATAGACTGGTACGAATAGTTGTAGATGCCGCGCACCAGTTCCAGCCGGCCAATCAGCGTCATTTCACCATTGGACAATATGTCCAATTGAAGTTTGCCGCTGGTTTTACCATTAAAATTATCGCCTGTAACTGGATTGATGACACTGTTTACAATCAGGTTGGAATCAATTTCTACACTTGCGCTGAGTGTAAATGGCTGTGTAATCGCTGGTGCATCATAGATTGCCGCCCGTACAGATGCGTTAGGCGGCGGGATAAAATACACTACTCCTTCATGCTGGAGGGTTTGTGTGGCTTCATCATAAACGTAGGTAAAAGTGGATGCTTTAGCCGTTTTGATTGAAAGTTTGAGGTCGGGTTGACTGATAGAACCCTGAACAGTACCGTTCAAGGAAACGAATAACTTTCCAAAGTAAACAGGATTTTGTTGTCTGGTGGTATTTAATACTTGCCACTGCTCGGCTTGCAGACTGAGGTTGGTTTTGATGTTCGACCAATCTGTTGTCGTTAATGACCCATTGATTTTCAAAGACTTACCAAAGGGATCCACCAAAACCAAGCCATTGACTGCTATACCTGTTGGGGTAAATTCAAGTGGGGTATCGCTCAATTCGTAGCGGACATTGGTCAGTTTGGGGGTAAAATAGGTCTCGTGCAATTTTATAGAACCCAATATTTGCAAATTATCCGTCTGCCCTTTGATGTTCACCCGTGCTTCTGCCCAGCCGCCCAAATCCTGCACTATATCGGAGAGGAAAATATCGAAATTGTTGTAATTCAGCCGATCAATATCCAGTGCGAAATCGAGTCCAGTTTTGCCCCCCGGCAAGTTTTTGGTAGCACCGTTCAGCACGATGGATTGTCCCGCCCCGCTGATGTTCATCTGCTGCACGGTGGTGCCACCGGGGGTTATTTTTATTTCGTTTTCAGCATCAATTGTCCATTCTTTAAAATCAATTAATTGACGCGGTGAAAGTTTTACAATAGTTGCTTTGGTGTTGCTATTGATCGTGGCCGCCGCCGCTAGCAAAAAGCGTTCCTGCCCTTCATTATTCGTTGCTTTGAAAGAAACAGTGGCTTTATTGGCCACAAATGCCCCATTCAGCACCGCATTTTCTATAAAATCCTCCTTTCCTCTTTTTACTTTTGGGGTGGTCAACACAAATAAAGCGGAAGAATCACCAGCATAACACCGGACATTTACGGCATCTACCACCCAATCCATATACCCGATTCGGGGTGCCTCCATCTGAAGGTTAAAGTAGTTGCGCTGCCCGATCAACGACCCTTCTAGGTGCAGCGGTGCGAGTTCCTTCAGTCCCGGCACCAAGCCAGTTGTCAATACTTTCGTTTGAAGGAAATCCAGTTGTACCGAAATGGAATCGCTGCTGACCCTAGGCACATACACCGTCCGATCTACCACGAAATATTGTTCAAAAATATTGGACAAGGTTTCTGGCAAATCGGCCAACGAAAAGTAACCTTTAATCTCGCCTTTTAGCCAATCGGAATCGATTTCAAGTCGATTCTGATGTTGGTTCAAACTGATATTCAGCACCATTTCCCCCGGCTGAACATGCACCGTATCGTATTGTAAATCAAGATTTTCGATGCGTACATTTGCCTTCAGGGTATCCAAAGACAAGCCTTCCGAATGCGACACCAGATGTCCACACAAATGGGTAGGCCGACTGGCCCAGCCAAAGGCGCGGAGATCGACACAATTCAGCCGAATATCCGCGTCGAGCACGGGAATGGCTGTTTCAAAATCACCTGCAACTGTCGCGTTGATGGCGGCCCTTTCGTCTGTCGATACCAAATTGCCCTTAAACCGCTTACCAGCAACCTCGCCATTTAGACTTATATCTCTAAAAATAGCATTATCCCAAATTAGGGAGTCTATATTGCCAGAAAATTGCATTTGGGCACTTTCCCAAATTTTAAACCCGGTACCATCAAGTTGCGCATGAAACCCAATCGTTTTAAGGGGCTGTAGCACGCTGTCTTTCACGAGTTGGTGCACTACAATATTTTGACCCACTACCTGTATTTGATAACTGCTGTCTTTTAGTGTACCTTCCAAATCCAAATCACCCCAATTACCTAAACCTATTTGCACCTTTCCTGTAGCGTCCTGCACCGTGCCATTGGCATTGCCTTTTATCTGTATGTAATTGGGTAATTGCAAGGATTGGCTCAGGTCAGGTACATAACCAAGGATTTCTTGACGCGCTACATTGGCGTTGAAATTGCCATCAAAACCGAGTTGATCGGTGTTTTTTAGGTTTTTTAGCAACCCTTTAAATGCCATACTGCTGCTTATCCCGTCCCGGATGGCCATGATGTTCAAATCTGTTTGTAGGTTGGACAAACTGCCGTTCAAAGTGCCTTTTGCTTGTAACAAGTCGGGAAAGATGATCCCTTCGGTCGCTAAAAAAGTAAAAAAGTTTTGCGGCGCATCAAACTGTTGAATGGTCAGATCCATACCCATTTTGTCCAAATCAGTAACGGATACAAGACTACCTGCGAGTTCGAATAACAGCGGTACACCAAGCACCGGCGCCAGTACCGTATCGCTTTGCAATGCCCCGATCTCACCCTTTAGGTTCAATTGAAGGGCCTCCATATTGCCATCCAAAGTACCATTGGTGCGGATGTAACTGGGCAATGGTAGTTGGCGCAGACTGTCCATTGGCGTGCCGTCCAGTGCCATAAATCGCAACAAGTCTGTGCGGTTGCTTTCCAATTGATCCAATTTCAAGTGCATACCCATCTGATTGGGTGTGCTAAGTTGTTGCAGCGATCCGTTGATATAAACGCGGGTTGCAGTGCCTGCCTGCAACTTCATTTGCTCGGTTTGTAAGTTTTCCAGCCAGCCCTTGAACCGCCCTGAAATTTCGTAGGGCATGTCCTCTAATGTGGCCAATTCCTTGTTGTCTATCGGCGGCAACAGCAGCAGCAAATCGCCCACAAAACCTTTGAGTTGGCGCAATTGAACCTGCATAAAACCGTAATTTATCGTATCTTTTTTGAGGAGCAATATATCGCCATCCACTCGGGTTTGATTCAAATGCGCCAATACCCGTTGCAGTGTTACGCTACTTGGTGTTACTTGAATGGAAGCCTTTAGCGCGTGGATATTTAAGCCACTTTTATCAATACCAGACAAGGCATTGGCTTCCAAAAACAAGGAATCATGCTGAAAAGCAAAACTGGGTAAGTCAGCATTCACCTGACGCAAATCCATGTCACCAGCATTAAAATGGTTTGGTGTGGGTACTGTTTCTGGGGTGCGATAGATGATCGTGCTATTGGCCAAATGAATATCGTTTGCTTT
>JBEAVK010000296.1:0-15631 GCA_041160955.1 Bacteroidota bacterium
CTTAAAGAAAGTCTATTAATCGTTCAATTTGAGTACTTTCAAAAATGCTTCTTGTGGCACTTCTACACTACCAAATTGCTTCATTTTCTTTTTACCCTCTTTCTGTTTTTCCAACAGCTTACGTTTACGCGAAATATCACCGCCATAACATTTTGCAGTTACGTCCTTGCGGAGTGCAGAGATCGTTTCACGTGCAATTACTTTGGCTCCAATAGCTCCTTGAATAATAATTTGGAACTGTTGGCGCGGCAATAATTCCTTGAGTTTTTCGCACATACGGCGGCCCATATATTCTGCCTTAGAACGGTGTACCAATGCGGAGAGCGCATCCACTTGTTCGCCATTGAGTTTAATATCCAGGCAAACCAAATCCGTTTCGCGGTAATCCAATAGGCTATAATCAAAAGAAGCGTAACCGCGTGTAGATGATTTGAGTTGGTCGTAAAAATCAAAAACAATTTCGGCCAATGGCAGGTGGAAAACAATTTCCAATCGCGTAGGCGTAAGGTATTGTTGTTTGATTAGGATACCTCGTTTGTCTAAGCACAATTTCATAATATTGCCAATATAATCTGGCTTAGTAATGATTTGAGCAAAGATATAAGGCTCTTCGGCTTTTTCCAAGTGATTGGGTTCCGGCAATTCGCTAGGCTGATGCACCTCGCGGCGAATACCTTTTGAATTGGTAGCGAAATAAGTTACGTTAGGAACAGTAGTGATAATATCTTGGTTAAATTCGCGAGAGAGGCGTTCAGTTACAATTTCGAGGTGTAACATACCTAAGAAACCACAACGGAATCCGAATCCCAAGGCCATCGACGTTTCCGGTTCAAATACCAACGATGCATCGTTGAGTTGTAGTTTTTCGAGTGAATCACGTAGGGCAGAGAAATCGTCGGTATCAAGCGGATAAAGACCCGCAAATACCATTGGTTTTACTTCCTCAAAACCTTTAACAGGGGTTTCGCAAGGACGCGCCAAATGCGTAATCGTATCACCTACTTTAATTTCGCGGCTTACTTTGATACCTGTAATAACATACCCTACATCGCCGGCGCTGATCTGCGGCGACTCGAACATACCCATCCTGAGCAAGCCCACTTCTTCTGCAATTACTTCTTTACCTGTATTATAAAACTTAATTTTGTCGCCTTTTTTCAAAGTTCCGTTCATAATTCGGACATACGCGATAACACCACGGTACGAATTAAACATGGAATCAAAAATCATCGTTTGTAATGGTGCAGACTCGTCGCCTTTTGGTGCAGGGATACGGTCAATTACAGCAGCCAAAATCTCTGCAATGCCAATACCTGTCCTTCCTGATGCCGAAATAATCTCCTCGCGTTTGCAGCCAATCAAGTCGATGATTTGATCTTGCACCTCTTCCACATTTGCACTAGGCATATCCACCTTATTCACAATCGGGATAATCTCCAAATTATGATCTACGGCGAGGTACAAATTACTAATCGTTTGAGCCTGAATACCTTGAGAGGCATCTACCAATAAAAGAGCACCTTCACAAGCGGCAATAGAACGGCTCACTTCGTATGAAAAGTCAACGTGTCCCGGTGTATCAATCAAGTTAAAAACATATTCCTCCCCATTGGCTGGGTGAATATAACGCATCTGTATAGCGTGGCTTTTGATGGTAATACCACGTTCCCGCTCCAGATCCATATTGTCCAATGCTTGTGCCTGCATATCGCGCTTACTGATCGTGTTGGTGTATTCCAATAAGCGATCGGCGAGCGTACTTTTCCCGTGGTCGATGTGTGCAATAATGCAAAAATTGCGAATATTTCTCATGTAATAATTGTCCGTTCTTTACAAACTAAACCGAAAGTCAGGTTGATTGTTGTAAAGCGGCGCAAAAGTATAGCTTTTTTAAGCATAAAAGCCGCTAAATATAATTATTTTGAAAGAGTCTATTTTATTTTAAACCTTTTAGCGTGCTTTACACGTTTTTTCACTGCATAATGTCTATTTAAATCTCATTCTTTAAACTGCCACATAAGATGCGCGATCTGCTGGATGCCGCTGTAAATATGTATAACCGTCCCAATTTTATTGCCGATGACCCTATTGGTATCCCACACCGTTTTGCACTTTTGCAAGACAAAGAAATTACGGCCTTTTGGGCTGCCACCCTGGCTTGGGGGCAACGAAAAACAATTATCAATAATACCAATCGTTTAGTTGACTTGATGGATGGCGCTCCTTATGATTTTATACTCCACCACGAAGAGAAAGACAGGGCGCGTTTTTTGGATTTCAAACACCGTACCTTTCAAGCCACCGATACCTTGTATTTTTTGGAGTTTTTTCAACAATTTTACAAAAAAAACGCTTCACTGGAGCATGCTTTTGCCCGCCACATCTCACCGAATGACGCAAATACAGAAAAAGCCCTAATTGGGTTTCACCGCGATTTTTTTGACCTCCCAGATGCGCCTACTCGTACGCGTAAGCATGTGGCCACGCCAGAGCGCAATTCCACTTGCAAACGCCTCAATATGTTCTTGCGATGGATGGTAAGGAGCGACGACCGTGGTGTGGATTTTGGTGTGTGGCAACAAATAAAACCTAGCCAGTTGCTTATTCCACTAGATGTACATGTGGAACGCGTGGCGCGCAGATTGGGACTTTTAGACCGCCCACAAACGGATTGGAAAGCAGTATTAGAACTTACGGCACGGTTGCGCGAGTTTGATGCAGAAGACCCCGTTCGGTACGATTTTGCGCTGTTTGGAATGAGTGTAAATGAGGGGTGAACTAGTGCCGGATAGTGGAATGATGCATCGCAACAATATATCTTTTATTGGAAGCGCATCAAATAGCGGCTGTCGTAAAAAAAACAGCACAAAAATATCTTTACAACTTGGAGAACTACGAAACTATAACGGAACGCACATCAGAAGGGATGATGGCATAATTGAAAATTTGTAGTGCAAAACCTCAATTGCTATGTGGTTGGTTATCAATATTTTATCTCAAAATCGTGTCAAAGTCAAAAAAAAGCACGCATCCTATACCATCTTTCAAAAAAACAGTACAAAATGCGCGCTTCCTAAGCCTATTATCGTTGCACCACAATCCGCCGCAACACACCATTCCTGCCATCGCTCACCCGTAGTGCATAAGCACCCGCAGGCAAGTTACCATAGTGCATGTCTTGTACAAGATTACCTGAACTGAAATCCGAGCGATCGCGCCGAATGAGTTGCCCCAAAGTATTATACAGTTCGAGGGACAAATAATCCGTTGGTGTTCCTGTTATTTGCAGTGTAAAATGGCCATCGTTTGGATTAGGTGCTATACTGATCGTATGACCCGCCCATTCATCTGCTTCGCCTATGCCTACCGTTAGGGTAATAATAGACAAGGACGTTGTAACACCACAAAAATTAATGGCCTCCAAAGACACCGTATAAGTACCTGCCACTAAATAAGTATGCGTTGGATTGGCCAATGTACTCGTCGTGCCGTCGCCAAATTTCCATAAATAACTGGTCGCATTTTGAGAGGTATTGCTGAACGTAACCGTCAATTCATCCGTTTGTACCATAAACGAAGCCGAGGGTACGTCATTAACAATGATATAATCGGTAGCGGCGAGCGTACCAGTATCCCCAAGTATGCTCGTTGCTTTTAGTGTCACATTAAATAAGCCCATGGTCTCGTAAAACACCGTAGGATTCTGTTCCGTAGATGTACTTGGCGTGCCACCGGGGAATTCCCAGAAAAAATTAACCGCATTCGGTGTGGATAGGTTTTGGAAACTGACAGCTAGCGGCACGCAACCATTCGTATTGATTGCCGTATATCCGAGCAAAAAAGGTGTACTCACTGTTATGGTTGCCGTTGTTGTTGTGCTGCCACAACCATTGGTAGATATAAGTGTGACGGTATAAATACCATCGTTGGCATAATCATGTACTGGGTTTGTGTCGGTGCTACTGGTGCTGCCATCGCCAAAATCCCAAAGATAACTCAGTGCATTGGAACTGGTATTCGTAAATTTGACCTGAAGACCATCAATTACCGGCGAGAAAGCCGCTGAAGGGACAGTCGAGACCGTAATTAGGTCGTTTTGTACCGATATATCATTACCTGTGTTATTGCTAGCATTAAGCGAAACTAAATACAGACCTGCATCAGGATAGACTACTGTTGGGTTGGGTTCGGTAGAAAACGCTGGCGTACCACCCGGAAATTCCCATGCAAAACTAGTTGCATTAGGAGAAGACGTATTGGTAAACACAACAGTGTGTGGCGCGCAACCCGCTGTACTGGATGCCGTAAATCCAGCGGTAGGAGGCGTGGCAATCAGTACATTTTGTTCCAATGGCTGTGCACCGCAATTATTGGTAGCCACGAGGTTGATATTGAAAACACCATCACTGGTATAAGTATGGGCAGGTGATTCTGAGGTGCTGGTGCTGCCGTCGCCAAAATCCCAAAGATAAGATACGCCGTTTTGTGTGGTATTGGTCAACGTGACCGATGCGCCATTCACAACAAGGTCAAAATCGGTGATTGGAACAGTTTGAGCCAAGATAAAATCGGTTTGGGTTTTTACCGAATTACCCACACTATTACTTACGGTGAGTGTGGCTGGGTAAGTACCGGGGGTTTGATAAATAACCACTGGATTAGGTTGATTGGAACTGGCAGGTGTACCGCCCGGAAATTCCCATGCCCATTCTGTTGTATTGCCCGAAGCATTATTGTTGTATTGCACAGTAAAAGGCGTACATCCTGTATTGACATTTGCTGAAAAACCTGCTACGGGCGATGTGGTAATGACCACGGTTCGAGTAGCCGTAGTAGTACCGCAATTGTTCGTTGCCGTTAACACCACAGCGTAATTACCGTCCAAGGCGTAGGTATGCGTGGGCGAAGCCAAGGTGCTGGTATTGCCATCGCCAAAGTCCCAAAGATAGGTCGTAGCATTAACGGTTGTATTGTTAAAAGCAACCGAAAAATCGTTGGTATTGGCCGTAAAACCTACTGTTGGCACATCATCAACGACAACTAGGTTAGTTTGCGTTCTGGTATCGCTGCCTGCACTATTGGATACCGTAAGTATGGCCGAATACGTACCCGCTGTCATATATGCGATGGTTGGATTGGCCATGGTGGAACTGGCTGGTGTGCCTCCGGGGAACTGCCAATTGAATGTTGTAGCGTTGGTAGTAGAGGTATTGGAATAACTGACCGACAACGGCGCGCAACCTTGCGTACTATTTGCTGCCGTAAATCCAGCGGTGGGCGGGGTTACGATGGTGAGTGCTTGTGTACTGGTACTATTACCACAATCGTTGGTGGCCGTTAAGGTTACCGTATAGACACCATCGGTTGCAAAAGTATGTGTTGGATTAGGTAGGTTACTGGTGCTGCCATCCCCGAAGTCCCAAATATAACCCACCGCATTCGTGGTGGTGGTATTGGTAAAAGAGGCGATAGCATCAGTATTTGAAGCCGTAAACCCTGCTACTGGTGGTAGGCCAATCACAATTTGCTGCACAGCCGTGTCCAAGCCAAGGTTATTGGAAACGATCAATCGCGGTATAGTATTTCCACTTGTGTTGTATTGAACCGTATGAGGGCCCGGGCCTGTGGCGGTAGCGGGTTGTGCGCCTTGCCCGAATGTCCAAGAATAAGTATCATTGGCTCCTGGACTTGTATTTGCCTGAAAAACGACAGATGCCCCAGCACAAATGCTAGGATTTGTCGAAAAATCCGCCACAGGACGGGTATAGTTTTTGAGTGCAACATTATCCAGAAAAGTACTATTCCCGTAACCATTTACGGCATTAAAGCGGATAATCACCTTTTGACCGACGTAGTTTTCGAGCGAAAGCGCAATTTTGTTCCATTGCCCTGCCCAAGTCGGGTAATATTCGTTAGTCGTCACGGTATCGGCCAGTTCGGGATCACTTTTTGCCCAAATTATGTCGGGAGTGCCTGTTGGACTGCAATTGGGAAAAACTTCTACCCTTAATTGGTCCACATAAGTACTATCATACGAAGCGTGGGTATAATCGAACTCCAGCGTAGGTACTTCAAAATTGGACAAATCTATCGGAATCAAAGTCAAATAATCTTCTTGCCCTCTATCAGCGTACGAAAAATGATCTACCCACATTGCCTGTGTATTTTGGCCATTGCTACCTTTTACCACGTTACTGTACCTCAACCATGTGTAGGAAGAATCGGGATTAATAATACGCCAACCAAAAGGTAATGCGTTTGAACTTTCAAATCCCTCGGTGAGCGGCATATCAGCGGCTTCTGTAACCACGTCATAAGAACGGGTGATTGTATTATCTGAAAGCAATAATTCGCCATTGATACCTGGGATATTAATTTTTAGGTCAAGTTGGCCATTTTGGTCAAATATCAATGGGGTATTAAAAGTAAAAGACAATATTTGTCCGGGCTGTATAATGGGTAATGTGTTTTGAACAGGCGGCTGTGTACCCAAAGTATAGCTAATTAAGGCATTGCTCACCGCTAATTGACCATTGTTTTGTATTTTTACGGTAACGGGTTTAGAAGAACTGCCACAGGAAAAAATACTGGATTCGGCGGGCGATACTAGATCAAGAATAGCGAGATCGAAGCCTTGAGCGCAGTTTTTTAAGCCCCCTGGCCACCTAATGGCATTGATACGCCGTCCTGTTAAGCCATCGGGCTGGCTGGCTCGGATACTGAACCACATTTCCTGTAAAGGGTCGGTGATAGGAATACGGATAAAATCAGCACCTGCCGTACTGGTGGCCTTGAGGTCCATATATTTTTGCCCCAATTGGAAAACATCATAACGTAAGGTATTATTCCCTGGTACAGGAGTCCAAGCCAGCGTAATGGAGTCGGGACATACACGACTAACGGTTAAATTGCTTGGCTGAGGCGCAATAGTGAAGGGGTAATCGGTGGTGTCGCTGCTAGTACCTCTAATAATCGCAAATTTTATATTACCATTGGAAATATTGGGTACTGTCCAGTCAAAGGTGCGCACGTTGGCATTGACCGACGAACTGATGGTGGTATAAGAAGCACCGCCATTTGTACTATATTTTAGGGTAAATGCGGCACTATTGCCAAAAGCGTCCCAGCGGATTTTTTCGATGGTGCCGGGTACAAATCCCTCGCCGCCTGCAGGATACGTCAATTGAACATTATTGTCCAAAAACTCCCAACAGAGATAATAGTTTTGTGGCCCCATGGGTACTTGAAATCCTCTTACCCGAATCGTATAATCGCCAGCGGCAGGGTTTGTAATAGATACCTGTTCTACATTGTTCAATGAATCACGGCCAACACCAGCGGGCGCATCCAAAGTAACTGGATTGGGGGCTGGATTGAGTTTCCAAGGCCGGAAAATAGTACCCGTAGGCCCAATTACAGTCAGGTCAAGGTCATTCACCAATGCTCTTGCAGCAGAAGTACTGGCAGCAGGATCCACCCAATACAGCATCAGTTTGGCTTGTGCTGTCCCTGCTGGTATAGTTACATTAAGGTTGGTGGTACTATTTTGAGTAGCAGTACCAGAAGCGTAACGGTTTTGCTCTAATACCCTCAAAGCGCGGTAATTATTGACATGACCCCAGCCATATTTAAAATCAGGGCCGATATTGCCCAGTTCGTTGGCAGTATTGAGTAATGCCAATTTGAGGAGTGCTGAAGGTGCTTGTGTCGTGTTATTAATTGTTTTGTAAGCATTGGTCAACTGCGCAATACAACCAGCAATCCCCGGCGATGCCGCCGAAGTACCTCCAAATACTTGGTAAGTATTATCGGTATCTGTTGAATTTTGCCCCGCTCCGTGCGCCGAAATATCGGGTTTGAGTCGCCCATCTTTGACTGGCCCTCGGCTGGAAGAACCCGCTAACACCCCATTGGCATCCAAATTGGCGGTTGCAATAACGTTTTTACCTATTTTATGACCGCCAGTGATATTGCCCCATTGATTACCCGCGCCATAACCGCAGTCGGAACCATTAGAATTGCCCGCAGAAAACACATGCATGAGTTTGGTATTACTAAATACTTGTTGGTCAACGGTTTGTGTGCCTGTTGTATAGCCAACATTACATCCATCGGAGTAAGAACTATTGGTCACCGTTACATTTTTATTCTGCACCAATGACATGGTAGCATCTTGAAATGCTGAAGTATAGTCTATCACATAGATGTCTGCGCCAGCCGCCATCCCTTTTTTGGTTGCATCCAAATTACCCGCACCGCCAATAATACCTCCAACTCCGTCGCCGTGGCCACCTGAGCCAGGGGTGCCAATATTGGGTTGGTTATACAATCGTCCCTGATAGTCGATATGCGGCCCCACGGCTCCATCATCGCGTACCAAGGTACTTACGCCTGTTCCGTTGTATTTTTTACCCAATGGATGATCGCTATCCACCAAATTACTACGGTGGTACGATCTGCCATTGGTATCTTCTTTTTGTGCGGGTGGTGGAGTGAGTTCGAGCCATTCAATATAAGGCAAAGCCGCTATTTCTGCGATTTTATTTTCGGGTAATTGTACTAGGATATAGCCATTTTCAACACCTTTTTGGACAATTTTAATGCCATTTTGCTCTAAAAGCCTTGAGCCTTGGTCAATTGAAATATGCGGATACACCTGTACCACCACAGTAACTAGGTTGTCTTTCACGGCCCAATCACCAAACGGTCGTTCTTTTAAATTTTGATGCATTTTCCAAGCAATTTCCGGTACAACAATGCTACGCACACCAATTACTTCTAGTTTTTGAAGGTTAAAACCACGAGGGATAGCAACCAAATAAGCACCAAAATCAATATAGTGTATAAAGGTGATGCCATCGCGTTCGAGCGCCGTGCGTTGTGCATCTGTTGGGATTTGTGACACTTGAATATAACGAATATATTGACCGTTAATTAGTTCGTTTTCAGGCACTTGCGCCGTGCTTGCGCTTTTAAAATTAGCCGAAAACAATTCAGTGCCATGGGCAAAATGAACCGCCAATGACTGTTGCGCTATCAGTAAACTGGGAAATAGAAACCCAAGTGTACAAGCAAATTGGTACAGATATTTCATGAGACAAATACAAAAATGAGGATTGAAGTAAATGATATAAATTTTGCAACAAAACTACTTTGTATTTTTATGTTGTGGTATAAAAAATGGAGTTTGGCATTTATTTGCTAAATAGGCACGGGTTTGGGGGCTAATGGTTAAGCAAATTACAATTACTCCTCCTGCCCACGGCATGGCGTATTTAATTGATATCCAGTAGATTTTTTACCAATATATCCATATTAGTATAGGGATTGACCATATAAACCTGGCCTGAATTTTCCTGTAATGCTTCCTGCTGTTCTTGTCTCAACCACTTTGCATTTTCAAATGCCTGTATTGTTTTGGATAATAGTATATTCATCATATCATCTAAATCGGCATTTTTGTTGCTTTTTTCGTATTTGGGTAGGTATTTACTAGATATATATCCAGTCAAGCATAATTCTCCGTGGCAACCTTTATCGGCGTTACAACCTAGCAGTTTTCCGTTATTGTCTTTACAAGAGGTTTTTTCAAAAGGTTTACTACTTTTTTCAAAATGCAACAATATCCATTGCTCAAAACTACGGCTCGAAAAAGCAATATTTATTTTTTTATCATTGACCTTTCTTTCTGCTAATTCAAAAGCTTCTTTATGATAACTATGGCCATTTTTATCAAAGACTACCCATATTTCTTCATATATATTGGATCGTTCTTCTAGTAATCGTGCGTGTGCAACATATCTAAGCGGAACAGCTTTTATTTCTTCATATTTTTCAATTCCTGTACTTGATCCATATTGATCTTCAAAGAGTTCTTTTAGTATATTACGTTTATTTTGTTTTCTTCTATTGGGGTTTTCGAATTTTCTTGTTTTTCGGTTACCCCCAAGTTCTGACTTAACAGGTATAGGAATATCATTGGGAATAGTTGAACTATGATGAATGTCTACCATGTCCCATGCCCCATCTGTGCAAGATCGATTTTCAGCAATCCACTTGAAATATTGGGGTTCAGTAGCTGTCCCTTCACATACAATTAGAATTACTCGTTCAAGCTTCTTCTTTGGCATGACTAGAAATAAAATTAATTTCACTTATTTGTGGAATTGCGCCAAATTTGCCTGCCATATACCATTTGTCAAATGGAATATCTTCTCGCACACCATCAAAATCTTGCGCTGAAAAAATTTCAGTTTTCCCATACGGGTTACTTTTATCGGCAAACCAAATTTGATCTGCACGAAGTAAATTTCTATCCATTAGAGTAGGTTCGTGTGTCGTAAAAATTAATTGTGCATTATGTGGGTTGCTCATTGGATCTAAGAATAACAGAACTAAAAAACGAGATACATAAGGATGTAAACTTGTATCTAATTCATCAAAAATAATTGTTCCTCCCGTTTTTAGCGTTTTCAATATCAACCCGCCCAATGCAAATAGCCGATTTGTACCTAATGATTCTTCTTTAAAAGGCAGGTTTGCTGTTCCTGTTTTTATACTGTTTTCATAAACGAAATGCGTGGCAAATAATACCTCATTTTCTACAATTTTATATTGCTTTTGATCATTATTTTCTACTTCTTCTATTGATCTAATGTCAAAAGTTTTGCCATCCTTATCCAGTTGAAACCCCTGAATTTGCGTATCACAAGCCCTTACTAATTCTTCTATTTTTTCTTTAAGCCACCCATTTTCCTCTTTCTGAATATCCGACTTTATAGTACTCACCAGCATATCTATTGGCCCAAAATTTGCAACGTTCCAAATTCCCAAGCCTTCAAAGTAAGTGTAAACAGGAGAAATATCCTTGTGATAAGTGTTTGCATTGCCAAATAAAGAAAGAAATGGTATCTTTTTATGCATCTCATACTTCTTGTGATTGAGTTCCTTTCCTAAGCGTCCGATATGGATATTGTTATCCTTTTCCAATATTTCATAAGGTCTTGTAAATAATTCACGTTTTTTGATTTTTGGATACGAAAACAGTTCTTCTTTTAGTATCTCCTGCGCATTGAACGATATTGAGTATCGGTATTTTTCATTGTTTTTAGCAATAAAAATGATTTCAAACATCGTTGGCTCTTTCACAGATACCGCATCAAAAAGAAATGGATCGTATGCACTCAGCGGTTCATTTATCTTTATCCTCTCAGAAGTTGTGACGAGGTTACGAAGTGCCCATAAAGCCCTCATCATATTCGATTTTCCAGAGGCATTTGCGCCATAAATAACAGCTGCTTTCGTCAACGTAACCGTATCTCCATTGGATATATTATGCTCAAAAATATTATCTGGTTTACTTTTTGCACTACTGGCTACCATAGAAAAGACTTGTTTCTGATGGATAGAACGAAAATTTGTAACAGAAAACTCTACTATCATACCGAATTGCTTTGATTTTTGCTAAATTTCTACAAAGATACGGACTTTTCGGATAATAAATATGCCTTTACTGAAAATTAAAGTTGTTTTTATCGTACCTTATTCATTATCCACACAAAAATACACACCAACTTTCAATTTTATATACCTTTGCTGCATCTTGCACCACCACTGGTGTGCATTTAATATTTCACATGCAGGCTATACCATCTACAAATTTTAATTTACCGGGTCAAACGGCCTTTTATAAAGGCAAAGTACGCGATGTTTACTCCGTTGGCGACCGATTAATCATGGTCGCATCGGATCGGATTTCGGCATTCGATCATATTTTACCACGCCCAATTCCTTATAAAGGTGCGGTTTTGAACCAAATTGCCGCTTATTTCCTCGATGCCACACGCGATATTTGCCCCAATTGGCTCATCGCCACACCCGATCCCAATGTGGCTATTGGGCAGCGTTGCGAACCCGTTCGGGTAGAAATGGTGATCCGTGGTTATTTGGCGGGTCACGCAGCACGCACCTACGCAGAAGGCAAACGCGTACTCTGTGGCGTGGTTATGCCCGAAGGAATGCGCGAGAACGACCGCTTCCCCGAACCCATTATCACCCCAACCACCAAAGCCGACGAAGGCCACGATGAGGATATTTCCAAAGAAGATATTTTGGCACAAGGCTTAGTACCCCGCGAAGATTATCAAACCATGGAGCGATATACCCGTGCTTTATTCCAACGCGGCACGGAAATGGCCGCAAAACAAAATTTAATTTTGGTGGATACCAAATACGAGTTTGGTTATCATAATGGCCAAATCGTTTTGATGGACGAAATACATACCCCCGATAGTTCCCGCTATTTCTATGGCGATGGCTACGAAGAACGCCAACAAAAAGGCGAACGCCAACGCCAACTCAGTAAAGAATTTGTTCGTGAATGGCTCATGGCTAATGGTTTCCAAGGTAAAGATGGACAGGTAATGCCTGTTATGCCCGACGAGTTTGTCGCTGAAATCAGTGATCGGTATATCGAACTATACGAAAAAGTAACCGGGCGGACTTTCCAAAGAGATACTTCAGCAGATCCGTTAAAGCGGATTGAAACGCGAATTTTGGAGTATATCTAATAAGTTGTTTACATTTGCCCCAATTGCAACAACCATTTTAGAAATGATAGACAAAATAAGACCGAAAAACGAGCCGTTTTATTTTAAAATCATGCCTTACAATCCGTAAAATATGAAAAAAAGACTTTTAAGCCTGCTTTTTTTATCTGTTATACTCTATAACTGGGTAAATGCTCAAATAAAGCCATTATCGCCTATCGCAGAAATGCGCGGAACATGGATTGCTTCTGTGGCCAATATTGACTGGCCTTCGTCGCCCAACCTTTCCGTGGCGCAGCAAAAAAGTGAATTTGATAGTATCCTAAGCGTGCTCAAATCTATGGGTATGAATGCGGTATTTGTTCAAGTCCGCCCCGCTGCTGATGCGTTGTACTCCACCTCATTGGCGCCTTGGAGCAAATACCTTACGGGTAAACAAGGCGTAGGTCCAGCCCCGGAGTACGACCCATTGGAATATATGGTGAAAGCCGCTCACGAACGCCGGATGGAGTTGCACGCATGGCTCAATCCATACCGTGCTACCACCGATTCGGATACTGCCAGCCTTGCACCCACGCACCCACTGCGCTCGCTTTCCAAAGAGCGCAAAGCACAGTGGTTCTTTAAATACGGTAATAAATATTATTTTAACCCAGCCAATACACTGGTGATAAAATACTTGGAAAATGTAGTACGCGATATTGTGGTGCGTTATGATGTGGATGGTATTCATTTCGACGACTACTTTTATCCATACCCAGAAGCAGGCCAATCTATTGATGATTACGACCAGTTTGTATCCAATCCACGCGGTTTTTCTAATATTTATGATTGGCGACGCGATAATATCAACCAATTGATGAAAGGGGTAAGCGAGACGATCCGATCCGTAAAACCTTGGGTGCGCTTTGGCGTAAGCCCATTTGGTGTGTGGCGCAATGCCAGCCGCGACCCGAATGGCTCCAATACCAATGCCGGACTTACCTGCTATGATGACCTATATGCCGACGTACTCAATTGGCTGCAAAAAGGCTGGATTGATTACGTAGCACCGCAGATATATTGGAGTATTGGTTTTCCTGCTGCTGATTACCGCACGCTGGTGGACTGGTGGAGCAAGCATACTTATGGCAAGCAATTGTACATAGGACACGCCATCTATAAAGTAGGTAATGGCACACAATACAAAGACCCTAACTGGAACCAAGCCGACCAAACCAATCGACAAGTAGAACTCAACCGTATGACTCCTGGGGTAAATGGCAGTTTATTCTTTTCGACTAAACCGCTGCTCAATAACACTTTAAAAGTGCAGGATTCCTTGCGCCAGACGGTATTCAAAAATCTTGCGTTTATGCCTCAAGTGGCCACTAAGTTTAAAACACCACCCGTATCCGCGCAATTCTGTCGGGTAAAAGGCAACCGCGATTCACTCAAACTCACTTGGAATGCCTGCGAAATACTTAGTTACGAAGAAATGCCTTATTATTTTGGTGTTTTTAGGTTCAATGGCGACGAATTAGGTAATTTTGATGATCCAAAGAACTTGATCGGCATCACAACTTATGGTGCGGAGGAAAAAGATTGGAAATTTGCGGATCAAAACCTCCGCGATGGCGAATATTATACCTATTCCATTGTGTCGTACAACCGCTACCATGCACCCGGCTCTCCAAGCGAACCCGTCAAAATCAAAAAAACTAAAAACGGAATAAAACGGAAGCGGCCCCTAGTGGGCTACCTATTTCGTTGGTAAACCCGACGAACTGAACCAGACTTTTGCCGCTTTTACTTATTTTCAATCGGCATATTATCCCATTATATCCCAAGCAAACGACCCGACTGCCGCTTTACTGCGTGCCACTTTGATTGCAACAGAACGGTATTTGCCAAAGGCTACAAGTGAGGCAATAGAGGTGAAGTGTGGCTGTAAAGAGTGGTAAGGAACGAGATGTAGCCTTAAACTGGCAAAAATTTATTCATTTAGCATAATATGCATTATTTACGCGAATAATGGATTGGATCAAAACAGTGATTTTCAAGGCGTTACGTTTACGAAACCTTCAAGGTTTCGTAAACGTCCATTCGCAAGTATCTGAAAGTCAATCTACTATACATTTCAACCCATGATTAGAATTATTTAGTAAAAATAGTAATATGGAGCAAATTATCCAATATTTCGAGCATATCCCATCTGCTCACCGCAGTCTCATACTCGTGGGCGGACTTACTTTTTTCTCTTTGTTAGAGAGCGGGATTCCAATGTTTAGCCGCAATTATGACAAAATGCAACATGCTGGCATCAATCTGTTGTTTACGCTAACAACTATTATTGTCAATTTTTGCTTGGCTTTTTTGTTGCTTGAAGGTAGTGCCTGGGCGGTTTCTAACCACTTTGGAGTATTGCAATGGTTGCCAACCATGCCAATATGGTTATACATGATTATTGGCTTGCTTTTACTGGATTTGATCGGTGCATACTTTGTGCATTGGACGGAGCATAAAGTAAAATGGATGTGGCGTTTTCACCTGATCCACCATACCGATCCGAATGTGGATACCACATCTGCCAATCGCCACCACCCAGGCGAGAGCGTATTCCGGTTTGTGTTTACGACCGCTGGTGCCATTATTGTCGGTGCCGATTGGTGGATCATTATGATGTACCAAAGTTTTTCAGCGGCATTGTCGCAATTCAACCATGCCAATATTATTTTTCCTGAAAAACTGGATCGAATATTGTCTTGGATATTGGTAACGCCCGGAATGCACCGCGTACACCACCATTATATGTTGCCTTATACGGATTCCAATTTTGGAAATATTTTTTCAATATGGGATCGCGCATTCCGTACGTACGCATGGCTTCCGCAGGATAAAATTATTTTTGGTATAGATACCCATACCGCACCCGAAGAGCATTCCAATTTGAAACGATTGATGACTATTCCTTTTGAGCCTTATCGCGCACCTACCAAAACCTTATAAGGGGTTGTTGTGTTACAACGGCCTATAAGGTCTTATATGCAAATTACGACAATTTCTTTTTTTCGCTTCTCGGGTTGGGGGAATCGGTTTTGGGC